>JAHBWI010000004.1:0-300000 GCA_019637075.1 Nitrospiraceae bacterium | reverse complement strand
TCCATCACCGTCAGAGAGGGCCGCATATCAGGTTGGGGCTGAACCTCCGCCTTCCCCTCGGCTTTCGTCGCGTTCAGGTTTTTTTCGCGGGCAATGACCTTGTCGTAATAGTCGGCGGCCAAGGCGTGGGCAAGGCGATAATCCGCCGTCGCGAACGTCTGGTAGAAACTCCGCTGCTGATTTCCACGCAGACCGTAGAACAGCGCGTTGATATGGGCCTGCCATTGGTCGACAGGCTTGTAGTCCCCCAGCGGCTGAGGAAGGGCGTCGAGTTCCTGGAGCTGATTGGCGACCTGTTGTTCCATGATTCCCCCTGTCACACGTGATACGAGCTCGACGCCACGCCACAGCGCGTGGACGCGGCGAAAGAGGGAAATTCTAGCAGGAAGCAAATTTGACCCGCAACCGAGTTCAGGCCAGGCGCTCGGCGCTTCCTTGACAGCGCTCTGGGGTGGAGTGTACCTAAGCAGAATGAGACTCTCGCTGGGACTCATCGCCGGCATCCTCCTCGTGGCGGCTCCATCCGCCGAGGCCGACGAGTTGCCCTTGACCCACAATGTACCGATTCCTGAATTCCAGAACCGCACGGAGAATACGAAGCCCTATAGTTTTGATGCCCCGCCGCAAGGCATGTTCCGAAAAATCGTGGTTGCCGAAGGGTTCGATGAGGAGTTGGGGATTCGCCGGACTCATGAGATTGTCCCGGTGCGGCCGACCGAACAGTTCCCCGCCGGCGCCAAGCCGGTCTTCATCGTGTTCGAACTGCACCAACACTATCAATCCTTTCAGATCTTCGGCCGGTGCTACCCCGAACAGGTCGTGGGCCTCCTGCCCGGCACGGTCGTCGCCGAAGATGCGATGTACATCGCGCTGGAGGATGAGTCCGGATACCTCAAACTCTTTCCCCCCAAGAACGGCTGGAGCCCCGGCCGATACAAAGTCGAAATCTACGCCGGCGAGCAGATGAACGATACGACTCTCATGGGAACGATGCGCTTTTCGGTCGCCTCGGTGAAACCATCTGCGCCCGCTCCTTAGCGTCCACGCCATTCCGACGGAACAAGATCCAGCCCGTCCCATCGAGCCTTGCTTTTCGAACGACCCGCAGATCCCCGTGCAGATCGACCGTGTCGTGGCCATCGACCGACTTCAGCCGAGGCCCCGTCGGGGAAACAGCGTTTGACCCGTTGTTCCCCCCTTCTGTAGAATGCTGGCGTGCGATGCAATCAACCCCCGCGTGAAGGACACTGCTCCGCTCCATGACTGTGGCGACCCGCCCATGGGCCTCCGTGGTCATCCCCATCAAGGATGAACGGGAGAACCTGGTCCCCCTCACCGAACAGCTGGTGAACGTCCTCGAAGCCCGAGAGGAATCTCGCTCGGCCTCGTATGAATTGGTCTATATCGACGACGGCAGCACCGACGGAAGTTCGGAGGTGCTGGACCGGTTAGCTTCCCAGCATCGCGCGGTGACGGTCTTCCATTTCGACCGCAACTACGGACAGTCCTCGGCCTTCGACGCGGGATTCAAACGGTCCAGCGGCGAGCTGGTGATTACGATCGACGGCGACCTGCAGAACGATCCCGCGGACATCGCAACCCTGTTGCCCCATACCCGTACCCATGATTTGGTCTGCGGCTGGCGCAAAGACCGGCACGATAACCTGACCCGCAAAATTTCTTCTCGGATTGCCAATACGGTTCGCAGCGCCGTGACCGGGGACCGGGTGCACGATACCGGCTGCTCCCTCAAGATCTTCCGTCGGCCGGTAGTCGAAAAGATGCAACTGTTCGAGGGGATGCACCGTTTTTTTCCGGCCCTGGCCCTGATGCACGGCTTCACGGTCACCGAAGTCCCGGTGCGGCACTATGCCAGGGCCCACGGCGTATCGAAGTACGGCGTCGGGAATCGGCTCTTCAAAGGACTCTACGATCTGGTCGCGGTCCGTTGGATGCAACATCGGGTGTTGAAATATCGTCTTCGCAGCCAGTAAACGGAGACGCACAACCCTTCCATGAACATCACGAACGAAACCATGTGGCTCGCGATCGGCTTCCTCGGCCAGGGGCTCTTTTTCGGCCGTTGGATTATCCAGTGGCTGGCCTCTGAACGGAGCGCCGCCAGCAAGGTCCCCGTGGCCTTCTGGTATATGAGTCTGATCGGAGGATTGATCACGTTGGCCTATGCCATCTACCGTCATGACCCGGTATTTATCGCCGGGCAAAGTATCGGCAGCGTCGTGTACCTTCGCAACCTCATGTTGATTCATCGGCCCTCTGCAGCGGTCGAGTCGACATCGCCCCCCGGCATGAAGTCCTAATGATCCCCGATACCAACGGTCATCCCCCACCTCAGGCGCCGAGCGTCGAAGAGGATCGGTCGATCCAACCGATCGTGTTGGTGCTGTTGCTGGCGTTGTCGGCCGTGCTGTTTTTCGTCGGCCTCGGCTCGACCGGCCTGACCGACCGGGATGAGGGGCGCAATGCAGAAGCCGGCCGGGAGATGTACGAGACCGGCAACTACGTCAGCCCGACCTTCAACTATGAGCCGCGCTTCGCGAAACCCGTGTTCGTGTACTGGCTGATGAGCCTGTCCTATCACCTGTTCGGCGTATCGGAGTTTTCGGCACGCTTGCCGTCCGCCGTCTTTGGCGTGGGCGTAATTCTGCTCCAGTATCTATTTTTGACCCGCTGTCGAGGACCGGTCGTCGGGCTCTTCGGCGCCGGTATGTTGTTGCTCAATCTCGAGATCATCGGTCTCGGGCGCATGGCCTTGACCGACAGTGTCCTGAACTTCTTCACGACATTGGCGCTGTACGGCTTCTGGCTCGGACTGTACGGGAAAGGGCGGGAACGCTGGTGCATCTGGCTGTTCTACCTCGGCATGGCGCTGGCCACCTTGACCAAGGGACCGGTCGGGTTCCTCATTCCAATGCTCGCCGTCGCCCTGTACCTCTGGTTCACACGTTCCTGGGCGCTCTACTGGCGAGAAGGATCTCCGGTGGTGGGACTTGCGATCTTCGTCGCCCTCGCCCTCCCCTGGTACATCATGATGTGGACCATTCATGGCGAGCGATACGCTGCCTCCGCCCAAGGTGACACCATCGGACGGTTTCTCGGAGCCATGGAAGGCCATGGGGGCACGCCGTTGTTTTATCTCCCTATTTTCCTCGTGGGGTTTTTCCCCTGGAGCGGCTGGCTGCCCTATGCCTGGTACCGGTCTTTTCAAGAATGGCGGGCAGCAAAGCGGGCCGGTCTTTTCTCAGGCACACCTGCTTCGGAAGCTGCGGCCTCAACGCCATTCCACGCGCTCGAATGGTTTGCCGCGGTCTGGGTGGTGGGCGGGCTGATCTTCTTTAGTCTCTCTTCGACGCGGCTGCCACACTATATCGCGCCACTCTTTCCAGCAGCCGCCCTGCTGACAGCGAGCTATTGGAATCGGTGCGTCACCGACCCGAACACGCGAGGTACCCGCGCGGCCATCCATACCGTGACGATCGTCGGGGGAATCTTGGCCATTGCCATGGCCTCACTACCTCCGCTCTATGCCAAGTTTGCCGTGAAGATGACGAACGAGTTTCCAGCCGCCGGGCATGTGCCGCTTGGCCCAGGCCCTTACGCAGTCGCCAGCATCTTCTTGGTGGGAATGGCCTTGGTGGCCTATTTCGGACTGAGCGAGACGAGACGGCCGGCCGCATTCTGGGCCGCCGGAGGATCGCTGGCGCTGGTCGTCTTGGTGGTGACCCAATTGACGCTGCCCATGCTGAGCTACTTTTTCGTCGAACCGCCGCAGCAACTGGCGGAAGTGGCGGGGTTGAACCTTGGTCCCAACGATCGGCTCATCGTATACGGGCAGCCGCGACCGTCGCTGGTCTTCTACGCCAAACGAAAGGCCATCATGATTCCGGTGAACGAGGAAGCCAACATCAAGCCCTACCTGGCTCAACCGGGTAAGACAATGCTCCTCCTGCCGGCGGCCCTGCGCGGGCGGTTGCCGTTCGAGACGATGGACTACCCGATCGTCCTCGAACGATTCGGGTACGTGTTGCTGGCTAATCGCGAGATGGTCAACGTGCCGGAGCAGGAAGAGAAACCTCGGATCCGCATCCCGGGCCACTGAGCCGCAGGTCAGGCGGTGACCTTCCGATCCAAGATCAGCGAAGTGGGATAAGCCCCTTCACCAGGTAAATCACCAGCAACGCAGCGGTCCCCCCCATCGCATACAGAGCCGGTTGCGGCCAAGCGGCCACTGCTTGGACCGTTTCTTCGGTCGGTTGATTTCCTTCCAACAGCCACGCCAGGCACACCAGCAGCGACAGGACCATGATCACCGGCGCCCCAGTCGCCACACCGAGGCCCAACCCGAGGCAGACCAGGGGAACACGCGCGGCCAGTCCGCTCCTGTGCGAGCCCTCGTTGCGCCGCCCGAGCATACCGATGCTCGCGCCGGCCACCACAAGCAAAAGCCCCGATCCAACCAGCAACATGTCGGTGCCGGGATCGATCACCCGGTGAGACACGATCCAGAACAACCCCGCCACGGCAACGGCCACCGGCGCAATGCGAACCAGCCCCAGAGCTGCGGACCGATACCACCACTTCAGCGGCGCATTGAAGACCGTACCGGTCATATAGCCCACAACCATCCCGGCGGCCACATCGCTCGGGAAATGCGACCCGCGCCAGATACGGCTTGCCGCCACCCAAGCGGCAATCACAAAGGGCAACCACCGTGCACGAGGAAGGCCCCGGACTAACACCGTCACCACCGCCACGGTTGCAGACGTATGCCCCGACGGAAGCGAGTCCATGCCCGATTCCCAGGAGGGCCACCACTGCCAATCATCACCGTGCGTCAGCCGCGGTCTGGGCCTGCCGATGAGATGCTTCAACCCGTTGACGACCAGAGCCACCGCGCCATGGGCCAGTAAACTGTCCAGGGCGACTCGCTGCCACCGCTCACGCTTCAAAAACCAGCCGAGCGCAAATATCGCCAGACTGATCCCGACCAGCGTCCCCCCGTTCCCAAGTTTTTCGCCCCAATCGCCAAGCCGCTGCACGGACGAGAGGTTCAGGGCCCGTAGAAACCGCAGGAGGGGAATATCGATCTGGAGAAGAACGAGAAAAGAACCGAAGGCCGCAAGCGCCGAGAACGCAATGGCCGACAAGACAGGCATGGGAACCGGGCGAGGTTCCCTGCCGTCTGGAGCCGAAGGATCCGAGTCCCCGCAGGCGAATAGTGGAAAGGCCATTATGCCGAATCCGATTGGACGGAGGACACGGAAGCTCGCCTGTCTAAACCGAACGGGACTTCATCGTCAAGGCACCCAGTCCGCCAGGAACACGTTGAACTCTCCCGGCTCCTTCGCGTGGCGATCGGAAACCCAGACCAGTTTCTTCCCGTCGGGGGAAAACATGGGGAAGCTGTTGAAATGCCCCTCGGTCGTAAGACGCTCCTGCCCCGTCCCGTCCTCGTTGACGAGGTAGAGGTGGAACTCAGGCCGTCCGCTGCCGCCGCGCGTCTCCACGTTGGACGAGAAGATGACCCGCGTGCCGTCCGGATGAAAAAATGGAGAGAAATTCGACGCCCCGTTGCGGGTGACCTGCTGCTTACCGGATCCGTCTGCGTTCATGATGAACAACTCGAGCCGACCCGGCTCTACCAGATTTTGCGCCAGCAGGGATTGATACTGTTCCAACTCCTGCTGGTTTTCCGGGTGCTGCGCCCGATAGACGATGCGCTTGCTGTCCGGTGAGAAGAAGGCCCCGCCGTCGTAGCCGACTTCCTGAGTCAGCCGACGCGGATGCCTCCCGTCCAAATCCATCGCATAGATATCCAGGTCCCCGTCTCGCACGGAGGTCCAGACGATGGTCTTGCCGTCCGGCGACACCGTGGCCTCGGCATCGTATCCGGGCGTGTTCGTCAACCGCATGGGATCCAGCCCATCGATGCGGACGGAAAAGAGATCGTAGTCATCGAGCGCCCAGCGATAGGCCCCGTCGCGTTTCGGCTTCGGCGGACAATTCGGCCCTCTCAAATGCGTGGACGAATACAGCACCCGGCGATCCCCCGGGAAAAAGTAACCGCAGGTCGTGGCTCCGACCCCAGTGCTGACCAACCGGATCTTATCGCTGTCCAGATCCATAATGTACATCTGGTAGCAGCCCAACGGTTCATCCGCAGGCTTCAGCGCGGCGGCGTAGGTGTCTTTCATCCAGTTGTTCGTGGACTGAAAGATCAGTTTGTTGCCTGCAAAGGAAAAATAGGCCTCTGCGTTCTGCCGGCCGAACGTCAGTTGCCGCACATTCTTGAGATGGCGCTCGGCCGAAGCCGCCGCCGAAGCCTTGCTGCCCTTCGCCCGTGCAGGAGACTCTCCGGCAAAAACGTAGGCGACACACATGCCGCACAGCAGGCCCGTCAGGACACCCCACAAAAACTTCTTAGTTCGTTTCAATCCGCACCTCTGCGTTCATTCTATCGTCCCAGTCGCCGCGAGCGACGACTGCGCCTTCGTGAAACACCACATAACTCTGCCATCCATAAAAAAACAAGAGCCTCGCGACTCGAGGAAGCGCCTGGGGGCTCACGCCGTAGAGGATCGTCACCACGGAGTCTGGTTCGTCCTTCCGGCGGCAGGAGGCCAGCAGGGCCATGGTCGGCCCCTCATACGAACGCCCCTCGGCCACGAATCCTTTTTCAGTCAGATCGATATGGCCCCCGCACTCCTTCACAGCCTCAGCGACCGCCGGATTCTCGCCAGGCCCTCCCAACAACAGGATCGACCCGCTGGGTAGAGTGCCCGTCAGACGCGCACTTTCGATTTGAATGGTCCGTTCCCCTTCTGGCCTGTTTGCCTCCTGCGCGGCGATGCGAGCAAGCAGTTCTCCGAACGGATCTGATGGCTTCGGCGCCGCCCCCGAAGGAATCACCACGGATCGTCTGTCGTCGGTCACATACACGTTCAACATCGGGCTCATGTCGGAACGCGCGACCCGCCGGAAAAGCTGCAGGTCAGGGTCGACCCGAACCGAGACCGGCCGATCAGGCAGGGTCAGTGTCGCGGTCTCCGCCGGCTGAGTAATTTGAACACGCGCACGGTGGAGCGTTCCTCCGGCGAGGACAAATTCGAGTTCGAGCGGAAAACGGAAGGCTGTTGTCCCCTGCGCGATCCGAACGCCGACTTGGGTTGCTCGCTCCTCCTGGGATGCGCGATCCCTCGACTGGACTTCGACCGACTCTACGGTCAAAGTCGGCGCCCCGGCACGTTCGACCCACTGGGCAAAGAACCACCGAAGATCACGGCCTGCAACGACTTGAAAGACCCGTTCAATGTCCTTCCAATCCGCAGGCCGGCCCAAGTGTTCGGCCACGAGTGTCCGAATTCCCTTCCAGAAATGCGCATCACCGATTTCTTGCCGGAGCGCATGGAAGACCATCGCGGACTTCTGGTACCCGATCGCGTTGTCCTTTTCATCGCTCTTGCGCGTAAACGCGCCGACGGGATAATCGCGCGCCGCCCCGACATAGACGCCATACCCCAGCAGCATCAGCCGCCGCTGCTCGCGCGCTTGAGCCAGGTCACCGGTGAATTCGTGATAGTAGTAGTTTGCCAGATAGGTCGTGAGCCCTTCGACCCAGTTGCCTTGATCGACCCGGTTGAACACGCCGTTGCCGATCCAGGAGTGAACGATCTCATGTCCTAATGCATAAGGCTGCGTGTAATGCCGCTTGATCACCCCGCTTCCCAGCAACGTAAACGACGGCATCCCGAGGCCGCTGCTGAAAAAATTCTCCACGACGGCAAACCGCGAGAAGGGATAGGGCCCCAAAATTGGAATGTAGGCGGCCAGGTAGCGAGCGGACGCATCGAGATACTCGTCCGCCAACGCGGCATCCTCAGGGAACAGATAGGTCGCGAGTTCAATGGCTTGGCCGCTGGGTGACTGCCAGTCCCGGGTTTTGACAACGAATCGATTGGCGACGACGGTGAGGGCCTCGCTACGCGTGTCGACGGTCCAATGCCGCCCTTGGTCCTGAGTTGCGCCTTGGCTCACCGCCACCCACCCCTCGGGCACACTGATCGTAGTTTCAAAGGTCGCCAAAGAACCGTCCAGATCGGGATACCATTGGGTCTCGCTGCTCAGGTAGACCCCGTCCTCTCCGATGTGGCCGGACGTTTCACTCGGCGTGACGAAACGGAGATGTCGCGGGTCGCGCGGTGGGTCGTTGATCACCCCCCGGTAAGAAATTGCGAGTTCGACCCCGCCTTCTTTGCCGAGTGAATGCGGCGACGCCACCACGACCTGCCGAATTCCGGGCTGGTCAGGGGCCACGACGGATTGGAAGTCGAGGCGATCTCCGGTGCGGCAGGGCGCCGCACAAGGTCCGACGACTTCAATCCGTTCCACCCGAAGAGACGGCGCGAGTGAAAAGGCCAGCGGACGGCCAGCGAGCCCGGCTTTCACCGTGAGACGGTCGGTGGCGATCAATTCGTGAGTCGGGGGGCGGAGTTCCACCGTCAGGCGATGGTGGAGAATCGTGGGATCGTCGGATGCGGCGGGCGAATCACCCGCGAGAGGAATGAAGACGGCAGAAAGCCCGAGGAGACTGCAGACAATGACCCGACGCAGATACTTCACCCTTCACCGCAACCACCGTGTGAAGGAGGCAGCTTAACACTCCCGGCAGACCATCACAAGTTGAACGGCCATGAGCGCTCGCTCCAGATCGACGGGCTTCGGCAGGACTTCCTGAGGGCCCAAGCCCCAGGCCGTACCCAGCATATCCTCATGCTGATTGCCCGTCAGAATGATCGTCCCGCCGGGGTATTCCTTCTCCTTCAAGATACGCAACACCTCGACACCGTTCATCTCGGGCATCATGAGATCCAACATGATCAGATCGGGCTTCAACTGGTCGATCATGCGAAGGGCTTCGCGACCGTCTTGGGCCGCATGCACGCGGTAGCCGCGCAAGCTCAAGAACCGCACGAGCAGGTCCCGCACCATCACCTCATCATCGACGACCAAGATCGACTCGGTTGGCGCTTCGTCGGCCACAGCAGTGTCCGCCGTTACGGAGGCTTCGCGGGTGCGTCTGGCCTGCTGCGCCACTCGATGCACGGCCCCGATCAACACGTCCAGCGAGAGACCTTTGCGCAGAAAATCCGTCACGCGCAACTCGCGCGCCTGATTCTCCTGATCTTCCGTCGCGCCGCCGCCGATGATAATGACACCGGCCAGCGGATCGCGCGCACGAATCTCCTTCAACACCGTGAGACCGTCCATTTCGGTCATCCTGAGATCGAGCAAGGTGACATGCGGTCGATGGGACTGGAATAAGGCCAAGCCCTCGCGACCACTGGTGGCCGTCATCACTTGATAGCCCTGACGCGCAAACACGGCCTGCAGGAGGTCGCAATGAAGCCGGTCGTCGTCGATTACGAGGAGGGTGCTCATAGTCGGTCGCACTCCTTCTTTGAGAAATAACTCCGGGGTTTCCCGGCGATGTACCAGGAATTGAGGCTAGCACGGAAACGCAGGGCTGGGAAGGAATTAGCTGAAAAGTGAAGGAGTTACAGGGAAGGCTCGCCTTGGCAGCGAGGCATTAGAAGAGGGCCGAGACGAATGCGTCGGCACGAAAGTCCTGCAAATCTTCGGCGGCTTCCCCCACCCCGATCAGTCGCACCGGAATCTTGAGGGTATCGGCGATCGCAACGACGATCCCGCCGCGCGCCGTTCCGTCGAGTTTCGTCAAGGCTATCCCCGTGACGCCGACTGCGTCATGAAACTGCTTGGCCTGGGCAATGGCGTTCTGCCCGACCGTCGCATCGAGCACGAGCAGGACTTCGTGCGGGGCACCGGGGCACTCCTGGCCGATCACTCGTTTGACCTTTCGCAATTCGTCCATGAGGTTGGTCTTGGTATGTAGACGGCCGGCCGTATCGATCAAGACGACCCCAGCCCCTCGCGCTTTGGCAGCCGTCATTCCGTCGTAGGCTACGGCAGCGGGATCGGCTCCCGGGCGGTGGCAAATCACTTCCACACCGATACGATCGGCCCACACTTGAAGCTGATCGATGGCCGCCGCGCGAAATGTGTCGCCGGCGACCAACAACGGCGACTGTCCCTGCTGCTTCAGCCGCTGGGTCAATTTCGCGATGGTGGTGGTCTTCCCGACCCCATTCACTCCCACCGCCAGAATGACGAAGGGCTTCGGGCCCTGGCTGATCACTTGGTCGATCGATACGGACTGGGCGGGGCGAAGAATATCCAGCAGCGAGCTGCGCAACTGCTCCCGCACGCGTTCGGCCGATGAAAAGTTTCCGCCTCGCATTTGGGCACGTAGAGTCGTCATCACCCGGTCGACGGCCGACACACCCAAGTCAGCGCCGATAAGCGAGACCTCGAGTTCGTCCAAGAGCGCCGGATCAGCCGCCCTACCGAGCAACCGATCAAGCTGCCCCGTCACGGCCTCCCGCGTCTTGGTCAAACCCGCCGTCAGTTTCTGAAACCAACCCACCGGCCCCTCCCCTTTCGGCATCAGTCACGCACGCGAAGCCCACGCTGCGGACTGCATCATACTCGAACGCGATACCCAGATAGCAAGAGACGGGGGATTGGAGCGACCATCGCCAGGACGCGGGCCTCACGCCGTTTCATCCGCCTCGCTTCCGCTTCGCTGCGCTCGTGATCATATCCGCAGAGATGCAGCACCCCGTGGATCAGCAGCACGGCCAGTTCGACATCGGGATGATGGCCGCGTTCACGTGCCTGCCGGATGGTCTGAGGAAGCGAAACCACCACATCGCCCAATGCGGGAGAAGCCGGGCCCAGCGCTTCGCGTGCGGCAAACGCCAACACATCGGTGGTCTTATCCTTACGACGGTAGCGTCGATTCAATCCCCGCATACGGGCATCGCCGACTATTTCGAAACTCAAGAAGGCGTCGGATTCGCCCACGGCATCCAGAACACGGCAGGCCAATGATTGAAGCGCACGCAGACGCAACGCATTGCGCCTCAGCCGCGCCCCGACCACGACAGGCATTAATGAGGCTGGCCCCAGGGGCGTTTGGAAGGATGGGAGGGAGGAGTCGCGGACGGGCGGCTTCCTGGTGAACCGACACGGCCACCGTCCTTATGCGCGGCACTTCCACCGGACCGATGAGATGCATGCTGATCGTAGGCCTTGATGATGTCCTGCACCAAGCGGTGCCGAACCACGTCGCGCTCATCAAAATACACAAACTCGATGCCGGAAATGTCCTTCAAAATCTCCCGCACTTCTATCAACCCTGAGACACGGTCGGGCGGAAGATCGACCTGCGTCACATCGCCCGTGACCACGACCTTCGAATGGAACCCCAAACGGGTCAGAAACATCTTCATTTGCTCGGCCGTCGCGTTCTGCGCTTCGTCCAGGATCACGAACGAATCGTTCAGCGTTCGCCCGCGCATGAAGGCCAGGGGCGCGATTTCAATGTCTCCGCGTTCGATCAATCGATTGGCCCGCTCCATATCCATCATGTCGAACAAGGCATCGTACAGCGGCCGCAGATACGGATTGACCTTGGCATACATATCACCCGGCAGGTAGCCAAGCTTCTCTCCTGCTTCGACGGCCGGCCGCGCCAGAATAATGCGGCTCACGTCCTTTTTCATCAAAGCCGTCACTGCCATCGCCATAGCCAGATAGGTCTTCCCGGTCCCCGCAGGACCGATGCCGATCACGATATCGTGCTTTTCAATGGCCTCGAGATAAAACTTCTGCGTGGGCGTCTTGGGAACGATGAATCGTTTTTTGGTAACGATAGGAGAGGCGCTGAACAGGAGCTCTTTAAGGGGTGCGTCCTGATTCTGACGGAGAGCCGTCAGGGCATGACTGACTTCATCGGATTTGAGCTCGTAGCCTTCGTACGTCAGCAGGGCCAGCTCGTTCAACACGCGCTCTGCCTGCCGCACCGCATCCGGAATCCCCTCGATCGCGACTTCCTCACCACGCGCTGAGAGCCGGACTCCAAACTCTTCCTCGATCAGCTTCAGGTGCCGATCGTGATGACCGAAGAGGGCTGCTGTATTCGTACCTTCGCGAAGTTTGAGTTTTCGCACGCCGGAATGTACACCCCTTTCGCCAGGATCGTTAGGGTGATTTTAACAAAGCGGCAAAGTGGGGAACAAGTAGATGGGCAATGGCGTCCGGGAGGGAGGAATCGGCTCGTGCAGTCGTCAGCCTTGGGGTGACGACTGTGTCGCGGTCTGAGCCGTCGACGGTATCGTGACCTCGAACTCTTGCCATGTCGATCCCCCTTGACCGTCCTCTGCCACGATCTTTACCCGATGCGTGCCGGTAAGGCCCGGCGTCACCTTCCACGTGACTTGGCCGCTCGTCTTGTCGATGGACATGCCCGGAGGAGCGGTTTCAAGGGCAAATGTGATCGGGTCTCCGTCAATGTCCTTCACCTGCACCGCATAGTCATATTGCTCGCGATTGTTCAATACGGCGGGGTTGGACGTGATTTCGGGAGGAGAATTGCCGAGCACGATGGGCGTAGCCCGCATGGCCAATGACGCACTTTCCTGGTCTCGAGCGATCACCTCGACGCCGACGATATCCTTTCGTCCATAGCCCGTCGTATCCAACGCGTTCTCTGTCCCTTCCGTTACCTGCTTGTCGTTATGCCACCATTGGTAAGTGTATTGAATTTCATCGCGGTCGGGGTCGGCCGCATCGACTTTCGCCTGGACACGATTGCTCCCCTGAGGACCGTCGGCTTCTATCATGACTCGGGTCAGAATCGGCGGGGTATTCACCACCTGGACGGGCTCCGTTCTGAACGGCACACTTTCGGCTTCACCATCGGATGCCACGACTTCAACCGCCACCATATCTCCGCGTTTGACGAGGTCCGGACGCAGTTCGGGACCGTTCACGCCCGTGACCGGCGCGCCGTTCACAATCCACTGGACACGCGTCGTGAGTTGCTGTCCGTCCGGGTCGTGGACATCAATCTGTACGGCTAGCGGACCAGCCAATGTCAGGGGAGTGGGGACAAGGGTGACTTTGCGAACAACCGGCGGCTGGTTGTTCAAGACATTCGCACCTTTTGTGACGTCGTCCTGGGAGCCGCTGGAAGAACAGCCGGACAGGAGCGCGATTCCCAAGCTCCACAAGAGGGCTCCCATCTGCATGGAGGGCTGGGCGGGGAGAAACGCTCTCCCCGCCTTTTCCACCGAATTGCCAAGGCCGATCTGCATTACATGTTCATCCATGAGAAGTATCGACTGCGGGGATCAATAGCGACGTTCGCCCCGATGTTCGAACTGATCGGCCCGCCGCTCCCTCCAGGGTTGCAGGTGGGACAATCACCGAAATTACCCTGGCTCATGTTGATCAGGAGTCCAAAGGGGCTTCCCCCATCTCGACCTGATCCGATATGCACCACGATGCCGAACGCCAACCCATCCCCAAGGGAGCCATACCGGTTGACATTCTTGTTGGTCCCGGAGGCCGATGTGCCGATGATCGGCTCCTGATAGGCGCTTCCGGTCTTGTAAAACAGCGCCCACAACCGGCTGGTGCCCGACGAGGAGCAGACATTGTTCGTCGGGATAAAGCTTGGGAAAAACACGATGCCGCCGAAGACCGTCGGACTATTCACGACTCGCTCACCGATCCCATACGGTGACGGATAGGTCGGCAGGCTGGCCGGTTCCAACATCTTCGTGTACCACCCATCCTTGGCCTTGACCGCGCCGATCAGGTCCGTAAAGGTATTGGTTCCGGACAGACCGGTGACTTGCTTGGTGCCCGTCGACTGACCACAGTCACCGACGCCGACCATACATACCGTCACGTTCGACATATCCACCAAATCATTGGTCCAGCAATTGATGATGCTGACTGTCTGGTCACAGCCCGTGTTCAGAACGGAATCCTTGAGCCCCACGAAGTACTGGGTCGACATGTCGGTCTTATCCGCCGCGCTGTAGTATCGGCCGCTGCCGGCAAATACCCAGACGTTGGCGGCATCATCCACCGTGACGGCAGGAGCAGCAGCCACAGGTCCCATTTCGGCCCCCGACGCAAAGGTATCCAGGAGCTCCGTCGGTACTCGGTTGCCTCCTGAGGCAATACCCCACTGAGCCGGATCCGTGGACGTCCCAAACGCTGCGGTCGACGGATTCTTACCCAAAGTCAGGCGATAGATCTTACCCCTCCAGGGCAGCGATCCATCATTGATCACGCGACCGAAGTAGACGGCATCGTGACGGTAATCCAGGTTTTTGTCGAAGGCCGTCATGTCACCGATGTATGAGTTGAAGCTTCCGACCGGCAGAGTCGTCACCAAACTATTGTTGCTCCCGGGTCCAGACGCGAGATTGATCACGAACAGATTCGAGGTTTGCGTCACGGTGGCATCGTAGGCGGTCGGTCCTGACCCGACGACCAACATCCACTTGGCGTTCGCATTGCTCGCCACGGCATCCCCGCTGGGATTGACCCGCACCACGGCCGGGACGCTGGTGGTCAGACCGAGGTTCGAGGCACTGAACGACCACAAGAGCTTCGGAGCAACCTCCGGATTCGTAATATCCAGGACAAAGTACGCGCTGTAGAACGTATAGTTGGTACCGCCGATGTTTACCACCATAGGCGGTGCGCCGGTCCCCGAGGTACAGGCCCCGCAACTGCCACCCATTCTGAACCCGCCGATGAGAATCGTTCCCCAGCCATTGGGATGGTCCGTATCCGCGGCGAAGATCCTGACATCGGCGACCTTGATCGGCAAATCGACATAATACGTGTGCTGATAGTCAGCCCGAGTGAGCCATTCCAATTGAGGCAGCAGCTGATACGGGATGAACCCCCACAATTCCTCACCCAGCACCGGCCCGCCGGAGTTGTCGGTCGCTGTTCGCGTGAAATACCCGTGCTCGACCCTGTTGGTTCCTGTGGTCGAGGAGTCATCGCCGGGATGGTAGAAGCCTGCGTTGAATGCATGCAGCATCCCATCGTTCCCGCCCACGTAGGCAACTTGGCGCCTGTTGTAGTAGTGCTGCAAGAACGCTGAGTAAGATTCATCGCCATACACGGCGTCATAGCGATCTTTCGGCGACGCGACGACGGTCGGGGTAGAGTGAATGATATCGCCCAGTTTCCAGACCTTCAGCGTCCCACTGGTCGGGGGAACCTGCAACCGTCGATCTCTCGTCGCCGCCTGCTCCGCACAGGACGAGGGGTCGCAGCCCCGAACGAAGTTGATGATCTTGGTCCCATCCGCGCTTGTCGCTGCACGCAAGTACGGGCGCAGAGTCGCCTCGTTGGCGGTATCGAAGGAGATTTGCTCACCCGAATCGACGATCCCGTCATGGTCGGAATCCACCCACGTGTAGATGCTACGTGTGGCCGCGTCCTTGAGTGCCAACTGTTTCCCCGCTTCCCACAGGGGGACGATGTCCGCCAGTGTTTGACCGCAGACGTAACAGTCGGCCGACGTGACCAATCCATCTCCGGTACGATCATCGGGCAACCCGTCTCCGTTCGTATCGATATACTTGTCCACTTTGACCTGATTCGCCACGCTGTCAAAACGGGTCTTGACGATCAAATCGCGCACGTAGTTCAGCTTGCCGTCCTGATCGGTGTCTTCGCGCGTGTTGCCGAAGGTGTCGATAAAGAGCGACTGGGTATAACCGGTCCATCGGATGTCGCTCAGGGTCGAGGGTTCGATCGTGCTCGGATAGAAATATGACTGATACAACGCTCCTTCACCCGTATTGGCCGTCGCCAGCACCGAGACCGATGAACCGGACGAACTGCGCCGAAGAATGCTGGCAATCGTGGCAAGCAGCTTGTCCTGAAGATCGTCGACATTGGAAGACTCAAAATACGCGTCGGGAATGCCGTCCGGGGTGGCCGCTCCGGAATAGTTGTTCTCCTTATCCCATTCGCTAGTCTGGGGAATGCCGTCACCGTTCGAATCCTCGAATGCACCCAACCGAGCGGTCTGGGAAAGAATGCCTCGCCCATTCATATTGCCGAATGCGAAGAAGGTGTAGACGGTCAGATTCTGTGTCCCGGGCAAACAGTGACCGGTCACTGCCAACACGTTGATGGTGCCGTCCGCACTACCATTGCAGGGACGAAGGTCGTTCGTGTGAGCCCAGTAGGCCACATCGTCGAGGAAGTGGCTGCCGCTGCTGGCATAGTCGGTCTTGTGTTCCGCGAGCAGGTCACTGAACGGAGTCGCTGCGTTGGTGTTGCAAGTCCCGTCGATGGGTCGGGAGGGGACACCGTTGTCGCTTCCCGTGCAATGTACGCCGTGACGGGCGTGCGCATAGTCCTGCATCGCCGCAGGAATGTTCTGGTCCTGCGTCGGTTCTCCGTCGGTGAAGATGATGACGAAGGTCTTGCAGCAGTTAACCAATTGCGAAGTGCTGGACCAGGCAGGCGTATGGTTCTGGCCATAAAAATATGGATCTCGCCCGCAGGCGTTGCTGATATAGCCGGATGGACAGGATTCCGAGGCCCCTAATGCCGTAATCTCACTCGTTCCGATGGAACCGACCCCGCTCGTGGCAAAGTTGACGCCGTTTGAAATACCGCCTGCAAAGGCGATCGGATAGACATATGACGTGCTCGAATAGGTGGAATTGATTTGCGCGACGTAGCGAGCCGTTTCATAGAGCGATTCGCTCAACGGCGTCCAGGTATAGGGATATGACTCCCCAACCGCATCAACCATCGCAGCTGTGTTGGTATTGAACGTTTCGACGACCGTGCCCGACCAGTCGATCGATTGCCGAGCGCCGACACCTACCAGCATCCGCGCGCCTACCGAAGAAGACTTAAACTCCATGAGCCCGAATCGGGCCTTCGAACCGATCTGCTGAATCACGCCGGTCGGTTCCGATGCATACCCGATTTTCAGCAGATACTTTCTCACGCTGTAAGAGTCGCCACAATTGCTGTTGAAGCTGTTGTCGTCATCGACACAGAAATAGGCCGCGTCGGTATGGATGTAGATTGGGTCCTTGTTGCCCGACCGATCCGCGAGCGGGATCCGGCCGACATACGTATTGGCGCCGGTTCCAGCGTTGTATCTGACCGATGCTGCCTGCGTATTCACGCCGGTCCCCTGAGCTGTGACGGTCTTCAAGGCCGGCGTCCCGTTGGCCGGACAGGTTCCATCCGCCGCTCTGGTCACAATACAATCTCCCCCGCTCATCGCCTTCTTGACCGCATCAAACCTGCGAAGCGTCGCCCAATTCAGAAAATTGCCGTCCCATTGCGTATCGGGACAGAGATCGGCGAGTGTCGCTTTGGAGGAGGCGGGTTCAAACCGCGTGTCGGTCGTGTCGTAGGTATAGCAAGTAAGGCTGTTAAAGTACCCACCCCAGTTGGTCGTGTTCGTAAAAGCTTTATCGATTGAAGAACCTGAAAAATCCACACAGTCGCCGTCATCGGTGCCGTCGCAATTGCCCAGGTTGCTCATACTGCCGGAGTTGTCCATGATGATGATGATGTTCGGGGTCGTCGCGTTCGAAACGAACGGCGGCGTCGCCGTATAATCGGCATTGCTCACGGCGCGGCTCTCCCCCGCGCTCAGCAGCACACCAAGTCCGCTCGTGATCGCCAGGGTCAGGGCAGTGATGGTGTGTCGTTTCATGTGTGTACTCCTCCTCGTCTCAATCAAGACAACCAGCCGTTCATCGTCGGCTACAGGTTGAGAGAAGATCGTTGCCTATTGCGGAAGCGTGACCACCATCTTATCGATGTGGCCCTCCTTCAAATGAAACTTGGCCATCGACGTGGGAATGATGCGTTCCAGCTGCAACTCGCGCCCCTTGTGATCCACCACGATCACGTCCGATTTCATGGTGTAGGTTCTCCCGTCGATACGAATCGAAGAGCCGTGAACCTCGTCAACCGACCCGGACTGGAATCCGACGGTCGGAAACGGCAGTTTGATGGTTTCTTGTGCAAATCCCATAGAGCCCAACGGTCCCGATGCACACAACATCAAGCTCATCGCCAGGAGAATGAATGTGCTCCGTGCAGTCATACTCCACCTCCTAGAATTTCTTGACGCAGGTTTCATTCTGGGTGCACGCGTAGACAGACGTGACGGTGCTGTTCGCCCCGGTCGCCGCATTGCTGGCCATGCAGGTGATGCGGTAGACATGCTCAACCACCGGCGTCCCTGGTTTGTTGTGTTTGTAGAGCAAATCGATGTCGCCGTTGACCGTGAACCCCGGCATGTTCACCAGCGTGAAATTCGGAGCGGTGTTGGCACTGTCACTGTAATTTTCCGCCGGCGTGTTCGCCGCTGCCGGAGGAGAAGGCAAATTGTATCCATAGATTTCGGCATACAGCGTGGGTCCATTCGCCACCGGAACCGGTCCCGGAGGAGCCGCCGTGCTCAAGAAGGCAGCAGGCAGCGTCCCCGGAGGTGTCAGTGTTTGTTGAATGATGTTTGCCGCCGTCCCCTCGCATGAATCGGCCGCAGCCGTGACGGCCTCGCCAGTTCGGAAGAAGCCGGCCATTCGGTTTTCCAACCCGGTCACCGTGACGGCGGCGATACCCAACACGGTTAGAATCAATAACAAGAGCATGACCGTTAACATGGCAATGCCCCGGTCGTTTCGGAAACCGGCCGGTGACCGGCTACCTTGACTAGACTGACAACGCAACGTCCCCATACATCACGCCCCTATCTAGAGATTCCTAGGCTGGATCGTGCGAACCAACACCCGCCGGCGCTGCTGCTGATACGCAGGCGCGCTATATCCCGGACTCGTCGCAGGGTCGTGGTCTCCTACGACTGCAGGCGTCGAACTATTCGCGGCGATGGTTCCCTTCTCGTTTGTTCCCTGTTCCGCCTTCGGCTGAATGGCGACGATGCTCAGCTGGGCAAGCTTGATCTTATCGGGCGTCCAGGGGGTGATCGCCCAGGTGTTGTTCGATACGAAATCCCCTTGGGTAAAGCTCGGTTGCCCCGAACTGGTTGAGCCATCCTGATTGTCGACGACACCGTCAGGCAGAGCGGGGTTGGGCGCCGTGGTATTGCAGCCGTCGCACGCGTAGGTGATCTGTAGGTCTTCGACTCCATCCACGATCGGCACCCCGTTACGAACGAGACACGGTCTCGTGCTCCCGCAGGTCGGCACGTTGTTGGAGATCACCTGGTACTGCACGCACTGCAGCAAGTACACAGGGGTACCGGCCGGGAATCGCGCATCGACAAAGTTGCCTGCGCCGAATCCGATCGAGGTTGCGCCCACGCTAGCCACCGTCTTAGACACGGCACCGCCGATTGAAACCGTGGAACCAATCGCAAGCCCTTGGGCTACCATTTGCGTGACGGCCGCGGCAGAGAGAGAAATGGAATTGTAGGGGGCAGGGGCATTCTGCGTACCACCTGCGGCAGCCGACAAAGTCCAGCCGGTGGTGTTCAGCACGGGAACCACCAAAGAAAGACTATCCGGCCCGGTATCTGCGCCCCCGGAATTTTGATCCTGAGGACGAAGGCTGACAGGCTTTGCTATCGAGCCGACAGTCGTCGTGCAACCGGCGATCGATGCCGTTGCAGGGTCGGTCGGACTATAATTGAAACCTGCCAACTTGATGTCTCGACCGATGATCTCCGTTGCGAGTCGCACATTCTGCTGCGTATCCGCAATCTGACTGTTCGCGATATTCGCCCGATTGGTATTGACCACCGTCGTCATCGCGGCGGCGACAATCACCGCCGTCACACCGACAGCCACCATCATCTCGACGACGGTAAATCCCCGTTGCCCGATCAGTCGAGTTTCGGTCCTGCTGGTTGGTCGTTTCATGGGCTACTCCGGTGCGATGACGCTGTTGAAGGTAACCGACTTCGGACGCGAGACACTCGTCTCACTTCGTGCGCCATTCTGCCAGCTGATGCGAATCGTGATCGCAATGCGGTTCATGGTCACAGGATTGGTGGCGGGGTCAGGATCGATCCGCGCCGCCGTGACGATGCCTCGAACGCTACCGAGTGCGGAATTGGCCAGCAAGGTCCGCCATTGAGTGCAGTCTCCCAATGCCATCGCTTGAGTTGACGCACTCTGCGCGCAGGCCACCGAAGTATCGATTCCGTTGTAGTCCAACGCCCGCTGGCGATTGTTCTGAATACGCTCCGCCATATCGGCCGCAAGATTGGTCACACGGGTAATTTCATTCGCATCGACATTCTTGCCGATCGACATCCCTTGCAGACCAGCGAGCCCCAGGAGCCCCACGGACAGAATTCCAGCGGCCACCATCGCCTCCAGGAGACTGAATCCTTCCTGCGATCGACGACACGTTATGGGCAAGCGCTCCAAGGCCTGATACATTGTCGATACTCCTACGGACAGGTGGCTTTCGGACACCAATTCACCTTCCCCGCCGGCGTCACGACCACCGAGTACACCTTGTTCTGATTCGACGTGAGGGTGAGGGTCTGATTCGCCGCAGCCGTCGTCATGCCTTGCGGAGAGAATTGGATTGGGCCGCCGGAAAACGCCACGATCGACCGCGGCAGGACCACGGGGGGAAACACACCTCCGGTTGAGACGCTTACATGGCTCGACACCAGTGACAGACTCACGGTAACGGCCGCATTGCGATGCTTGGCAGCCATCCGCGCCAACGAAAGGTTGTTGGCCAACTCCGTCGTCCCTTGGCTCAGTTCATACCGAGCAGTCCACTGCATATAAGCGGGAACGGATAGCATCGTGACAATGGCAATGATCGCGCACACGATCATGACCTCAACCAGGGTAAATCCACCCCGGTTTCGGACAATACAGAGCCCCTGCGTTTGAGGTTGCACACACATGGCGACAATGATGTGAGCAAGTGCCATGCCGTTGTTACCCTATGTGGCTTCCTTCACAACTCCTTGAAAACACTATTTGCGCCGTCTGTTGCCCGAGTACAATTTCGGCCCATTCCGGTCGAAAGTGGTGACAAATTTCGGCCTAATCTCGGCAGCTTCGGTACCGGAAATACCCTTGGTGGCCATACAAAGAGGCGCGACCGAGCACGATCGCATGCGGGAGGAAGCACAGGATCTACGGAATCGAGTTAAGGAAAATCGTTTACTGGTGAGCCAGCAGGGAGGGCCTATGCCCTCCCTGCAACCACAGCCTCGAGGGACTTAGTAGGCGGCTACAGCTCGAACCTGTTTGTAGGTCGTCAATCCCTGCAGAACTTTGTCGATACCATCCTGAATCAAGGTGTTCATCCCTTCGGATTTGGCCTGGCGCAGAAGTTCGGTGGTACGGGCGCGGGTTTGAATCAGACTTCTCATGGGCCCTGAACCGACCATCAATTCGTGAATGGGGACACGCCCTCGATAGCCAGACTGATTGCAAACTTCACAGCCGCGGCCACGAAACAGAGTGAATTCGCTTGAGTATGCAAGGTTCCGTTCCTCCCAAGCTGCCTCGCCATATCCCTGCGCCAACTCATCGTACTCCGTGCGAGTCGGGTGATAGGCCTCCCGACAGTTCGGACAAATGCGTTTGCAGAGTCGCATGGCCAGCACGCCAAGCATGGCGTCTGAAAAGTTGAATGGATCGCAGCCGAGATCGAGCAGCCGCGCCACGGTCTCCACGGCACTGTTCGTGTGAATGGTACTGAACACCAGGTGTCCGGTCAGCGAAGCCTCGATTGCAATGTCCGCCGTTTCCTTGTCCCGCATTTCCCCGATCATGATCACGTCGGGATCGGCCCGGAGAAACGCCCGCATCGTCGTAGCAAATGTCAGCCCGATTTTCGGATGCACTTGCACCTGACGCAACCCATCCTGGGTGATCTCAATCGGGTCCTCGGCGGTCCAAATTTTTCGCTCATCCGTATTGATTGATGACAAGATCGCGTGGAGCGTGGTCGTCTTCCCCGATCCGGTGGGTCCGGCGCACAGCATGATCCCGTGCGGCTTCTGAGCCAACTCCTCAATCGAGCGCCTGGTGCGAGGATTGAATTCCAAGTTATCCAGCCTCCGGGGTCCGCCGGCGCTGAGCAGCCGCACGACCACATCCTCGTTGTAACCGGCAGTCGGCAGCGTGGCGACCCGCAGCTCGATTTCATTGCCGGTATTGAGCTTGAATCGAATCTTGCCGTCCTGGGGTTTACGCCGTTCGGCAATATCGAGGCTGGCCATGATCTTCACTCGAGACACGATCGCCCGCCGATAGGCGGCCGGGATCGCCATATACGTAAAACAGGCCCCATCCACTCGAAACCGAACCGCCGTTTCCTTTCGATCCGCATAGGGCTCGATGTGGATATCCGAAGCGCCCTGGCGATAAGCCTCAGCGATGATTTGATTGGCGAGTCTGACGATCGCGCTGTCGTTCTCGCTGATCGATCCGATCGTCGCATTCTGCTGCTCCTCCAACTGGGCTTCGCTGACCAGCTCGCCCAGGATCTCGGTGATGGCCGATTCAGAATCGCGCCCGGAGACTGCCGCCACAAACTGCTCAATATCCCTTCGCAGTGCGACCCGATACGCGACCGACTGCTGGGGGAAGGCTCGTCGCACATCTTGCAGTTTATCCAGATGATGCGGATCATCGATCAGCACCTCCACGGCCCCACCCTGCCGGCGTAATGGAATCCAATGGCTCCTGCGGAGGTAGTCGAGGCTGAGCCGTTTCAGTAGATCCCGTTCGATGACTGTCGATTCGTGAAAACTCTCAAAAGGACAGCCATAGTATTCGGCCAGCACGACGCCAAGAGCCGCCTTCGGAACACGGTACCGATCCATGAGCACGATCGCCAAATCCAACCCCTTGCGTCGCGCCTCCGAGATTGCCGATGTGAGCTCTTCCGCTCGGAGCAATCCCCGCGCGACGAGCAACTCGTAAGCTTGTTTTGACGTCTCGACTTTCGATGCACGGAAGGCGGCTTTTGTCGGCCTGGAGTCGGTCCCGGACACCATCACACCTGCACTCATGTCAGCGATCCTTTCCTCAAAATAATTCCCGTTCTGTTCGACGTACGATCTTCATCAGTGCCGTCAACGCCCCCTAGGCTCTGACCTGCCAACTACCCGGCGAGACAAACACCACTGGCATACCGCGCACCAGTCCTTCCCGCAGCTCGTAGTTGTACCAGACCTCCAACTGACCCAATTCACCTCCCGATGCAGACACGTTGCCTTGAGCCATGACACCGCCGAACACGTTCACACGACCCGAATAGGTCACATCACCGGCAGAGTACAGGACACCCTGCAGATGGACACTGGACAGTTGCACCGGCACTCGTGTCCCGAGCGCAGTTTGTCCCTCCGGGGGAGGACTCAAAACCGGCACCGACCTTCCCATTCGCCCGCCTTTCCACCGAACGTGCGCGTTCAAGACAAGAATACCTTCTATGTAGTCTTGTTCGAGGACGAGAGTTCCGAGGTTATTCGCGCTCGGCGGCTGGCCGTCCAGGGTGTCGACGAAGACGAGTCCCAGATGATCTCCCGGCTCCGTGGAAGCAAGTACCTCCGCAGGACGGTGCCCCAGCCCAGGCTGGACGTTGCCGTCTGCATACAACAGTCCATCGCGATCCATCGCATAGTAGCGGCCGTACTGCTTTGCCATTTGCTTCAAGCGATCATACTTCCAGTCATCAACCTTGATCCCCGGTTCCGGCTCCTGATGCACATGCAGATTGGACGGAACGCCCGCGACGTTGCCCGATGGCATCTGCGAGAAGTACCCCTCTCCTCCGATCCACACATCGAGCCACCGATCCTCCCGGTGCACCATCAATTCATAGGCCTGTCCGGTCACTGAAGCGGACATGCTCTTGCCGGGCAGGTCGCCGACTGCACCAAAGTACGCCGAGCCACGCACCAGCATGTCGCCCCAATGGGTTACAGCCAGACCTTTCGCCGATGGGGACGGAGACCCCATCGAAGCAACCTCCAACGGAGCGCGCAGAGCCGGCATCGCATAGGTTCCGAGCTCTACCGACAACGTTCTTTTCACACGCGCTCCTGGCCCCGCCCCCGCCGTCACCTCCACCGTGCAGAGCAAGCCCGGTCGCATCGCCCCATACACGCGGAGTTTGAGAATCTTCGCCAACCCTTTGAGCGAGCGAAACCATCCGGTACGGGGATCGTTTAACATCTGATCGTGTTGCGGATTGACGGCGTCGAACACGACATCCGGTCGACTCGCCGTCCCCGTGAACTGTGACCGCCCTTGGGCATCAAAGTAGGATGGTTCTCCCTGCGCATTCACCACCCGCTTAGCCATAAACCCAGGAGGGATTCCTTCAGGCGGGAGGCTGGGATCGTGAAACCACCCCATCACCGCATCGACAGCCGATTCCGCAGCGTGGTGCGCCGCGCGCTCCTCCTGCAACGCATTCACACCCGCGATTTCCTGCCCCGCCAGCTGCATGGAGGTCATTCCCAGGATCGTGAGCATCAGCAACAGCATGAGTGCAGCCAACAGCGCCATGCCACGTTCACTCTGCCGGTTTGATTTATTCGCTTCGTCTTTTGCTTTCATCGTCATTCCTATATTGTCCGAGTCAGATTCGCAAACCCACATCTCGGGTGAGTAGCGGGCCATTCGCTCCAACCCCCATCGTAATGCGGACATGCGCGGCTACCCGAGGATCGGCTGTCACGGTTCCTTGCCGTGTGAGATAGTCCAAGCGAAATTGCGTGATCCCGCCCAAGAGCGTACTGGCTCCACCATCGACGTCCCGCATCAGTCGAAACGTTCCGCCCTCTTCAACCTTCAGGTAGTAGCGCACTCGATTGAGCAGAAACAGGCCGCTGCCCGCAGGAATCGATGCCGTCACAGGCGCGGCCAATGTGATCTCGTGCTTGCGACCGTCGGCGGCCAATCGATTCTCTCCGCAACGCTCGAATGTGCACAACACAACCGTCTTCCCCTTTCCCCACCCCGTGGCTTCCTCCACAGTGAGGTCGCGCTGTCCGGGCAAGGCATCTGCAGTCATCTGGGTCGTCGATGACGCGAGATTCGCGAGAAACTCGACCTCCTGTCGATCCATTCGAAGAAACGCGACATCCCGTGTCAGAAGCCCGGCGCCCGCCAGGCGAAGTTCCCCGCACAACACATCCAACGCCAGCCGTAACTCCTGCATCGACTCCATCGCAGTCTGTTGTGCCGAGAATCTATGCCCGTAGACGGCAAACGTTCGAATCGCCGAGGACATGACGATCCCCGAAATCAGCACGGCAAACAGCAATTCGATCAGACTGAATCCCGAGTCATCGCTCCCTCGCCATGCTTGCGACCTGCACGATCGACCCCGTACCCGCCCACACTGCTGGTTCATGACGGCACCTGAACTCCGACAAACCGAGGATTGGCTCGCATCGTTCGCAGCCGCACCTCGCGCATATGGTCTCCGGCGGGCTGAAACCACGCGCGCACTTCGACCCACGCGGTGCTCGATGAGGCAGGAGCCGCCGGTCGATTCAGTTCTACAGTCCATTGCAATCGAACGGCGCCCTCCATCAGTTGTCCTGTGAATACGCCGTCACCGGCTGTGGCGTCTCCTAAGAGTCCGTCGTCATGCATCCGTGATTCCAGCGACCCGTTTCGATCCAGGTCATCCAGCAACAGGTGATCCCACGCTCCAAGGCGTTTCGCCTCCAGCCGTGACTCCATCAAGGCCAACGCCCGTGTGGCAAGCAATCCATGCTGCAACCCCCTCTCAGACCACTGACACATTGCCAACAGACCAAGGAGACCAACGGAGAGCACCAATGTGGCAACCATGCTTTCCACGAGGGTGAATCCCGATGAGTTGTGAGACAGTGTTCTCAACCACGTCGTTTGCACGCCGCACCTGCTCATGACACCGTCACCTTTCCTGTCAGACTGACTGTCAGGGTCGGACGCTCTTGCTGCGGCCCAACGAGCACGATCGTCGTAGGCGTGGCGGACCGTCCGCTCGGCTGAAAGACAATCTCCCCCCGAGTCGACATCGATTCAATCGCCGTACCGCGTTGAGCAAAGTAGTACCAGCGCAACGCCGTTCCTCCGCACTCGATGCACTCGGTTCTCAGGCTGGACTGCTCGGCATTGACGATCACGCGCACACGTTCATGGCGCGCCATGGCCAACTGCCGAGCCATTCTCAGTTCCGATGCCAATTCCCGGACCACCGCCCGTCCGTGATGACGCGCCGTCAGCGCGCCCCATCCCGGCACCGCCAAGGCG
The DNA here is from genome assembly GCA_019637075.1 of Nitrospiraceae bacterium. Lineage (NCBI taxonomy): Bacteria > Pseudomonadati > Nitrospirota > Nitrospiria > Nitrospirales > Nitrospiraceae > Nitrospiraceae bacterium. The sequence goes on along the minus strand of JAHBWI010000004.1, from coordinate 273,778 downwards.
CACAGGGTCCCGATCAGCCCCAATACCGCACAGACTTCAATCAGACTCCCGCCCCGTTCCTTCATAACGCCTCCCACGTCGAGCGCGTAGAGCGTTTCCAATTTTCATGCCGTCAGGAACTTCTGCGTACTCACGGCATCGGATCGGGAGCATTTCAGCGGGAATCTGGCCAAATCATGGAGAAAATCGGTGTCCCCCCGCGCAAGGGACAGGATGCCGCGACATTCGGGGACATATCGAACAGGCTAGAGATTGAGGTGAGGTGTGCCTCTTCAGATACAACACACCATCGAATCGGATACAGAAGGCGGGGCCAGAATGGTGGAGAAAACCGGCCACCAGAGCCGGTTTATGGGCCTATTGGGGAATCTCGATGAAGGACCAGTACCAGGTGAAGAGCGGTTCATGAAACAAAAGGGCCACTAACGAACCGAATGCGAGAAAGGGACCGAACGGCAGATACTGCTCCCTCCGCATGAGCCCGGTTGCCATGAGCCCCACACCCACGATGGAGCCGGAAAACGCCCCGATCATGATCGCCAGCAAGACGGGCTTCCAACCGAGAAAAGCCCCAACCATCGCCATAAGCTTGATATCGCCTCCGCCCATCCCCTCCTTGCCAAAGACATAGGGGCTGATCCAGGCGAGGAACCACAGGAGGCCTCCCCCAACAAGGACTCCAAGGACTGCGTCGACGAGACCGAGGGGGAGAATGAGCCATGCTGCCAGGAGACCAAGCGCAAGTCCCGGCAGGGTGATCGCGTCTGGGATGATCTGATGTGACAGGTCCGTACCCGTAATGACCAGCAGCGCGGAGAAGAATAGCGAGTAGACCAAGGCCGCCGGGCCGAAACCGAAAAGCCAGAACATCAGCACGAAGCCGAGGGCATTGACGGCTTCAACCAGCGGATATTGCGGAGAGATTCCGATTCCGCACGCACGACAGCGCCCCCGGAGCACCAAGTAGCTGACGACGGGGATATTGTCGTATGGTGCGATTTCGTGCCCGCAGGCAGGGCAGTGCGAACCCGGCCATGCCACCGATTCGCCCCGAGGCATCCGGTAGATACAGACGTTCAGGAAGCTGCCGATGACGGCGCCGAACAGCGCCACGAACACATAGGGCATCATGGTTGACCTAACTCGCCCGCTTCTACCTTCTCCACGGCGCCCTCGCCCTCAGGGATTTATGTAGTTTATCGTACGACGATTCTCCCCGGGAATTATGCAATGAAATTCCGCGGGCCGTGATTTACAATCGACAGGAGACTTGCGTATAATCCGCAGGTCTACCGAGTCAGCCGATTGACCCTTACCCGAAGCGGAGCCTGACGGATATGCCCATGGCGACCACACGCAAACGCCGAGTTCCAACCCCCTCTCCCGAGGTCTTCATCCCGTCGCGCAAGCGACGACCGGAAGCCCTTACGACACGCGAGCAGGAGATTCTTGAACTGATTTGGTCAGGCTTCAAGAACAAGGAAATCGCACAGCGGCTCAGTATCAGCGTCAAGACAGTCGAGGCTCACCGCGCAAACATGATGAAGAAGATTCGTGTCTCCAACACCGCCCAGTTGTTGAAAGCCGCAATCCAGGGGAAAATGTTGCGGTTGCGTTAATCCCCGGCTTCGTTCCGGCCCCGCTGACGAACCGCCTCGTAGAGGACCGCCGCCGCTGCTGCCGATACATTGAGGGAACTGACCTTCCCTAACATCGGAATGCGGACTACCTCGTCGCAGGCATCGCGAACAGCCGGACGCACGCCTTTGCCTTCCCCGCCGAAGACCAGCGCAATCGGTCCGCGCAGATCCAGCGCGGTGTACGGCTTATTCGCCTCGGCATCAAGCCCATAGACCCAAATATCGGCTGCTTTGAGCTGTTCGATCAGACGCGACATATTGACCACACGGGCCACCCGCATATGATCCAGCGCCCCCGCAGACGCCTTCGCCACCACGCTGGTCAAGCCAACTGCGCGGCGCTCAGGGACGAATACCCCCTGGACCCCCGCGGATTCAGACGTGCGAAGGATGGCGCCCAAATTGTGCGGATCTTCCACCCCATCGAGCGCAACGAGAAACGGAACTTGCCCCGGCGCCCGGGCCGCCGCCAGGATTTCCTCGACCTGATCATAGGACTTTGCGGCGACAACGGCGACGACCCCCTGGTGATTCCCGCCGGAAACGAGGCGGTCGAATGCCACCCTGGGCTCGACGTGAATCGGGACACGACGTTCCCTGGCAAGTCTTACAATGTCGCTGAATTGACGGTCGGTGCCGAGGACGAGCAATCGTTGCAGCGGGCGCGCACCGGCCCGCAGCGCTTCACGGACGGCATGCAGACCATAGATGAGATCGTGAGGGCTATCGCTTCCACCGGCTGGTGCCATCAGGGCGATCCTCAATGGTGATTCCACGTCCGGCTAATTCCTTCCGGATTTGATCCGCTAGCGCATAGTTCTTGGCTTTCTTCGCTGCCGCTCTGGCCGCGAGTTGCTCCTCGATAACCTGATCGCTCAGGGCATCCTGGCCGGAATCGACCGACGCGCTCCCCTGGACAGGCACTGTCTTAAACTGCCAAGCCTCAAGCTGGAACAATCCCACCACCGCGCCCAAGGTCCGGAATTCCTGCCGCAAGCTTCGACGCCCCTCGTCTGAAAGCCCGCTCTCGACGGCTTTGTTGCCTTCGCTGCGAAGCTTCTGCAATTCGGCAAGAGCAACCGGAGTATTCAGATCGTCGTTCATGGCCTCGGCAAAGGCGACGCGGCATCGTGCGACCGCTTCCTGTGTGCGTGGATCGCCGCCGGCACGGGGCGAGGGTTCCTTGAGCCGCTCGAACAGATCATAGAATCCGTTGAGCGCATTCTTAGCCTCTCTCAGGCTTTGGTCCGAAAAGTCCAGCGGGCTGCGATAGTGCGTCGAGAGTAGAAACAGTCTAAGAATTTCTCCCGTAATCGGTTCAGACCACTCCGACTTGTCGAAAATCTCACGGATCGTAAAGAAGTTGCCGAGCGACTTCGACATCTTCTCCTGATTGATTTGGACGAATCCGTTGTGCACCCAATACCGTGCGAACTCGCGGCCCGTTGCGCCGCATGATTGTGCGATCTCATTCTCGTGATGAGGGAAGATGAGGTCCATCCCACCGCCGTGGATATCGAACGTGTCCCCGAGATGTCGGAGCGACATCGCGGAGCACTCGATATGCCAGCCAGGGCGTCCGGGTCCCCATGGGCTCGGCCATGCCGGCTCACCAGGCTTGCTGGCCTTCCACAGGGCAAAATCCATCGGATGGCGCTTACGCTCGTCCACTTCGACGCGAGCGCCCGCCTGCAAGTCCTCCAAACGCCGTTTGGAGAGACGCCCATATTCGGAATACTTCTCAACCTGGAAGTACACATCGCCATCGACACGATAGGCCATCTGTTTCTCGATCAGCCGCTCGACGAGCCGAACGATATCCTCGATGTGCTCGGTCGCCCGAGGCTCGAGCGTGGCGCGTCGCACCCCCAGGCGCCCCATGTCCTCGTAATACGCATCGATATACTTGGTCGTGACGGCCTCGCAGGACACCCCTTGCTCATTGGCTCGCCGAATGATTTTGTCGTCCACGTCGGTAAAGTTCTTGGCGAACTCGACCGTCAGTCCGGAAAACTCGAGGTAGCGCCGCAACACATCGAAGACCAAGGCGCTCCGCGCATGCCCCAAGTGGCAGTAGTCATAGACCGTGACGCCGCACACATACATGCGGACCTTGCCCGGATCGATCGGTTCAAACTGTTCCTTTTTCCCCGTCAACGTATTGAAGAGACGCATGACCCTACTTTATTACTCCGTGGATGGCTGTCGTTTTGGCCAGTGGGACCACAGAAAATAGGCCACCCCAATCGCGACCGCGACTCCGATGACAAGATCGACGTGGTGGAAATAAGCACGCAACTGGTTCCACCGCTCACCCATAACAACGCCGATGTACGCGAGCGCGTAACACCACGGGAGCGCCCCGATGAAGGTGAACAACACGAACTTCGTCACGTTCATTCGCGCGATCCCGGCAGGGAGCGAGATGAACGTCCGGACCACGGGCAAGAGGCGGCTCACCAAGACGGCGGCATCGCCGTGCTTTTGAAACCATCGATCCGCCAGATCCAGATCATGATGCGAGACCAGCACATACCGGCCGTATCGCTCGACGAACGGTCGTCCACCCCAGAGCCCCGCATAGTAGGCGACGAGAGAGCCCAGCACATTGCCGAATGCTCCGGCCAAGGTCACGCCGAGCATCGAGAACTCTCCCGTCGACACCAGGTAGCCGGAAAACGGCATGATGATTTCACTTGGAAGCGGAATGCAGGCGCTCTCGATCGCCATCGTGAGGAGAATGCCCGTGTAGCCGAACCGCGAAATCGCCGCAATGACGAACCGCCCCAGTTCCTCCACCAGCCATTCGATGAACGCAGTCATACGAGACGCCTCGCCCGTGAACGTGTCGTCGCGGACTTCGTGGCGCGCGGACGCTTCGACCAGACAGACTCCCACCGCTTGAATTGCGACAACACCTCATAGTGCGTCGTATCCAAATGGATGGGAGTGACCGACACCATCTTACGCTCAACCGCTTCATGGTCCGCGTCGTTTCGACGACTCCATGAGACGCGTGTCCCCGCGATCCAATAGTATTTTCTTCCTCGAGGGTCGACCTTCTCGACAATCGGATTTTCAAATCTGCGGCGGCTCAGGCAGGTGACCTTCACTCCACGGATGGCGCGGGCCGGACAATCTGGCACATTCACGTTGAGGATTGTCTCCGGCGGCAAACCGTCCTGCAAGACCGAGGAAGCCACGCGCGCACCATAGCGGGCGCCGACCTCGAAGCGAAAATCCTCGTCCCCTTCCTGCGAGACGGCGATCGACGGGATGCCCAGGATCGTGCCCTCGAGAGCGCCGGAGACGGTTCCCGAATACATGACGTCATCGCCGAGATTCACGCCTCGGTTGATGCCGGAGACGACCAGCGCGGGTGTTCTAGGCAAAACCTTCGCCAGCGCCAGGTTCACGCAGTCGACCGGCGTCCCATTCACCGCAAACCATCGGGACTCAAGCTTCGTCAGCCGAAGCGGTTTGTGCAACGTCACCGCATGGGCAACGGCCGTGCGTTCACGCTCAGGCGCCACCACCCACACCTCGCCGAGCGACTGCAATGCAGCGGCCATGGCCCGAACACCCGGCGAGGCGATTCCGTCGTCATTCGTCAAAAGTATGGTTAGGCGGGCCACAGTGTTCCTTTGGTTGCATGAATCTGGTCGGGACGAAGCGGCGGCGGGAGGCGGGGTGGACCTAAACCGTAAGCGGCATCTGGAATATTCACATCCGGACAGTATGAAATTCCGACCGGGTTCGTGTGGATGGTCGGGGCGGCGGGATTTGAACCCACGACCACTCGCACCCCAAGCGAGTGCGCTACCAGGCTGCGCTACGCCCCGACACACACGACCCTGTTCCGGAAAGAGTGGTTCGAACGCAGCCGCCCGAATCACCGGAGGGATTATGCCGAATAAGAATCAATCATTCGAATGATGGCTTGAAGATCACCCCGCACCCGCTGCGCCAGATCTTTTCTGGTCCCCTGCTTGGTCGTTGCCCGCCCACGACGGGCCCAGTACCGCTTGACGCCGGCCAAAGTATGCCCTTCCTCGTACAGCATGCGCTTGATCTCCAGCACCGTTTCCACATCTTTCTGCACATAGAGCCGCTGATTACCTCGGCTCTTCTTCGGCTTCAGGAATGCGAACTCGGATTCCCAAAACCGCAACACGTAGGCCGGCAACTTCGTAATTGCGCCGACCTCACCGATTTTATAAAAAACTTTGCTTCCCAGTCTGGGTTCATTGCCCATGACCGGTCCTCATACCGTGATCGCCTGTTGCACAATGATGCTTAGGAGTTGACGTATTTTTTAAAAACCTGACTGGGCCGAAAGGTCACCACACGACGGGGAGTGATGCCGATTTCCTCGCCGGTCCTCGGATTGCGCCCCTTGCGCGCCCCCTTACTGCGGACCACGAAATTCCCAAACCCCGCGATTTTGACAGAATCGCCTTTTTGCAGAACGCCCTTCAGAAGGTTGAGCACCAATTCGACGATGTCCGATGCTTCATTTTTCGAGACACCAACCTGCTTAAAAATCTCGTTCGCAATATCGGCCTTTCTCATGCCTTTCCCCCCGCCATGCACTCGAATCGTTCCTTAGGAAGTCTTTCTTGGCGCCGATCGTCCCAGAAGAAGAATTTTCCCATAAGTTACGTGAGGTTACCAACTCTGTCAAGGATTATATGCGGCTTGAAGGGATAGATTGGCTTACCGATCCTTTAAGAGAAGCTTGTATTCAATACTGTCGGCTAAGGCCTGCCAGCTGGCCTCCATGATATTTTCAGAGACCCCCACCGTGCCCCACTTGTCCTTGTGGTCGCCTGATTCAATCAACACCCTGACGCGGGATTCGGTGCCCTTGCTCGCAGACAATACCCGGACTTTGTAGTCCAATAATCTTACTTCGCGAAGTTGGGGATAGAATTTCTCCAACGCCTTGCGCAATGCATGGTCCAGCGCGTTCACCGGGCCTGCACCAACCGCTGCCGTGTGCTCCACGACTTCACCCACCTTGACCATAACGGTCGCCTCGGAGAGCGGAGCCCCGTCGTCCTGTTTCTTCTCGACAATGACTCGGAATCCGAGCAGTTGGAAGGAGGGTCTGTGGGTGCCCATCGCTTTTCTCATCAGCAATTCGAACGACCCCTCGGCGCCTTCGAACTGGTAGCCCTGGCTCTCTCGCTCCTTGAGCGTGTCGACCAGTTCCTGCACCTTGGCGTGATTTTTCTTCAGGGAGATCCCGTAGGCTTCGACCTTCTCAAGCAATCCGCTGCGCCCGGCATAGTCGGACACCAGCATGCGCTGACGATTGCCCACCTCGGCGGGGATGACGTGTTCGTAGGTGGCGGGATTCTTCAGCACCGCATGGATATGGACCCCGCCCTTGTGGGCAAACGCCGAGTCGCCCACGTACGGCTGGTGTTTGTCCGGCATGAGATTGGCGATTTCCGTGACAAAGCCCGACACTTCTTTCAGATGCGCCAACTTCTTGCCGAGCGCCTGGCGCTTCATCTTGAGCTGGAGGTTCGGAATGATGGAACACAGGTTCGCATTCCCGCATCGCTCGCCGATACCATTGATCGTCCCCTGGACCTGCACGATGCCGGTATCGATCGCCACAAGAGAATTGGCGACCGCCATTTCGCAGTCGTTATGGGCGTGAATCCCCAAGGGCACCGCGCACTCGCGACGGACCGTCTCGCAGATCTCGCGAATTTCCCAGGGCATGGAACCGCCGTTGGTGTCGCAAAGAATCACCCGCTCTGCGCCGGCCTCCACCGCCATTTTGAGAGTAGCCAGGGCATAGTCCGGATTAGTCTTGTAGCCGTCGAAGAAGTGCTCGGCGTCGTAAAACACTTGCCGCCCTTTCTCGCGCAAATAGCGAACGGAATCCCCGATCAACTCGAGATTTTTCGCCAGCGAGATACCGAGCGCGTCCGTCACATGGAGCGACCAACTTTTCCCGAACAGCGTGATCGTATGGGTCTCGGCCGCCAGCAGCGATTGGAGATTCGCATCTTTTTGAACCGGGTTGCTGGCCTTTCGGGTCGAGCCGAACGCCACCACCGTCGCATGTTGCAACGGGATGGTTTTGATCATGCGGAAGAACTCAATGTCTTTGGGATTCGCCCCAGGCCAGCCGCCCTCGATGTATTGGACGCCCAGTTCGTCGAGCTTTTGCGCGACCCGCACCTTGTCCTCGGCCGAGAAACTCACGTCCTCCGCCTGCGCGCCGTCGCGAAGCGTGGTGTCGTAGATCTCCAACCCTGCAAGCTTGGCTGGCGTCGCGGCCGGAATCGAGGCGGGGCCGTCGGGCCTCCGAATAGGTGTCTGTTGGCGTTTCATAGGCATGAGCGTAGCAAGGATCGTAAGCGCCTGTCGAGTCCAGTCCGAGCCGACCGGTCCCGACGACGCGGCGATTACCCAAGGGAAGGAGCGGACACCCGATCCAACCCGAAGGCTGTATGGAGCGCGCGCATGGCCAACTCTAGGTATTTCTCTTCGATGACGCAGGAGATCTTGATCTCCGAGGTGCTGATCATCATGATGTTCACGCCCTCTCGCGACAAGACCTCGAACATCTTCGCTGCGACACCGGAATGGGACCGCATGCCCACGCCGATCAAGGACACTTTGGCAATGGATTCAGTGACCGTCACCGACCGGGCATCCACTTCCTTAGCCAAGCGTTGGATCAGATCGACCGCCTTCCGTAAATCGGGCTTCGGCACCGTGAAGGAGATGTCCGTCATCGCCGCTTGGCTCACGTTTTGAATGATCATGTCCACGACGATGTTGGCTTCCGCGATGGCGCCGAAAATCTTCGCGGCGATGCCGGGGCGATCAGGAACTCCGACAATCGTCACTTTGGCCTGATGGCGGTCACCGGTTACTCCGGATACCAGCACCCCTTCCATATCCGCGTCTTCACGTGTCACGAGCGTCCCCTTTCCTTCCTTAAAACTGGAGTTGACCTCAACGGGAACGGCGTACTTCGCGGCAAATTCCACCGAGCGGCTCTGTAAGACCTTCGCTCCGAGACTCGCCATCTCCAGCATCTCTTCGTAGGAAATCCTGTCGATCCGCTTCGCCGCCGGCACAATGTTGGGGTCCGCCGTGTACACGCCGTCGACGTCCGTATAGATAATGCAGCGATCAGCCTTCAGTGCGGCCGCGAGCGCCACGGCGGTGAGGTCCGACCCTCCCCGGCCGAGCGTCGTCACATCGGACCGGGCGTTGATGCCCTGGAAACCCGCGACGACCGGGACGACCCGCTCGACGATGGCCTCACGGATACGTTCGGCGGTCACCCGCGATATACGAGCCTTGGTATGGGCGCTGTCCGTATGGATGCCGACTTGGCGTCCGGTAAACGAGCGGGCGTTGATACCCCGGCCTCGCAGATCCATCGCCAGCAGGGAGATGGTGACCCGTTCCCCGGTCGACAACAACATGTCAAGTTCCCGCTCGTCCGGCGTCGACGTCACTTCATGAGCCAGTTTCAGCAGGCGATCGGTCTCACCGCTCATGGCCGACAACACTACGACGACCTGATGGCCTGCTTTATAAGCCTGCTCGACCCGGTCGGCCACACGGTGGATGCGCTCAATGCTGCCGACGGACGTGCCGCCGTACTTGTGAACGATTAAGGCCATACGTCTTACACTCCGCGGGCAATCAGCCGGGCAAGCAGTTTCGACGCATCGCGCGGAACGGCATCGCCGGCCGTGAGGTCCTGTTCGTTGAAACGACGCGCTCCGCCCGATTTGGCAGGCGCGGCACTGTCGTTCAACGCATAGAGAATCGGTGGCATCGCCTGCCCCTCGCGGGCCAAGCCTGGATCGCAGACCATCAAGAAACGATGCGCGGGAAAGGATGCGAGCGCGGACAGGAACGGTCCCACGACCTTGGCGTCGAATTCTTCGATCGCCCGCACCTTGTCCTTAGGGTCCGTCGCATGAAGCACGTCATCCGAAAATCCGATGTGGCAATACACGAAATCCTTCTTGGCCAATTCTTTCAGCGCGAGTTGGGCCCGAGTCCCGAATTCTCCGGACTCATGGTCGTGCTCGAGCGGCACCTCGACGGCATCCAGCCCGGCGCACAACCCCACGCCGCGATGGACATCGCTCGACGAGACGACCGCGCCGCTCAATTGATGCCGTTCCGGCAGCGGAGGCCAGGACGGAGCCCGCCCCTGGCCCCAGAGCCACACACAATTGGCCGGCTTGGCGCCTTCAGCCTGGCGCTCATCGTTGACCGGATGGTCGCGCAGAATCAGCAGCGACGCGTCCATGATCTTACGCAGCGTGTCCGCTCCGTCACCGGACGGAAGCCCGTCACCGATGGCTTTCCCCACCAGCCGCTGCGGATCAGTACAAGCGGCACGCGCTTTTCCTCCGACCCACACCATCAGATGCCGGTGACCAGACCCCGGATAAAACTGAATCGATTCGGACCCGAGCTGCTCATTGATCGCATCGATCAACTCACGCGCCTGCTCACTGTCGATCAAGCCGGCCGTCGCATCCTCGAGAATAGTCTGCGGAGTCAGTTTCCTGACATCCCCGTACCCACCCTTCTTTCCACCGACGGATTCCCCGCGCACCGTGACCATCGTGCAGCGAAACACCACGTCGTGCTCGCCAACCGTCACGCCGAGGCTGGCGGCTTCGAGCGGTCCGGGGCCCGGGTAAAATTTGCGCGGATCATACCCCAACATCGCCACGGCCGTGACATCACTGCCGGCATGCCCTGCATCGGGCGGCAACGCAAGCAGCCCCACTTCTCCTCCCAGCGCCATACGGTCTAGGTGAGGCGTCACAGCGGCCTGAAGCGGTGTCTTCCCGCCCAGTTCCGGACATGGAAAATCAGCCATGCCATCGGCGTGGAGGATCAAGTATTTCATGCCAGTGTCCTGAAATAATCAGACATGAAGCAGGCGGGCCACATCATCACGAGTGGCTTTAACGGTTTTGGGCGGACGCGAAATACTGATCGCCGTATCGGCATCTTTCAAGCCATGGCCGGTCAAAGTACAGACCACCGTGCCGCCTTCTTTCAACTGCCCGGCTCGGCTCATCTTGATGACACCGGCAACGGAGGCCGCAGAGGCCGGTTCGCAAAAAACCCCTTCTTCGCCCGCGACCAGCGCATAGGCATGAAGAATTTCTTCGTCGGTCACCATGTCGATACGCCCGTCGGATTCCTCCACGGCCGTAAGAGCCGATTGCCAGCTGGCCGGATTGCCGATCCTGATGGCGGTGGCGATCGTCTGCGGTTCTGCCACGACATGGCCCAGCACGATCGGCGCGGCTCCGGCGGCCTGGAATCCCATCATTTGCGGGAGCCGAGTGATTTGGTTGGCCGACCGATACTCCCGATATCCCTTCCAATAGGCGGTGATATTACCCGCATTGCCCACGGGAAGTACATGGACCGTCGGGGCATCCCCGAGATCGTCGCAAATTTCCATCGCCGCCGTCTTTTGTCCCTCGATCCGGAAGGGATTCAAGGAGTTCACCAGTTCGACCGGATACGACGCAGCGAGTTCCTTGACGATCGTCAGGGCCTGATCGAAATTGCCCTCGACCTGAATGACCGTGGCCTGATGCATCATTGCCTGGGACAGCTTCCCCAAGGCGATCTTTCCCGCAGGAATGAGCACATACACAGCCAAGCCGGCGCGGGCTCCGTAGGCCGCGGCAGAGGCGGAGGTGTTGCCGGTCGATGCGCAAATGACCGCGCGAGCGCCACCCTCCAGCGCCTTGGAGATGGCCATCGTCATCCCACGATCCTTGAACGACCCCGTCGGATTGACCCCCTCGTACTTCAAATAGAGATCCACGCCCGGCGCAATCTTCTTCGCGAGGCGAGCGGCACGAATCAACGGGGTATTTCCCTCGCCGAGACTGACTATCGGGGTCTGGGTTGTGACCGGAAGAAACTTCCGGTACTCTTCGATGACACCGCGCCAACGATTCATCGGCTCTTCATCCTCTCCCAATTTCGGCGATACGAGCCTGCCCGACTCATTCGTCCTTCCCCTCGACCCGAATCAGGGTGGTGGGCTCCGAAATATACGGCATCCCATTGATCTCGCGAAGCGCGCTTTGCACATCCCGCTCTCGGGCCATGTGCGTCATGATAACCACCGGCACCGTCTGCCCCTCTTTACGCCCCTGCTGAAGCACCGACGAGATGCTGATGCCATACCGGCCCAGGACGCCGGCAATTTGAGACAACACGCCGGGACGGTCCAGTACCATGAACCGAATGTAATACAGACAGGTGATTTCCTCCATCGGACGCATGCGCAGGGGCCGCCGCTGATCCTGTTGATACGAGGCCGGCGGAACTCGGCCCGTCGCATTCTTCATCAGATTGCGCGCGATAGCCATCACATCACTCACGACGGCACTGCCGGTCGGCATCGACCCGGCGCCACGACCATAGAGCACCACGTCTTCAACCGCATCACCCACCAGTTGAATCGCATTGTAGACGCCGTCCACCTTTGCAATCTGCGACGCCGACGGCACCATGGTGGGGTGCACCCGCGCTTCGATTTCTCCCTCCACGTATTTCGCGATGGCCAGCAGCTTAATGGTGAACCCAAACTCTTTCGCGTAGGCGATATCGATCGGGGTAAGACCGGTAATCCCTTCCGTGTAGACATCCTTGAAATTCACCGGCGTGCCGTACGCCAGACTCACCATGATCGTCAGCTTATGGGCGCTGTCGGTTCCGGCCACATCAAACGTGGGGTCCGCTTCGGCATACCCGGCCCGCTTGGCCTCCTCCAGCACGACCTCGAACCGCTGCCCTTCGCTCGTCATGCGGCTGAGAATATAGTTGGACGTCCCATTGATGATGCCATAGATGGATTGGATGTTATTGGCCGCCAAACCTTCCATCAGCGCCCGGATGACCGGAATACCGCCACCGACACTGGCCTCAAAACCGACGTCCACTCCGTGCCGCGAGGCAGCTGAAAAAATGTCCTCACCATGAACCGCCAGCAATGCCTTGTTCGCCGTCACCACCTGTTTCCCGCGGCCGATCGCATCGAGCAACACGCGCTTGGCGGCGTCATAGCCGCCCATGAGTTCGATCACGATATCGACCTTGGGATCGGCCAGTACAGCTTGTGCGTCGTTGATGAGCACCCCCGGGGCCAATTTCACCCCGCGATCACGCGTGATATCCAGATCTGCAATCCGCACGAGGTTGATGGGAATGCCCACCCGCCGCCGGATGAGCGCGGCATTGTCCAGCAGGATACGTGCAACTCCCGTCCCCACCGTCCCGAACCCGATCAGCCCGACTCCGATCTCACTTTTCATGCTTCGCGACCGTCCAATTTCAAGGCTTTGCGAATCCCGCGCAACGCCTGTCTCGTTCGATGTTCATTTTCCACGAGCGCAAAGCGCACATATTCATCGCCCCCCTCACCGAATCCGATGCCGGGCGACACGGCGACTTTGGCCTCCCTCAACAACAACTTCGAAAACTCGAGCGAGCCCATGTGGCGGAACGGGTCCGGAATCCGAGCCCAGACGAACATCGTCGCGCGCGGCAGCGCCACCGGCCAACCGATCCGGTTGAGCCCGTTCACGAGCACGTTGCGCCGATTTTGATAGCGCTGCACGATGTCCTTCACGCAATCCTGCGGACCATTGAGGGCCACGGTGCTGGCGATCTGAACAGGCTGGAAAATCCCGTAGTCGAGGTAGCTCTTAATCTTCGCCAGCGCGCCCACCACTTCACGATTGCCCACGCAGAATCCGACACGCCATCCCGGCATGTTGTAGCTCTTGGATAGCGTGTAGAACTCGACGCCGACATCTTTCGCCTCCGGCACCTGCAAGAAGCTAGGCGCCTTGTACCCATCGAAAACGATATCCGCATAGGCAAGGTCGTGGATAACGATGACGTTGTGTTCCTTGGCAAAGGCGACGATCTTCTTGAAGAACTCCAGATCCACGACGGCCGTCGTCGGGTTGTGCGGAAAATTGATGACGAGGATCCGTGGCCGGGGCAAGGTCTGCCGATACACGCGTTGCAGATCGTCGAAGAAATCGCTGTCTTGGCGAAGCTCGATCCCGCGCACTTCGCCGCCGGCGATGATAAAGCTGTACATGTGAATCGGATAGGTCGGCGTCGGCGTCAACACGACGTCGCCTGGCCCGATCATGGCCAACGCCAGGTGGGCAATGCCCTCCTTCGATCCGATGGTGACGATCGCTTCCGTTTCCGGATCCAACTCGACATCGTAGTTTCGCTTGTACCAACCGGCGATGGCGTGCCGGAGCTTGGTGATGCCGCGCGAGGCGGAATAGCGATGATTCTTCGCCTTCTTGGACGCCTCGATCAGCTTGTCGACAATGTGTCCGGGCGTGGGTTGATCAGGGTTCCCCATGCCGAAATCGATGATATCTTCGCCCCGCTGACGTGCCTCAAGCTTCAGTGCTTGTACTTGTGCAAAAACGTAGGGAGGAAGGCGCTTGAGTCGGTAAAATCCTTCGCCGATCGACATGAAATATCTGACTCCTTAGGGAAGGGTCATACGTCTGGTTGAGGTAAAAGCCGTATTTATGAAAGGGCGTATTCTAATTGAGGGCTCAAAACGAGTCAATTTCACTTGGATTCTATGAGGTTGGGGGATTTCTTCGATAGTCTCGTGGGACCCTGCGCACATGAGGAAACCACCCTAGGCCGCTGCCTCCTTGCCGCATCCTCGTACTTTCTGTTAATAATGCCTGACCGGCATCCAAAATGTCTATGAATTTCGAGAAGTTCCGTTCGAAATCCCTCTGCAACTGAGCCGAGACTGGGGAGGCACGATGGCACGACTGGGTGTGAATATCGATCATGTGGCGACGCTTCGGCAAGCCAGGGGGGGCACTGACCCCGACCCCTTGGCCGCCGCCATTCTGGTCGAACTGGCCGGGGCCGACGGTCTCGTGGTGCATTTGCGCGAAGATCGCCGTCACATCCAAGATCGCGACCTGACTCTCCTACGCGAAATCGTCCGCACCAAGCTGGATCTCGAGATTGCCGCCGACGAGACGATGGCAAAGATCGCATTGAGCATCAAGGCCGACCTTGTCACTCTGGTGCCGGAACGCCGTCAGGAACTGACAACCGAAGGCGGGTTGGACGTCGCCAACCATCGAGACAAGATTCAAGGCCTCGTGGACATGCTCCGGGACGGTGGTATTCCGACCAGCTTGTTCATCGAGCCAAGCCTCGAACAGGTGAAGGCCGCCCACAAAGTCGGCGCCGCCTACGTGGAACTGCACACCGGCCGCTATGCCAATGCCAGACGATCAAAGGAAGAAGACGAGGAATTCGAAGCCATCACCCAAGCAGCCAAGTTAGCCTACAAATTAGGGATCGGCGTCAACGCCGGACATGGCCTCAACTACAAGAACGTCAAGCGATTAGCCAAACTTCCGGAAATCGTCGAATTCAATATCGGGCACAGCATCATCGCGCGTTCGGTCATGGTCGGCCTCAGCCGGGCCGTGCGCGAGATGAAAGCGCTCATCGCTTAGGCCCCCTGAATTCGGTTCATACGTCCAGGGAACACCAGTCGGTCACCTATGCGAATCGTCACGGCCGCTCAAATGCAAGCGCTCGACCGGCGCACGATCGCCGAAGCGCGGGTGCCCGGATTGACTCTGATGGAGCGTGCCGGCAAGGGGATCGTCACACACCTCATCGACCGCTATGGCTCCATCGCTCGCTGCCCAATCGCTATCGTCTGCGGAAAAGGTAACAACGGCGGTGACGGTCTGGTCGCGGCCCGGTTGCTGCAAAAAAAAGGCGCGCGCGTCCATGTGTTCCTGCTGGCCAGCCCAACCGAGTTGAGTCGTGACGCCAAAGCCATGCACCGGCGTCTGCGGGGAACCATCTCGAACTCCGCGCTCACTCGCGTTACAGATCCGTCGACTCTCTCCGGCCGCTTATCGACCTCCGCGCTCGTCATCGACGCGATATTGGGAACCGGGCTATCATCACCGGTCACCGGCCTCTACCAGGCAGCCATCGAGGCCATCAATGCCGCAGACAAGCCCACCATCGCCGTCGATTTGCCGTCCGGGCTCCATGCCGATACGGGCGAGATCCTGGGAAGCGCCGTCAGAGCTGACCTCACCGTCACCTTTGGCCTGCCCAAGTTAGGGCTCTACTTGGGATCAGGCATCGATTGCGCCGGGGCCGTTCGGGTCGTGGACATCGGCATTCCCCACGACTTTGTAGAGGCCCTGGACAGTCGTGTCCACCTGCTGACCCAAGCCGGTACGTCGGCCGTGCTGCCGACCCGCCGCCCGACTGCCCACAAGGGCACCTTCGGACATGCCGGCATCATCGCCGGTTCAGTCGGAAAAACCGGCGCCGCGGCGATGGCTGCGCTGGCGGCTCTGCGCATCGGCGCCGGTCTGGTCACCGTGGCCGTCCCCTCCAGCGTGAACGATATCCTGGAGTCGAAACTGTTGGAAGCCATGACGAGCCCCATGCCCGAGACGAAAGCCCGCACATTCGCCCGGTCCGGACTTGATAGCCTGGCGGCTTTCACCGGCGCCCGCACAGCCGTCGCGATCGGCCCCGGCTTGACAACCCATCCTGAAACCGTTGAACTTGTGCAGGAACTGGTAAGACGCATCGATCGCCCCTGCGTCCTGGATGCGGATGCCTTGAATGCCCTTGCGGGCAAGCCTTCGTTACTCACCGAATGTACAGTGCCTCCCATCCTCACCCCTCACCCGGGGGAAATGGCACGGTTGGAGCCTGAGGCCACCACCCACTCGATCAATGCCGATCGCCTCGGCGTTGCAACACGATTTGCCAGGGAGCGCGGGGTCTATGTCGTTTTGAAGGGCGCAAAGACGATCATCGCCAGACCAGACGGTACAGCAGCCATCTGCCCCACGGGAAACCCCGGAATGGCGACGGGCGGAACCGGTGACGCCCTGACCGGCATGCTGGTCGGCCTCCTGGCACAGGGACTGTCGCCCTGGGATGCCGCTTGTGCCGCCACATACCTGCATGGGTTGGCTGGAGATCTGGCAGCGGAACATCATGGACAGGCCGGTATGATCGCGGGCGACCTCATCGCGGAAATTCCCCACGCCCTTGTATCTTGCACGGGGGCATAATATGGCTCGCGCCCGCGTCCGTCCCAGGCAACAGGAGACTCCCTCACGCCTTCAGGCCATGCCGTGAAACCCTTGACGCTTCTACTGAAATCCCTCCGTGATACCCGCCGACTGGGACTCGCGCTCGGCCGGACAGCTTGTGGCGGAGAC
Organism: Nitrospiraceae bacterium; assembly: GCA_019637075.1. Lineage (NCBI taxonomy): Bacteria > Pseudomonadati > Nitrospirota > Nitrospiria > Nitrospirales > Nitrospiraceae > Nitrospiraceae bacterium. The sequence continues at coordinate 256,818 of JAHBWI010000004.1, read as the reverse complement.
GTGTTGGCGCTCTTCGGGAATCTCGGAACCGGAAAAACCACGCTGGTGCGAGGACTGGCCGAAGGACTTTGTGCGGAGCCGGCCTCGGTCAGCAGTCCCACCTTCACGTTAATCCAGGAATATCCTGGACGACTGCGTCTGATTCACACGGACCTCTATCGCTTGACCGGCTCACAACTCGAGGACACGGGTTTGACCGAATACCTCGACGACCGGACTGTGCTTGCAATCGAATGGGCTGAGCGCTGGAACGCCGGACTACCCGCGGATCGCCTCGACATCCAACTCAAGCATCGGACTGCCGCCACGCGCCGCGCGACGCTCATTCCCTATGGGCCTTCGAGCACCAGATGGCTGTCCGGCGTCCGCGCCGAACTGAGGCAACGCGCTGCTACTGGAGCGCGCCGGCCGACCCGTGTACAATCGCGCCGATCAAGGAGGGCTTCGCGGTGATTCGGGTCATACTGGTCGGCACGTTACTCCTACTCTCCTTGGCCTTCTTTCTCCAGAATCAGGAGCAGGAAGTCACCCTCCGCTACTTCTTCGGCCTTCGATCCGCCTCCACGCTTATCTACAAGCCGATCCTCGCGGCGTTCGCCATCGGTATTCTCGTCTCGGGCATCTTGCTGTTTCCGGCCTGGGTCCGCGGCCGTATCGAACTCCGTCGAAAGACCAAAGCCCTGCAGGAAGCGGAGGTCGACCTGGAACGGCTGAGGCAATCGCTGGAAAGAGCCACACGCCGGACTGCCCCCGCCCCGCTGGGAGACCCGGAGGGAGACCACGCCGATGGGTGACTCCGAAGCAACGCCGCTGATGCGGCAGTACCGCGAGATCAAGCAAGCATATCGCGACGCGATCCTGTTTTTTCGAGTCGGCGACTTCTATGAAATGTTCCATGAAGATGCCGTCGAAGCATCCAAACTACTCTCCATTGCCCTGACATCCCGCGACAAGACGAGCGACAATCCCGTTCCCCTCTGCGGCGTGCCCTATCATGCCGCCACCGCCTATATCGCCAAGTTATTGAAGGCCGGACGGACGGTGGCCCTGTGCGATCAAGTTGAGGACCCCAAACTGGCCAAGGGCTTGGTGCGGCGGGAAGTGGTCCGCCTCTATACACCGGGCACATTGGTGGACAGCGAGTTCCTGCCCCCGACTGAAACGAATGTGTTGGCGGCCGTCGCCGTCCGTCATCGAGCCGGAACCGGCGGACGACACACCGCTTCGTATGGACTCGCGACCCTTGAAGTGTCGACCGGCGAATTTTGGCTCAGCGAGTTTCATGGAGAACGGGCAACCTCGGCCCTTCAAGACGAACTTACGCGCCTCGAACCGAAAGAACTGCTCTATCCGGAGGAACAACAGGATGAGGCACGGAAGTGGCTCGCGCCGCTTTCACACCTGCGCTTCTGTAACCGACCTGCCGCCTGGTTCGACCTCGAACAGGGGCGCCTCCGACTTCAGGAGCAGTTGCATGTTCATAGTCTCGACGCCTTCGGATGCCAAGGCCTGACGGTCGCCGTTCAAGCCGGAGCCGCCGTCCTGCGGTACGTGCGCGAAACCCAACCCACCGCGTCGTTGGAACACATTCGACGACTCCGAGTGCGGCATGACGGTGACGGCATGCAGTTGGACAGCGTCACCATCCGCAATCTGGAGTTGGTCCGTGGCTCGGATCGGCTGGACGCATCCAATGCAGCGGCGGATTCGACGCTGCTCGGAGTGCTCGACCGAACCGTCACCGCAATGGGCAGCCGCCTGCTGCGCGAGTGGTTGTTGCGTCCCCTACTGTCTTGTTCGGCAATCGACGCCCGTCTTTCCGCCGTCGAGAATTTGAAGGACCATCTGGAATCCCGCGTCGGACTTCGATCCGCATTGAGGACGGTACAGGATATCTCCCGTCTGAGCAGCCGGATCTCCCTGGGCGTCGCCAACCCGCGGGACCTTGTGGCGCTCAAGCTTTCCCTCGCATCCCTTCCGGCCGTGCAGACAAGGCTCATCCCCCTTACCGCTCCGTTGATCGGAGAGCTGGCGACCGCATGGGATAACGCCGGAGACCTGTACGAACTCTTGGAACAGTCCATTGAAGCGGAGGCGCCCGTCTCTATCCGTGACGGTGGGATTTTCCGGGAGGGCTATCACGCTGGAGTCGACGAACTTCGGAAGGCCAGTCGAGAAGGAAAGGGATGGATCGCCGGGCTGGAGGCAAAGGAGCGTGAGCGAACAGGGATCGACTCACTCAAGGTTCGCTACAACCAGGTGTTCGGCTACTACATTGAAGTGACAAAGGCGAATCTGGATAAAGTCCCCGCCGATTTCATTCGAAAGCAAACGCTGGCCAACGCGGAACGCTTCATGACCCCGGAACTGAAGGAATTGGAGGAGCGTGTAACGGGGGCAGAGTCGAAGCTGGTAGCGCTTGAGCAGGAGCTATTTGAGGCGCTGCGCCTCCGGCTCGCCGGACACACGGTGCGGCTCCAGGAAATCAGCCAGCGATTGGCAATTTTGGATATCCTCGGGGCGCTGGCGGAGACAGCAGCATTGAATCGGTATGTGCGGCCGATCGTCGATGAGGGTGTGGAGTTGGAGATCGTTCAAGGGCGACATCCCGTGGTTGAACGGCTGAACCTCTCGGGCGGATTCATTCCGAACGACACTCGTCTGGATGCGGTGTCTCATCGGCTGCATCTCATTACCGGCCCAAACATGGCGGGGAAGAGTACCTATCTTCGGCAAGTGGCCCTCATCGTCCTGATGGCCCAGGTGGGAAGCTTTGTCCCGGCCAAATCCGCCCGCATCGGACTTGTGGACCGCATCTTCACCAGAGTCGGGGCATCAGACAATCTGGCGGGGGGACAGAGCACCTTCATGGTCGAGATGACCGAGACCGCCCATATCCTACATAGCGCCACCGGTCGCAGCCTCATCCTGCTCGACGAAATCGGCCGCGGAACCAGTACCTATGACGGACTCAGCATCGCCTGGGCAGTCGCCGAGTTCATCGAAGATCCCCAGCGCCTCGGAGCCAGAACGCTCTTCGCGACCCATTACCACGAAATGACGCAATTGGAATCGCTTCGAGACGGAATCGCGAATTTTCGGGTTGCGGTTCAGGAACGGGACGGCGATGTCCTCTTTTTGCGAAAGATCGTGCCCGGCGGTGCAGACCGGAGTTACGGCATCCATGTTGCCAAGTTGGCGGGCCTGCCAGCCGCTGTGATCAGCCGCGCACAGGCGGTCTTGGCGCAATTGGAAACCTCAGGTACCTCCGCCCACCCTCAAAGGGAACCCCAGCAGTCTCTACAGTTCGACGCCACATTGCCTCCACCCCACCCAATTCTTGAGGAGGTCCGCCAAATGGATCTCTTTGGAATGACGCCACTGGACGCGCTGAATCGCCTAGCCGAATTGCAGCGTCGCTTAGCAAACGACTGATTCGGAGGCAACAAGGCCGGACAAACAAAAAGGCGGTGCCTCTTTCGAAGCACCGCCCTTCATTCCCTCACAGGAATCGCTTACGCGATCAGTGGTGGCCGCCTGGCTGATTGTACTTGGCGGACCAAGGAATCAAGCCAGACAACGGCTTCCCGCCCGGCTGCAGCACATCGTACTGCATCATGACGTTGGCACCATCCGGAGACTTAGGGGAGGTATTCAGAACCTGCTTGGCAGCTGCGCAGCCAGCTTCCATCTCGTTCTTCCCATCACACTCTTTCAAGCGCAAGGAGGAGATGCTCTTCGGCTTGCCCAACTCACCAGCATTGTCACTCAGCTTCTTGACTGCGGAGATCACGCGATGGTTCTGCTCGGTCTCCTGAGCGGTGAACTCAACCAACGTGGTCTGGGAAGACGGCGGAACTTCCTTGGCGGCAGCGGGACCGGCATGCGGACGCGCCATCGACTTCAGTTGTTCCCACACCGCTTTGTCGGCAGCATAGAATTTCAGGTTCTTGCCCGGGTGAATCTTCTGCCAGAACAAACCACTCTCGGCGTTGCCGCCGAACACTGCGATGTTGATCCACACCGCTTCATCGTAGGGATCCAGAATGATCACCCGACCCTGCAACGTGGTCGGCTTGCTCATGTCTCCCCACTCAAAACGCTCCTGGAACGCCTCAATGGCCAGCGCGGTGGAGGAGAGCCCTACCACCAGGGCCACGGCAGCCATGAAGGCCCAGCCTTGCTTGTGCAGCTTCATAATCACGTCCTCCTTAAGAGAAGAAAGTCTATGAATTTCGAATAGTGATAAATTCTACTTCAGGACCTTGAAGCCGGTGATGGTGCGACCATCAAGGGTCACTTCCATCGCGACGAGTTCCTGGGCTGCCTTGATGATTTGATCCATCAACGCCTTGTCCTTGACAGCCAAGCGGACGGTCGTGGCAGCGTGATACCAGCCCGAGTAGGGGTTGTTCTTTTCAGTCCCACCGACAAAGCCCCAGGCGCAGCAGCTGAACAAAGGATCCGGCGGCTTCACATCGAGGTCGCCGGAGGAGCGTCCACCGGAGTTCCCGGAGGCCGGCTCACCCGTATTCCAGTACTGGATCCCGAACAGGAGCTCCCCATCGGGATTGTCAGCCCACTGAGACCACACACGCCCCTTCAGGGTGTTGGTCGCTTCGCCCTTGTAGGACTTTCCACTGCCCGTGGTGATCTCAACCGGTCCACCACCGGCCGGCGCGTCGGCTGCCACCGAAAATTCGGCCGTCAGCAAGCCGACAACAGACGAAACTGCAAGTGCGGCTAGAATTCCGACCCTTTTCATAACCCTATCCCTCCTTGGAAAAATGATGACCAGAAAACCTGAATACCAGCTTCCAATAAAGATTGCAGAAAAGCAAAAAAATCAGAGAACGCTTTAGCAGGAGGAAGTGCGACCGACACCCCCTTTCACTCTGCTTACCTTCCTGTGTGGTGCAACCGAAAGATATTTCAGTATCGTTGGCCCGAAAAACGCCGCCATCGTACTGAAATCCCCCAAAGGTGTCAAGGAATTGTTTTGGCGATTCTTCATGTCGGACTTGAGGATTAAAACGATCATGGTTTCAATGACTTAGTCACGAATTTGCTCTACCCCAACACCGCCCAATGGACAGATATATTCGGCCGCCCGATACCTAATGATTACTTGATTACTTCGCGAACGCGTCCAGCGCCTTCGGGGCAATAGGCCCAAGAGCCGTCACCGACAAACACCGCGGGTTAAGCAGGTCCTGCGCGACACGATACACCTGATCAGTCGTGACGCGATCGATTTCTGCCGTCATCTGTTCGAGGGACACGTGGCACCCCTGCGACAACTCGTCCTTCGCCAGCTTACTCATACGGCTATGCGAACTCTCGAGACTCAGCATCAGACTACCCTTCATCTGATTCTTCACCCGAGCAAGATCCTTCGCATCGATGCCCTGCATCCTCAACTTCCGGAGTTCCCGGCAAACCAACTCGACCACGCGCTGCACTTCCTTCGCACGCGTGCCGGCATATACCGTAATCATGCCTCCGTCGGAATAGGCGGAGAGGAACGAATAAATCGAGTACACCAAGCCGCGCTTCTCCCGCACTTCCTGAAACAGGCGCGAGCTCACGCTGCCGCCCAACACGCCATTCAACGCATGCGCCGCATAGCGATCCTTATGTCCGGCCCCCAGCCCCTGCAAACCAAGACACAGATGCACCTGCTCGAGGGGTTTCCGCTGCACCAGCACTCCGCCGTTGACCTCCGGCGGCCAACGATGCGGGCGCACCGGTGCGCCCTTGTGAGGCGCGGAGAAATACTTGGCGAGCAAGCGTTCCAAGCGCCGCCAGCTAAAATTCCCGGCCACAGCCACGACAGTCTGCTCCGGATCGTAGTGCGACTGCACATAGGCCAACAAATCATTGCGGTCGAGTGCCTGGATACGCTTGGCCTGCCCCAGGATCGAACGCCCAAGGGGATGACTGCCGAGCGTATGCTTCATGTGCAACTCTTGGACAAGATCCTCCGGATCGTCCTGCACCATCCGGATCTCCTCCAGCACGACCTGCTTTTCTTTTTCGACTTCTTTCGTCTCGAAGCGGGACTGATAGAAGAGGTCCGAGAGGAGTTCCAGCGCCGTATCCAGCTGCTGATCGAGCACCTTGATATAGAACGTCGTAGTCTCGCGGGTCGTAAAAGCGTTCATCTCCCCGCCAAGGGCGTCGATCTCACGTGAAATCTGCGTCGCAGACCGGCTACGCATTCCCTTGAAGAACATATGCTCAAGGAAATGTGAGAGGCCTTCTTCACCGGGCTGCTCGTCTCGTGAGCCGACGTTGACCCAGATCCCGATGGTGACGGACTTCAGCGTGGGGATATGTTCGGCCACAATGCGCAGCCGATTATCCAGAACGATCTTACGATACACGTCGGTTATCCCGCAGGAGTCGGCTCTTTGGCGGGAGAACCGTCCGGCGCCGGCATTGCTTCCTTCCGGCTCAGGCGAATCTTCCCTTGTTTATCGATCTCTAGTACCTTGACCATAATCTGATCGCCTTCGGACACCTCGTCGGACACGGCCTTCACTCGATGATGCGCCAACTGCGAGATGTGCACCAACCCATCCGTCCCCGGCAACACTTCCACGAACGCGCCGAAATCCATGATCTTGCGCACCGTCCCAAGGTAGATCTTGCCGATCTCGACCTCTTCGGTAAGCCGCTTGATCATGTCGATGGCCTTCTGTGCCGATGCCTCATCCGAGGAGGCAATCGTCACGTCGCCGGTGTCCTCGACATTGATCTTGACCCCGGTCTCCGCAATGATACTGCGGATCATCTTGCCGCCCGGGCCGATGACATCGCGAATCTTGTCCTGCTTGATCTTCATCGGGAATATGCGCGGCGCATAGGCCGACAGCTTCGTCCGCGGTTCCGTCAGAGCCTTCGCCATGCGCTCCAGGATATGGAGTCGGCCGGCCTTCGCCTGCGCCAATGCTTCCCGCATCAAGGCGAACGTGATGCCGCCGATCTTGATATCCATCTGCAGCGCCGTCACGCCGTTCTTCGTTCCGGTGACCTTGAAGTCCATGTCGCCCAAGTGATCTTCCAACCCGAGGATGTCGGAGAGGACCAGCACTTGGTCGCCTTCCTTGATCAACCCCATGGCAATGCCGGCTACCGGCTCCTTGATCGGCACACCGGCATCCATCAAGGCCAGAGTACCGCCACAGACCGTTGCCATCGAGGATGACCCGTTCGATTCCAAGATCTCCGACACGATCCTGAGGGTATACGGGAACTTGTCCTTGCCCGGAATGACCGACTTGAGCGCCCGCTCCGCCAACGCACCATGGCCGACTTCGCGCCGACCCGGCGAACGCAACGGCCTCGCCTCGCCGACGCTGAACGGCGGGAAATTGTAATGGAGCATGAACGTTCGCGTGTATTCCCCCTCCAACGCATCGATCCGCTGCTCGTCATCGGTCGTACCGAGCGTGACCACGGCCAAACTTTGCGTTTCTCCACGGGTGAAGACGGCTGAGCCGTGAGCCCGAGGCAGCACCCCGACTTCGCAGGTAATGGGTCGGATGTCCGCCGGACCGCGGCCGTCGGCTCGCACACGCTTTTCCAGGATCATGCTTCGGACTTCGGTGTATTCGAGCCCATGGAAGATGATCTTGACGTGGCGTTCACGGTTCGGCTCATCCGACTTGAACTTGGCGATCGCCCCCGCCAACACTTCATCCAAGCGCTCCTGACGCGCGTTCTTGTTCGGAATCAGAATGGCTTCGCGGATCTGCCCCGCCACCAAAGCCCGCACCTGATCGCTGAGTGTTGCGTCGATCTGTTCCTGCACCACCACCCGCTTCGGCTTGCCGGCCAACGCGCGCAACTCCTCGATCTTCGCCACGATCTTCTTGATCTCGCTATGCGCCAGCTCAATCGCTTCCAGCATGACGGATTCCGGCAATTCATTGGCACCCGCTTCCACCATCATGACGGCATCGGCCGTCCCGGCCACGACGAGATTGAGTTCGCTGGTTTCGAGCGTCTCGATGTCGGGATTCACGACGAACTGCCCGTTGACGCGGCCGATCTTCACGCCGGCGATCGGACCGTTGAACGGAATCGGCGACACGGCCAGGGCAGCGGACGCCGCGATGATGCCGATGATATCCGAAGAACCCGTCTTGTCCGCCGACAAAACCGAGGCAATGACCTGCGTGTCGTAGTAGTAGCCTTCCGGAAAGAGCGGGCGGAGAGGCCGATCGATCAACCGGCTCGTGAGGACTTCCTTCTCCGACGGCCGACCTTCCCGCTTGAAATACCCTCCGGGAATCTTGCCCGCCGCGTAGGTCTTTTCTTGATAATCGACGGTCAGGGGCAGGAAATCGACGCCCGGCTTCACGGTTTGGGACGCCACCGCCGTCGCAAGGACGATGGTGTCGCCGTATGTGGCCCAGATCGCCCCATCCGCCTGTTTCGCAATGCGGCCGGTTTCCAGAGTCAGCCGCCGACCCGCCAGTTCCATTTCTACCGTGTGTTTCATCTATGGTCTCCTTCGTTATCTCCCACAGATGCCCACAGAGATGCGCTCACACGCATGTACCCAGCAAGCAGTTCACAATCAAAAGGCGAGAGTTCACCACCACTCTCTTTCGCCCTTTCTCCCTGTGCCTTGCCGAAGCGCGAGCCCATGTCAGTGTTCACCTGCGAGGGGGAATCCGCGGGCCGTCCCATCGATCGGAGACGGCCCATTATCGTCCACTTACCGACAACTACTTCCGAATGCTCAACCGATCCAGGACCGAACGATACCGGGCATCATCGGTATGCCGCAGATAGTCCAATAACCGACGACGCCGGCCGACCAGCGTGAGCAATCCGCGCCGCGAGTGATGGTCCTTCTTATGCTGCTTGAAATGCTCGGTCAGATAGGTGATTCGATTGGTGAGAATGGCGATCTGTACCTCCGGCGACCCGGTATCCGTGTCGTGCGTCCGATAAGTCTTCACCAATTCCGTTTTCGCTTCCTTCGCCAATGCCATAACGTCCCTACTCCTCTATTGATTGACTAGACCCACCGTCCAACCCTTATTCCGTTACCAACACTTTCGACACCGAAATGAGCGGCTGCCGACCGTCGCTGACGTCCCCTCGCAACATACCAATGCCCAACAACCGCCCCTGCTCATCCTTCAGGCGAATCGCATGGTCTGCACCGTCACCCGTTGCAACAGGAGCCGGCACCCAGGCCAGCACATCGCGCTGCTCCACGGGCGTTCCGTGCAGGATACGAGCAGCCGACTCGGGACCTACTGTACAAGCCGGCAGACCCTGGAGCGCCCCGTCCAGCGTCAACAGCACAGCCCCGAACGTACCCTCAGCCAGCCGGGATTCGACCTCGGCAACAGTCAACGCCTCCTCAACCTTCAAGGGGCCGACGCGCTCGCGATCAAGAGCCAGCATGTGCCCGCCGACGCCAAGGCTCTCGCCGATATCCGCGCAGAGGGTCCGCATGTATGTGCCCTTCGAGCACACGACACGCAAGGTTACATCGGGTAAGCACACCCGCAACACTTCGAGTCGCTCTATGGTGACTGCGCGCGCTTCCCGCTCGATCTCGCGACCCGCCCGTGCCGACTTGTAAAGCGGCACGCCCCTCACCTTGACCGCCGAATACATCGGAGGCACTTGGAGGATACGCCCTTCGAATCTTGCGGCAGCGTCCCGCACCGCCTGCTCGGTCAGATGGTCGACCGAATTGCGATCCAACACCGTTCCCGTGGCATCTTGGGTGTCAGTCGTCTCCCCGAGCCGCAACTCTACCAGGTACTGCTTATCCCAGGTCAACAGGTACTCGGCAATCCGGGTCGCTTTCCCCACCAGCACAGGCAACACACCCGTGGCAGCAGGATCCAGGGTCCCAGCATGGCCGACCTTGCCCCCCCGCAGTTTGCCTCGAAGCCTCGCTACGACATCGTGAGAGGTCCAGCCCGCTTCTTTTCGAACGTTCAACACCCCATCCCGCAGACGGGTATCAGGAAGTGATGGGGACAACGCCACGACGGTCATCGTCGTTCAGTGATCGGGATGCACCGGTTCGGGCGACCCTGCCGCTTCCGTTCCGGCCTCATCGCGATGCAACCCTTCCAACAACTCGAGTATGCGGTCTCCCCGCGATCCGCTCACATCCTTGACGAAAATCAACTCGGGCAAGTACCGCAATGTGAGCCGACGCCCCAATTCGGCGCGCACAAACCCACTGGCCTTGGCCAGCCCATCGAACACGTGACGTTCCGCCTCGCCCCGCTCCAACGTCGTGACGAAAACCCTCGCGATCCGGAGGTCCTTGGTCAATTCGACGTCGGTCACCGTTACCGAGCGCACCCGTGGATCCTTGATTTTCCGCATCAGAATGTCGGCGACTTCCATTCTGATTTGATCCGCCACACGATCGGCACGGTTGTAGGTCGATTTCATCATGGCAGTCTGCTAAAGCAATTCAATCTGCGATCTCACGACCTGAACTGCAGGTATCCCATGCACGAGATTCAACGCCTGATCCAGCACCTGGTTCACGTGGCCTGACTCGTTCGCGACACAGGCCAGCCCCAATATGGCCTTTTGCCACAAATCCAGGTCACCGACCTCGGCCACGGATACATTGAACTTGTCCCGAAGCCGGCTTTTCAAACTCTGCAAAACTTGGCGCTTGTCCTTCAACGAGTGGCTGTCCGGTATGAAGAGCTCAACCGTACATAACCCGACGATCATACCCGCTGGCTTTGCGAGGACGGCGCGCGTCCAGCCGTTTCCAGTTTGGCCGCGATCTTGTCGACCACATAGACTTCAATGATGTCGCCGGATTTGACGTCATTGAAATTCTCAACCGTGATACCGCACTCATAGCCCTGCTGCACTTCCCGGACATCGTCCTTGAACCGACGCAAGGACCCAAGCTTACCTTCGTACACGACCACGCTGTCGCGGATGACGCGCGCGCCGGCACTGGCCCGCGAGATCACGCCGTCGACCACGTAGCAGCCGGCCACGAGACCCGCCTTGGGAATCGTAAACACCTGCCGGACTTCCGCGCGACCGAGGACCCGCTCCTTCAACATCGGCTCCAAGAGGCCTTCCATCGCCGCACGGATGTCGTTCAATGCATCGTAAATGATGCTGTAGAGGCGGATATCCACACCTTCTCGCTCAGCCAAGGCCGCAGCCTTGGGCTCCGGACGGATATTGAACCCGATCACGATGGCCTTCGAAGCCGCCGCCAACAATACGTCCGTTTCGGTGATTCCTCCGACCCCGCTATGCATGACCCGAAGCTTGACGGCGCCGGCCGGCATTTTCTCGACCGCCGCAGCCAGCGCTTCCGCCGAACCCTGCACATCCGCCTTGATCACGATGGGAAGTTCTTTGACTTCGCCTTCTTGAATCTTGGCAAACAGGTCATCCAGGCTGACCTTGGCCGGTCCGGCCAATTCCGCCGCGCGCTGCTTGCGGGCGCGCTCTTCCGCGATTTCTCTGGCAACCCGTTCATCTTTCACGATCGTGAACAGATCTCCGGCCGCCGGCACACCGGGCAGTCCGATGACCTCCACGGGAATCGACGGGCCGGCTTCAGCCGTCTTGGCTCCGGTATCCGTCACGAGGGCGCGAACACGGCCGCTGAAGTTGCCCACGACAAACGCATCGCCGACATGCAAGGTACCGCTCTGTACGAGTACCGTGGCCACCGGCCCCCGGCCTCGCTCCAATTTGGCCTCGATCACCAACCCCTTCGCCATGCGCGTGGGATCGGCTTTCAGTTCCAAGACTTCCGCTTGCAGGAGAATCATTTCCAACAGCTGATCCAACCCAGTCCTCTGCTTGGCGGACACCTCCACCATAATCGTCTCGCCGCCCCAGGATTCAGGGATCAAACCGTGTTCAGATAGCGCAGTGCGGACACGATCCGGATTGCAGCCCGGCTTGTCGATCTTGTTGATAGCCACAACCAAGGGGACTCCGGCCGCCTTGGCATGGTGAATCGCCTCGATGGTCTGCGGCATGACGCCGTCATCAGCCGCCACGACCAGAATCACGATGTCCGTCGCCTTGGCGCCGCGGGCACGCATGGCGGTAAAGGCTTCGTGACCCGGTGTATCGAGGAACGTCACCTGCTTGCCATGGACCGAGACCGTATAGGCCCCGATGTGCTGCGTAATGCCCCCGGCTTCGCCCTCGGCGACTTTCGTCGAACGAATGGCATCGAGAAGGGACGTCTTCCCGTGGTCGACGTGGCCCATAATGGTAACGACGGGAGGCCGAGGCACCGCCAGCTCTTCCCCAGTCGATTGGGCTGCCTCCTCCAACAAGGCCTCACCGGCCTTTTCCACCGAGACTTCCACCTTCGTGCCGAACTCCTCCGCGATAAGAGAGGCGGCTTCGAGGTTGATAGGCTGATTGAAGGTGGCCATCTGGCCCATTTCCATCAGCTTCTTGACGATCTCGGCCGGCCGCTGACCAATGAGTTCGGCAAATTCCTTAACGCTCACTCCGGCGACCAGCTTCACACTTTTCCTCCGAGGTTTCGTAATCTCCGCGGGAGTAGCGTGATGAGCATGCTTGGAGCGATCGTCCCGTCGCTGCACCGGAATCGCCCGCAGATCTTCCCAGCGCGTTGCATCGTTTCGAAACTTGGTGTCGTCTTCCTCTCGGGCACGTGGCCCCTTCCGACCCTTCTTCAGCTTGTCCTTGTTCGCAGCTTCTGCCTCGGCGGTCTCACCTGAGAAACTCTTCTTCTTCGCCACAGCCGCCAGGGAGTCGAGCGCCGGCGCGGAGGGAGTGGTCGCAGGCGCAGCAGCAAGAACAGGAGCGGACGCAGCAGGCTGAACCGGTTTCGCCGCCACCAGCGCGTCAGCCGACGCCGCCGTCACGACCACTGGAGCAGACGGCTCCGCAACAGGAGCCGATTCGGCCGGCGCAGCAGGAGCCGGCTCAAACACGGGGGCCGCAGGAGCAACGGCGGGAGCAGCAGCTTCGGTCGCGATGACCGTCGCCGGCTCTTCCGTCCCTTCTTCCCGCTTCTTCTTGATGAGAATCCGTTTCTTGTCAGGCTTAGCCGGCTCTTCATGCGGCGCCGCATGCGCCTTGGCGCCGCCTTCATGGCCAGCGGCTGGCCGGTGGGTCCGCTTCACGTCATGCCCCGCTGCGCCCGCATCGCCGCCCGACTCGCCCCCGGCATGCCGGGTCTTCGGCCCCAACTTCTCCAGCGCGAGCCTGACGGAGTCCTCGTCCAGCGCGCTGCTGTGCGATGCCACTGCAATCCCCAGCCGTTTCAGTTCGGGGATCAGGTCCCGATTCTCCATCCCCAACTGTTTCGCTAGCTCATACACCCGCATACGATTCCGTTCCGCCTTCTCTAAAATGGTGTGGCCGGTGCCCTCGGGCTTACTCCGCCTGCTGCGCGGCAGCCCGCGCTTCATCCTGCTGACGCTGCGCCTCGGCCTCTTCGGCCAGCGCCGCCTTAATCTCCTTGTCCCGCTCTGCCTTTTCTTTCTCGTATTCGGTGGCGCTGATGATGTCGATCTTCCAACCGGTGAGCCGTGCGGCCAGCCGCACGTTTTGCCCGTTCTTACCGATTGCGAGCGACAATTGTGAATCCGCGACGACGACCAGGGCCGACTTCTTTTCCTCGTCGATGCCGACCTTCTCGATCGTGGCGGGATTCAACGCCTCCGCGATGAACACGCGGGGATCCTGGGTCCAGGTGATGATGTCGATCTTCTCTCCGCGCAACTCGCGGACCACGGCCTGCACGCGAGACCCTTTGATACCGACGCAGGCGCCGACCGGATCGACCGCCTTGTCACGCGACGAGACGGCGATTTTGGTCCGATCTCCCGGCTCCCGCACGATCGACTTGATCTCGACGATCTTTTCGCCGACCTCGGGGACCTCCAGCTCGAACAGTTTGGCCACGAACTGAGGATGACTGCGGGAGAGCACGACCTGCACGTCCTTGGGAGTCCGACGGACTTCCAACAGCAAGGCTTTCACACGATCACCACGACGGTAGGTCTCGCGAGGGATCTGCTCCTGGATGGGCAGCACGGCTTCGGTCTTACCGAGATCGACCAGGAAATTTCGGCGCTCCATTCCGAGAATAATGCCGTTGACCAGATCGCCTTGCCGCGTCGAGTATTCTTTTTGTACGGCTTCCCACTCGGCTTCGCGAACCTTCTGAAAGATCACTTGCTTGGCGGTCTGCGCGGCGATGCGGCCGAGCTCGTCCATCTCAATCAGTGACCCGATCTCGTCGCCGATCTCCGCGCCCTCGTCGTACTCACGCGCTTCCTTCAACGAAATCTCGGCTTTGGGATTCGTCACGGTGTCGACGATCACCTTCTTGGATACCACCGAAATTTCGCCGGTCTTCGGATCGATTTCGACCTGAATATTTTCAGCCTGGCCGAACCGTTTTTTCGCAGCGGTCTGCAGGGCGGATTCGATCGCGCCGATCACTCTGGCCTTGTCGATGCCTTTTTGCCGACCGATTTCGTCGATGACAGCGATCAACTCACGATTCATGACTCATCCCTCATGATTTCCCACGCTCCGGAGGCGCCCGCTACGGAGCGCCGGTCAAAATCCCACGTCCCGTCGACCGGAAGCGATGTGCTCGAATGCGACGGACACGGTCTCCGTCGTTTTTTTCTGTTGGATCGCCAGCGTCAGCCCCTGTTCCCCAACTTCACTTAAGGTGCCGGTCAGCCGCCACTGGCCCTGCCGCGGTTCACGCAACTTGATCGTCACCCGCTCGCCGACCAGCTTCACATAGTCCTTTGGTCCCCGCAAAGGCCGATCGAGGCCGGGCGATGACACCTCCAGCGTGTAGGCGTGGGGAAACGGATCTGCGACGTCGAGCGCCGGACTGAGGGATCGATGCGCCTGCTCGCAATCGGTCAGCGTCACCCCGCCCGGCTTGTCGATGAAGACACGAATGACCGTGCCGGGTCCCTTGCCGACGCACACGACTTCAACCAATTCCAACCCATGCGACCACAGAATCGGCGCCGCGACTTCATGGACCCGCGCCGCAGCCGCCTCAGCACGTCCAGCTGAAGGCTTTTCGCTCGCCATTGTGCTTGCTTCAGGCATCGTCAAAAGTTGCTCAAACAAAAAAGTGGGCCTGGGCCCACTTAAATCGCACGAACCATAACACGCCCCTCCTATGAAAGCAAGGGGAGATCAGCCGATCAGCCTCTCCCAGCCGCGCATGAGGGTCTTGGAAACGGGACCGGGAACACCGTCGCCGATCACTCGATCATCCACACGCACCACAGACAAAATTTCCACCGTCGTGCCGGTCAACAACACCTCGGACGCGTCGAATAATTCTTGTCGCGAGACATAGGATTCCCTCACCTGCAGTCCCTGCTTCCGCGCCACGTCCAAGACCAAGGTCCTCGTCACACCCGACAGAATTTTTGGCCCCTCGGGCGCGGTCTGAAGCACGCCGCTGCGAACGACCATGACGTTGCTGACCGAGCCTTCCGTGACCAAACCGTCCCGAATGAGAATGGCCTCGAACGCGCCGGCTTCCTTTGCCTGCTGCCGTGCCAGGACGTTACCAAGGAGATTCAGGCTCTTGATGTCACAGCGCCCCCATCGCAAATCCTCCAACGTCATGACTGAAACTCCCTCCTGACGAACGGCCGGATCCAATGGGTGCAATTCCCGAAACGTCAGGACCGTCGTGGGCGCGATTCCGGCGGGAAACGGATGGTCCCGGGGTGCCTGTCCTCGGGTCAACTGGATATAGATCTTGGTCTCTGGAAAGCCGCTCAGCCGGAGCCCTTCGTCGATCAGATTTGCCCAGGCCGCCTGCGTGCGATCCCAAGACAGGCGCAATGCTGCAGCACTTCGCTCGAGGCGGGCAAGATGTGCCTCTACTTCAAAGGGGCGGCCGCGGTAGGTCCGAATGACCTCATAGACACCGTCGCCGAACTGAAATCCTCGATCCTCGACATGGACGACGGCCTCGGCCAGGGGACTGAACCGTCCGTTCACATACGCAATATCAGGCATAGCAATGGAGGATGTCACAACCGCCGTTAGACGACGGCGACATAAAATACTTGGCGATCTTCGGCCGTAAATTTCCAACCCATGCGCTTCTCGAATACGAGGCGGTGCGTCCCGGCTGTCACAGGCCGGAACTCGAAGGTCCGTCGCCCCGTATCGACGGCATTACCGCTGGCGATCCGCAGAAAATCGTCGTCCACCAAGGGCATGGTCTTGGGATCGTAGATCGGCACCCACAACTCCCCGCGCGTACGGTCTTCCCACAGATGAATGCGCACCGGCTGGCCGACTTTCCCAGTTATGGCCTTCGCCTCGGACTCGCGCTCGCTCGCGCCCGCAGGCGCTTTCCCACCTTGATTCATCTCCGATTCATCCCGATTTTCACTCGATCGCCACTACACCTTCCGTCGGGGGCCGACAAAGACTTGCCCCTCTTCAATGCGTACGTCGTAGCTGCCCACGCAGTACCCGCCGCCGTCGGTGCCTTGACCATTCCGAATATCAAATGCCAAGTCATGCCAGGGACAAGACACCACATACCCTTTCACCCGCCCCTTGTGCAATGGACCACCTTCGTGCGGGCACACATTATAAATCGCATGAAATCGGCCCTCGACATTGAAGACCGCGATGGACCGCTCATTGATCGTAAACACTTTGACCTGGCCGGGGGGAATCTCGTCCACCGTGGCCACGCACTGAAATCCTTCCATGCCCCGTAGTACCTTCCCGGTTACATTCGAAGAGTGAATTTGAGTTCCATGCCGGCCGTCACCCCTTCGCGCCGCACGTAGCCTGCGTCCGTTTGAATCAAATATCGCACGGGTTCCGGAGGCGGACCGTAGAGCGGACAAGGATCTTGGGCGCAGGGTGGGACATTCTCCAGAAGCTGGATGACATGGTGGCTCTCATCCACCCACATCATATCCACCGGAATCTTGTACTGCCGCGTCCGCACCCGGTGCAGGCCGGTCGACTCGAAGATATAAAGCATCCCGGTATCCCGGGGCAATCCTTCACGAAACGCCAAGCCGAACAGCAGCTTCTCAGGGGTGCTCGCGACTTCCGTCTCCAGCTTCTTGCCGCCGGGAAATTCGACGATGATGGTGTCGGATTCCTTCGGGCCCGTAAGAAACAGACTCACGCTCATGAGCAAGATTGCCAGGAGCGTGAGCGTGATCACCTTTTTTTTGCGTTGTTCTGAATCAGATCCGCTCGATGATTTGGTCATGCACGATTCTGCCTGGGAACATCTGCGCCGGTCAGACACACCTCATACGGACGACCGCATGGAAATTGGGCCCAAAGCCCCATGCACCCTCCGAGCCTAGGCCTTCTGCGCGAGGCTCACTCTGTTGACTTGATGAAGAATCGCGGCATAAAATGCCGCTCCTGTTCGCCGCGAACTATGGTCGCGGCAGCACGAAATTGTCAACATTTTATCTGCTCTCGAAGGAATTGAGAAGGAGGCATAGGCCATGGCACTGCTGATTACCGATGAATGTATTTCCTGTGGGGCATGCCTTCCGGAATGCCCGAACGAAGCCATTTTCGAAACCCGCAGCGATGCAGAGGGCAAGGGTTTCCATGTCGGCGACGGCCAGGGTGTCGGCGACAACATCTATGTGATCACCCACGATCGCTGCACCGAGTGCGTTGGACACTTCGATGAACCGCAGTGCGCCGCCGTATGCCCGGTGGACAACTGCTGCATCTCCGACCCGGCCTATCCCGAGACGACGGACGTCCTACTGGAAAAGGCCAAGGGCCTGAACCCGGACAAGACCATAGATCCAGCCAAGGTCTGGAGCGGCGTCCGCAACTAGTCGATTCGATCCAACTTGATTTTATTACGCGCGAAGGCTCCTCCGGGAGCCTTCGCTGTTTGTACGTATCCTGCCGACGGCACGTCGAGCGAAGCACCTCTTTTCTGGCTTTCTCCGTTCCAGTGCAGTAGACTTCAAGTACGTCATGACAAAGGACGCGCGGCCAGCCTCGCCTGGCGTGGCCCCTCCTCCATCCCATCACTCTCACTGGGAGGTGCCCTCATGAGTCACCCCACTCGACTGATTCTCTTCTGCTGCCTCTTTGCCCTCTTCCTGCCGAATCTTGCGTCTGCCAGCGCAGGAGGAGAGATCGGCAGCATTATCGAAAACTTCGTATCGCGGCAGTTCCCGGATGCGGCCAGCCATTTCTGGGTAGTCAACGGGACACAGTGGGACGGCGACGAAATGATCGTCGATATCAACGCGGTCATTCAGCCCAAACAACAACCAGAACCCGTTTCAAGCCGATTTCTCCTGCTGATCGTGGCAGGCAAACTGGAGGGCGTGCAAAGCGTACCGCTAGACGGCCAGCCTGAATGCAAGACGGATGAGGCCTGAGACCCAGAGTTGATCCGGAAGGCCAGACGGCCGCCACGCTCCCTTCTCTAAACAGACGAAGGCCCCACCCGCCGATGGCGAGTGGGGCCTTCGCTGTTTCTATATTATTACTGAGGTGACCGCCGGGCAGCTGCCTACCCTCGTCACTACTTCCACATCAAGAGCTTGCCGCCGACGTGAGCCGGATGCAGGTGGCACCGATAGCTCAAGGTATTGCCCTGCGTGGCATAGAAGAGGTCGCTGGTCGGGATACCAATGTACTTGGTCTCACCCGGCTTCAAGACGACTTCCGCCTTCAACACGAACGGAGAGCCAGCGTTCGCCGCATCGGTCATCTGGAACCCATGCTCGGCCGAGGAGTTATTGGTGACCTTGATGACGACCGGACGGCCAGGACGCACCTTGAAGTCGATGACCGTCGTCGGAGGATACCAGGTCTTCATGTTCCCGATTTCCACAGCATAGAGAGACGCATCCACTTCCAATTCCTTGAACGGCTGGCCCACGACAGACCCGGTCTCGAGGTCGCCGATTTCCACGCCACCCGCTTGCAACGCATAGGCGCCCGACACCCCAGCCACGACCATGACCAGGCCGAAGAACACCGCTACCATCGTCTTACCCATGACCTACCTCCTTAAAGAGATTAAGAAGAGATGTGATTAGGTTGGTGAATAATGAGCACCGCACTCAATAAACTCTGTGGGACGTTCCGCATCGGACGCAAGTCTTTCGCACGCGTGATCTAGGGGAGAATCCCTGGCTAACGAGGCACACCTTATAGCACAGGGTTTAAAAAGGAAGCAAGAAAGTTCTTGGGCCGGATAGACTCCCGAATCCGCCCCTCAGAAACCGGGCTTCACCGTCAGCGGCAATCTCCACACGATACCGGAATTACGCGGAATTCATCTGTAATTCCAGATTGTTATGGTGCGACCTTCGCATCAGGTTGGGGTTCGCCGAGGTGGGCGCCTACTAAGAGGTCGTAGGGGGTGTAGTCGTCGGTCAAGGTCAGCCCCGGCGACCATACTCCGGTTCGACGTGATGCCAAGAGCGCCGTCGCCTCGGGCGGCATCCGATGGGCATCCACTTGCGCTTGGATGCGCAATACCATTTCATCGAACGACATGTGATCGATTGGCGCTCCCCCAAAAAAGATAAGGTTTTCGGCAGTCGTTTGGTGAGCCCTCCACGGTCCCTTCACTCCGAACGCCTCGATGGTGGGAAAGGCCGTTTTCAAAGTCTGCACGACGGCGCTGGCTCGCTGTAGGTCTCCGCCTTCACCAGACGAAGCCAGGTTGACCGCCACGACTCCCTGCGGATTCAGCTTCTGCCGCAGTTCAGCGAAGAACTCCACCGTCGTCAGATGAAACGGAATGAGATGCCGCGCAAAGGCATCGACCCAAATGACATCGTAGGTGGCAGTGGTATCACGAAGAAAGACCCGCGCATCCTTCACAAAGACATGGTGGTTTGCCGGTGGTCGGTAACTGAAGTATTGTTCCGCCATCTGCACAACGACCGGATCAAACTCGACGACATCCAACTCCAGTTTCGGCCAGACGAAGGCCAGCCACTTGGCCAATGAACCACCGCCATGGCCGAGAATAAGCCCACGCTTTGGTTCCGGCGTCAGGGCGAGCGCCCCGACCATGAGCTGACTGTAAGGCAGGAAGAGATTCACGGGGTCCGCCCGCCACATGACCGCATGCCAGGTCCGATCGAGCACTAAGTAGCGAAACAGATCGTCATCCCGCACGCGAACTTGCTGGTAGGGACTGTCCTCCTGATGCACCAACCCGGAGACTGGAGGCGCTTGCCCGAATAACTGCCAGCCCGTAACAAGCAAACCCGCCCAGGCCATTCCGGACAGCCGCGCCGCGCCGCGCGTCCCTTTCAGCAACCAGAGCAGCCCCAGAAGCAGTTGTACGATCCCAAGCGATGCGACCAACGTGTGGGTTCCCAACCAAGAGAGGAGAAAAAAGGCCGTTCCCCACGTCCCAGCGAGACTCCCGACAGTCGACAGTGCAATCATGCTACCCGTGTGCCGGCCCAGGTATCCCATATCGACAACAGCCAGACGCAGCATCGCGGGCATGACCCCGCTCAATCCGAATGCCGGAGGAGCCAGCAACACACAGGCAGCCAAACTCGGGCCCCAGCGAGGGTCCTCGACCAACTTCGCGACCTTCAAGATCGTCGGTTGCCCCATCCAGGCAATCAAGATCGTCCAGGTCCCGGACACTAGAAGCAACCAGGCCAATACTGCGGGAACATGATACCGATCCGAGGCCCAACCTCCGAAGGCATACCCCGAACTCATCGCCGCAAGGATGATCCCGATGAGGGCGCCCCAAACAAACAACGAATTGCCGAAGATCGGAGCAAGGAGACGGCTTCCGAGGATTTCTAAGGCCATGACGACCGCGCCCGTGATCAAGGCGGTAGCCAGAAGAAAGAATCGCGAGGTGGAATACGCGCCGGCTGCTTGCGTCATTGCCGCCCAGCAATCGCCGGCGCAGCGAGGCCCCGGAACAAACGATTGGACCAAGAGACCTTGGTCACAAGGTCCCCCAGTTTTTGAAATACCGAAGTAAATCGCGCACGGAAATCATCCCGACTACTTGCCCCTCTTCCGTCACGGCAAGGTGCCGAATCCCCTGTTCGGCCATCAGGTCGCTGGCATCATGCGCCGATCGGGCGATATCGATCGTAATCAGCGGAGTGCTCATCACCATCCGCACCGTCATCTGCTCCGCAGTCGAGCCGCTCGCCATGGCCTTCCGAACCATATCGGCTTCGCTGATGATGCCCACATAGCTCCCGCCTTCCTCCACGAGCATGGCCCCGACCCGCGCATCACGAAACCGCCTGGCGGTTTCGAGCAGCGTATCATCCGGATGCACTGCCCGCACGATCGGACGCATCATCATCGCCAAGGGCCGCTGGACCGCACCGCTAGATATCACGATAGATCCCGTTTTGCGTAAGGGGCAAAATATTACTGGAGTGGACGCGAATCTGCAATTGCCCCGCTCTGAACTCAAATCCTGTGAATTGTTTGCCCCGGCCGGTGACCGTTGCTATACTGACGACGCTGCACACATTCGCTTCGGTCGCACCGCATCCTTCATCACCAAGGAGAGGGTTCCATGCACATCAGCGTTATCGGTACGGGCTATGTCGGATTAGTCACGGGCGCCTGCTTTGCAGAGTTCGGAGTCAACGTGACCTGTATGGACACGGATGCCCGCCGCATCGCCCGCCTCGAGAAAGGCGAAGTACCGTTTTTCGAACCCGGCATCACCGAACTGGTTACCAAGGGGATTAAGGAAGAGCGCCTTCACTTTACGACCGACGTCGCCAAGGCAGTGGACAAGGCCCTGGTCATCTTTATCGCGGTGGGCACACCTCCCAAAGCAGACGGCTCGGCCGACCTCTCCTATGTCGAAGAAGTCGGACGCGGCATTGCGAAGAACATGACCGGCTATAAAGTTATCGTCACGAAATCCACGGTTCCCGTTGGCACAGGCGAAAAGCTGCGCGAAGTGATCAAGGCGAACCAATCGGAGCGATTCCGCTTCGATATCGTCTCTAATCCTGAGTTCCTTCGCGAAGGCTCGGCCATCGAGGACTTCATGCGGCCCAACCGGGTCGTGATCGGCGCAGACAGCGAGCAGGCGGTGGCGATCATGAAAGACCTCTACCGTCCTTTGTACCTGCTGGAAACCCCGATCGTCGTCACCGACATTCCAACGGCGGAAATGATCAAGTATGCGTCCAACGCCTTCCTGGCCGTCAAGATTTCGTTCATCAATGAAATCGCGACCGTGTGCGAGAAGGTCGGCGCGGACGTGCAGATGGTGTCGAAGGGGATGGGGCTCGATAACCGGATCGGCAACAAGTTCCTGCATGCCGGCCCCGGCTTCGGCGGATCCTGCTTCCCCAAGGACCTGAAGGCGTTGGTGCAGACCGGCGACCGTGTCGGCTACCCACTGCAAATCGCAGGCGCAGCCGAAAAGGTCAACCACGAACAACACTTGCGGATGGTGGACAAAATCCGGGAAGCCTGCGGCGGACTGAAAGGAAAAACGGTAGGTGTCCTGGGCCTTTCGTTCAAGCCCAACACGAACGACATGCGGGAAGCCCCTTGCCTGACGATCCTGCCAGAGTTGATGAAAGAAGGGGCCAAGGTGCGGGCGTACGATCCCGCATCAATGGAAGAATCGGTCAAGTTGTTGCCGGAGATGATCCCCTGTCACGACACCTACGACGTGGCGCAAGGCGCCGATGCCCTGGTGATCATGACGGAATGGAACCAGTTCCGAAACCTCGACTTCGAAAAGCTCAAGGGCATCATGCGCAAACCGGTGCTTTTGGACCTGCGGAATGTCTATGACTCGGATCGCGTGGTCCCGCACGGATTTACGCACGTCTCGGTCGGCCGCCTGACCCAAGCCCCCGGCAAGTAACCCCTGAGCCGAGGCTGCTACGTCAATTGCTTTGCGGCCTCGGCTTTGGTTTCGTCTTTCGCCTTGGGCTTGTAGCCCATCCGGTCTAACACCTTCATGATCCTGGTTTTAAGCCGATCGTCGGCGTCGCCTAATGCCGTCGCCAACGGCTCGACGGCCGGCTTGCCGATCTTGCGGATAATCTCCGTCACAGACTGTCGTAGTTCATCCTCTTCGGCCACGAGCAACGGCACGAGCGAGGGGACAGCCGTCCCGCCGATCTTGATCAGGGAATCGTACGCCCGCTGGCGCACATCGCCGACCTCGTCATTCAACGCCTCGACCAAAGGCCCTACGGCCCGGGCATCCTTCAGATCACCCAATACCTCGGCAGCATACTTCCGGTTCAGCCAGTGTGAATCCTTGAGATCCGCCAACATCGCGTCGGCCTTCGCGGCATTGGGATCTTTCGCGCGAATCCGGAAGCTCTTGGCAATGCGCTTGCCGCCCTCTTCCACCACGCGAATCGTCGCGCCGTCACCGACCTTGATCTTGGCGAGATCCTCTAAGGCCTCCTCGGCCACGTCGAGCACGACCGTCTTGCCGTCGTAGGCCAGCAATTCGACCTCGAGCTGCTTGGACTCGGGGTTGACCGCCACGACCCGTTCCGTCACGAGGTTGAACCCATCCTTCTTCGCTCCGCCCTTGGGACCGATCTGAATCAGCTTCGCCGGTGCTTCATCTGCCATGATATGTTTCCTTTATCCGGTTATTGGGACGCTTCCTGCTTCCAGCCCAAACTTGCCAACACGCCCTCCACGGTTTCCTGCACCATGGTATTTTCGTCTTCCAGCAAGGGGAGCAGCGGCTCGATCGCCTGCTTTGCACCCAGCCGCGCCAGCGACTCGGCGGCGTTACGCCGAACCAGCCAGTCCTCGTCTTGAAGCGACTGGATGAGAGGATCGACGCTACGCGCATCGCCGATTTTGCCGAGCGCCTCCGCCGCATGGCGGCGCACCATCCAATTCGGCCCCAAGAGGCCGTCAATCAACGCCTCAACCGCCCGCGTATCTCCGATTTTCTTCAATACCCGCGCGACATCTTCCCGCACAGTACTGTCACCCAACGCCTCGATCAAGCCCGGCGTCGCCCGGGAATCGCCGATCCGTTCAAGCGCCCACACCGCGGCGGTGCGGACGGCTCCGTCCTTATCGCGAAGCGCCTTCACCAGGGGCTCGACGGCACGCGGATCCCGCAGCCGCCCCAGCGCGCTGGCCGCCTGCTCCCGAACGGCCCATTCGTCATCTCCCAAGGCCTCCAAGAGTTGATCAAACGCTACGGGACCGATCCGGACTACTGCCGTGGCGGCCGCTTCGCGGATGACCGTGTCTTCGTCCGCCATCAGCCCGATGAGCTGCGGCACCGCGTCGACGCCCATCTGGCCCAGACTGGCCATGGCATGGTCGCGAAGCGCTTCGTTATCGTCCCGCAACGCGGCAATCAACTGTTCGATGCGATTGGAGTCACTCATGGTCCTCTGTTCCTTCCTGCCCCACCGGTTGCATCCCCTCCAAAGCCGCCAACTTATCGGCAATGAGCCCCGCACTATACGCCACCAAGCCGTCACGATCCGTCCTCAACCGATTGAACAGTTCGTGGTGGGGGCGGAGCACTTCTACGTCCTTCACCTTGGCCAGGGCTTCCATCGCGAACACCCGTAACGGGCGAATCGGGATGGCCTCGATATACAATTGCGCCGGCCTTGGATCGCCGATCAGACCCAACGATTTGAGGGCGTATTCCTTCACGCCGGTATCCTTGTCCACCTGCAGTCGCTTCATCAAGGGCTCCACTGCCCGCACGTCGCCGATCATGCCCAACAAATCGGCCGCCGCTTCCCGGACAACCCAATCGTCGTCCTCGAGATACTCGATCAGGATCTCGACGCTCGGCCGACCGATCCCCAACAAATCCATCACGACCGCCATCCGAGCCTCTTCCCGCTCGCTTGCGCCTTCGACATCGCGCAACGCATTGAAGGAGCCATCGATCCGGTCCCGAATCACGCCCAGCTTCTTCAACGTACGCACCGCGATATCGCGCACGGCGGGAAAGGTCATCGCATCGATCAGGCCGTCCGCCGACCGGGGATCGAGCAGATGCTCCAGAATGGAGGCGGCCATTTCCTGCACGACGGCATCCGGATGTTTCAGCATGTCACAAAGCGGCGCAATCGCGTTAGGGATGACGCCCAGCAATTGCCGGACACGAGCTCTGACATCCTCATCCGGCGAGTCGGAGAGATAGCGAACCAACCCTGCGGCGGTTTCACCGTCCAGCACGCCGGCCATCTGTTCCAGCGCTCCAAAAGCGGCCTTTCGAACCGTCTCGTCCGCATCGTTCAGCGCCGCCACAAGAGGCAATCCGGCTGCCGGGTCTTTGATCCGTGCGAGCATCGACGCAGCTTCCGCGCGCAGAGGGGCATCCCCGACTTCCAATGCCTTCACGAGAGTACGGACCGCCACCGGCCCGCCCGCCAAACAAGCCGCAGTCGCGCGCATCCGCCGCCACTCTTCCTCATGGGTCAATTCGGATACGAGGGTTTCAATCGTTTCTTTAGACATCGCAGAAGATCTTACTGATTTGACGCCTGAATGATCCGCTGACTCGTTTTGCTAGTCGGCGATGAGTGCCGCTTCCTGGAATTCGGCACATCATCGGATCCGGAAATCGTACGTCCTTAGAGTCGTCCCGGTCGCCATCCCACGGCAGTCAGCGTTTCCCTGACGTGGTACCGGACATTCTCGTCCTGCTCGCGCGTCAGCAACGGCACGAGTGCCGGAACCACTTTAGCCCCAAACCGCACCAGCGCCGCCGCAGCCTCCGCACGAGTCACCGTGTTCCGCAAGGCGATGACCAGTGAGGGAATGGCGGCGTCATCGGCAATCAAGCCCAAAGCCCTGGCAGCCAACCCCATCGTGGCCATGTCTTCCGTCCACTCATCGCCACAGCCCGCGATCGGACGTCGATACTCGGCTCGCTGTGCCCCTTCCACGATAGCCCGCAGTACCGGCACAGCCCGACTGTCGCCGATCAACCCCAGGGCTTCCACCGCCGTGGGACGAAGGCCCGGTTCCTTCAACGCCACAAACAAATAATCGACCGCACGGGCGTCGCCTATCAGCCCCAGAGACCGCACTACATCCTCGCGGATCGCGGAGTCCCCATCGTTGAACAAGGCGCGGAGCAGCGGCTCGACGGCATCTGCAGACTTCAGTTTGCCCAGGGCTTCCACGGCATGGAGTCGAATCAACCACTCGTCATGCTCTAAGGCCTGAAGTAACGGCGATACCGCGGAATCGCCGATGGCAGCCAGGGATGCCGTGACCTGCTCCCGCACGGCCTTGACCTTGTCCTGCAACAACGGCATCAGAAACGCGACGGCCGACGGATCGCGGATTCGGCCCAGCGCCTTCGCGGCATGCATGCGGACAATCCAATCGCCGCTTCGCAAGGCGGCGACCAGCGCATCGAATACGCGATAGTCGGCAATCTCCGCCAACACCGACGAGGCCGCTTCCTGAACCTGAAGCGCAGGATCGTCGAGACAATCGCCCAGGGCAGGCACGGCAGGCTCGCCGATCGCAAACAATGCGGCCTTCGCCGCCTCACGCACCGCCCGATCGCTGTCTCGAAGCGCCCGAGTCAGGGGCGCGACAGCCCGAGGATCTCTCAAGGTCGCAAGCGCTGATGCGGCATCTTCGCGGACAGCCCAATCTTCATCGGATAGGGCGGCAATTTGTTCGGTAACGGGGTCGGCCATCGACTACCAGGCTCCTGCCACGCCCGCCGCAGATGATCCGGACGAACATGACGGATGAGGTATGGTCCCAAGGCTTACCGCGCCGAACCTTTGGCGTAGTCTCCGCTCGGGCCAAATCGTCCGACGTCACCCAACGGTCGATCGACTCGAAGGTTGTCGGCTTGGCTGGAGTCTACGGCCACGTCCTCTTCAGGCGGCGTCCAGCCCAATTGTTCGAGGGTCTCCAACACCAACTGGCGCAGGGCGTCCTTGGCCGTCAATCGCACGGATGCATAGGACAACACCCGCTCGCCTTCAGCCTCTACTTCCGAGGCCTTGGGATCAAAAAGGAATGAAATCAACGGTTCGATCGCGGAATCGCCGATCAGCACGAGCGCTGCTGCAGCCTTTTCCCGCAACACACCGTCCTTGAGCAACATGATGAGGTCGGGAATGACACGCGGATCGCGGAAATGGCCGAGCGCGGTTGCTGCGGCTTCCTTGATGAAGGCGTCTTCGCTCACGATACAACCGGGAGTCGGCGTACCGGCTTGCTTGATGCCTTTTCCCTTCAACGCATTCAATACCGCCGGCAAAGCCCGGGGATCACCGATCATGCCGAGCGACGCGATGGCATGGCGCTTAACCGCGCCATCCTTCATCGCTTCCATGAGCGCATCGACCGCACGCGCGTCTCCGATCATGCCCAGAGCAATCGTGGCGTCTTCACGGACGGCTCGATCGGGATCTTTGAGCACCTCGATCAAGGCATCCACCACGCGGGGTTCTTGCACCCAACTTCGGCCGATTTGGTAGTCCGTAGTCATCCCGCCAAGCGCCCGGGCGGCATGGCAGCGCACGACAAAGTCTTTATCCTTAAGCCCTTCGAGCAACTGATCGACCGAGGGCTGGCCGATCGCGACCAGCGCGATGCCGGCGGTTTCCCGGACGATCTTCGAAGAATCGCGGAACAGCTTGACCAGGGCCGCCACCGCCTTTGGATCCCCGATTTTACCCAACGCCTCCGCAGCGGCACTCTTCACGGCACCGTCACGATCGCGGCAGGCAAAGATCAATCCGTCGACGGCGCGAGGATCGCGAAGATCGCCGCACACTTTGGCGGCATGTTCACGGACACGCCAGCGCTCGTCTTTCATCGCGACCAACATGCGGTCGACCACGACTGTCCCCATCTTGGCCGCAGCCGCCACCGCTTCGTTGCGGACTTCCATGATCGGATCGTTGAACAGAGTCACCAGCGCTTCGATCGCCTTGGCCCCGCCGATCTTGGCCACGCCCCACCCGGCCGACGCACGGACCGACCAAAAGTCGTCCCCGCACGCGCTTAGGAGCGGCTCGAGCGTCTTGGGATCGGCCAGTTCCGCCAAGGCTTTCGCGGCCTCTTCACGGGTCGCGTCATCCACATCTTCGAGCGCATCGAGGAGATCGTCTACTGCTGGTGCCATGTTGAGCCTCATTGTTGCCCGTAATAGGGATCCCGCTGTCCGCCGTGCGGATACGTGCGCTTGCAGCGCACCAGCAGGGTTTGCGTACCGCGACCTCCGACGCATTGGTCGAGGGCGGCTGAATATTCAAGCTTACCTTCCAGGCTGACTGTGAACGGAAAATCGAACGTAAAACTGACGAACTTGTACTGACCAGGCTTGAGCTGCAATTCTTTCTTTTCGGTCGTCCGATACGCATCCGACGTCTCAGGATCCAAGACCCACAAGGGGGGAGTCACGCCTGGTACACCCCACCAACCCTGCGGAACCAATGCAGTCGCATCGATGGTAATCGCATGCTCTTTTGTATACGCGGGGGGAGGACCAGCAGCCAACAAGGACGCGGTCGTTCCGACCAAAGAAAGGGCGAGCAGCACCATTGATCCGAATATCGAATGCCGTGCGAACGACGTGTGATAGGCAGATCGCATATGAAGCACCTTACTTTTCTATTGCTTGGATGAAGCGGATGCGGTGGATGCGGTTTTAAAGATTTCTTCGACCGCGTGGCTGTCCCATTCCGTGTGCGTCTCCAAACCGAGAGCCCGCATCACAGTCGCTCCGGTATCCATGATCGAAACCGGCTGACGAATCGCATAGCCGGGCTTGATCCCGACGCCGGAAGCAATCCAGGGAACGACCGGCACAGCGGCAGACGGAGCAGCAGGTCCCTCGCCGGAAGAGAATTGCCCTTCGCCGACTGCACTCAGCGAGGTCGCGAAGATCGTGGTCCGGCTCAAGAGCCCAAGCTGCCGATACAGGTCCAGCACGGAGTTCATGGCCTTGTCGACAGTCTTCAGGGACTCTTTGTACGCAGGGGACTTCCAACCCTGCGCCTCCCCTACCCGTCCAGCCTGCGGTAAGTGCACGACCAGAAGATGGGGCAACGACAAAATCGCGTGTCCGTGACCTGAGCCGCTGGTCGCCTTTCGGAAATAGTCCTTGATATAGCTGACCAACCGGTCCGGTGTGCACTCGGGCCGCAACGGGCCGCACATCTGGTAGTCGGTATAGGGCTCGGGCTTGGCCAGCTGATACAGCGATTCATCCATCAAAAAGATGGCGCTGTCACGCCCGCCGCTCAAGTCCAGGTAGTCGAACATCGTGGGGTGCCGGGGGTAGCCGCGGCTGAACTCAAAGAAGTTCCAGGTAATGCCGTGCTTGTCTACCGGCATCCCAGTCACGAGCGACGCCATCGTCGGCAGCCGACGGGCCGGCGCCACTGCGGTAGCCGCCCAAGTCGCCGAGCCGTTCTTAGCCAACCCCGACAACGCCGGCATGGCGCCGCTCTTGAGGGCCTCCTGATCCACCCCTTCCAACACAAAGAGAATCACATGCTCCGTATCAATCCCGGGCACCGCCGCCGGAGCTTCGCCCGTTCCCTTGGCAGACCAGGCCGAAGAAGCACCGAATGCAGCCGGACCCAGCAGAACACTAAGCACGCAAAGGACAACGAGAACCATATATAGCTGTGGGGAGAGCTTGGCGGATTTCACAACGCTTTCCTTTCTTTCACAAGGGGATAGGTACCTTAACACGCTGTTTTCGGCGAAGGCAAGGTATGGCGATATACGGAAGGAGCCGCGTCAATCCTGGCGTTTGCGGCCCTTCGATGCTATGCTCAACAGGTCGAATCGAGCCCCGATCGAGCCCTCAATTGCCCTCATAATTTGGTGGTCAGGCGATGCCCTCCGGAATCTGGCACAAGGGCGTACCACGCGCAACCCAATGGGGGTCTCACCGGCATTACCTGCTCATTCTTTGTGGCTGCCTCGCCCTCGCAAGCGTCCTGAACGTCGTTCCTGACCAGCTCTTTGCGGAGACGCGTGTCGTCACCGGCGAAGGGCTCCATCGTCTCTCAGATCGAGAAACGAAAGATGACGGAGTGCGTCTTGCGGCCGAACAGGCGAAACGGCAGGCTCTGGAGCAGGTGGCGACGTACCTGGAAAGCATCACGGTTGTCCGAAACCTGGACGTGACGCAAGACGAACTCCGCAGTTACACCGCCGGTATGGTCCTGGTGTTGGACCAGCAAACCAAGACTCTGCTTGAGGAAGATACCGTGGTTATCAAGGTCATCCTCACCGCTCAGGTCGATACGGATGAGGTCCAACGCGCGATTACCGCACTCCGGCAAAACGAGGATGCACGGCAGGAGCTCCTCACCCTCCACCAGGAGGTCGAGCAACTCCAACAGGAGTTGGATCGCGCGAATCAGGCATTGGCAACTGCCACCTCGGCGGACCAGGCACGAACGCTCAGTCAGCAGCGCGAGGGTCTATTGAACCGTACGCAATCCAACGGCATGGTGGCTCAAGCCTGGACGGACTGGGCACTCCTCGTTCCGCTGATGCCCCCCGCCACCGGTCTGGCACAGGTCCAGGCGATGCTGGCCGTCGCGGCCAATTTGAATCCCAACAATCCTCATGTGGCATGGGCGCAGCAGGTCATTGCCACCAAGACTCCGCCCGCGCCGCCGCAGCCTCCACGCCCGCCTCTGCCATCGGCTATCACAACCTGGCCGGGCATCGCCATCCCCGGAGCAGCGACTTCGCCGCCGGCGATATCGTCGAACAACGCGCCGGGGAATACGCGTCAACTGTCGAGCGTCTATCAGCTAAACCCGCTCTTGCCTAATCCAACCGGGCAGCCTCCGGCCGTCGGCAGCTCGGTGACCATCATTCAGGTTCCGACCCGATCAGGAACCTCACCACAACGGCCGGGAGGGTTGATGGACCGCATGTACCAACAGGTGCCGGGGCCTGCCGGCCGGCTCCAGCCGCCGCCGACGTTGCATACGATGCAACCAGGCGGCTCCGGCATGTCCACGCCCGGGCAACCGCTGCCACCGCCCGGCGTACAACAATTTCATTCGCCCGCATCACATCACAGTCAGCGCCCTGCACAGGCTCCGACTACGGCACCGTCCAGTGCCCCCACCCAGGGGCTGAGTCCGGGAGTCAAATAATGGAGTCTATTCGACGGACCTCCGCATCGATGGCGTGCCTGCTCACCTGTGCGCTCTTCACAAGCCTGGCGCAGCCGGCGGACACCTCGCCTCAAACGGTGCGGAAGCATGCCGACCAGGCTTTTCAGCAGCTTGGCACGAGGGAGCAAGAACGCCCACCGTCACATCTGCCAGGAGAACGACGGGGCGCGGCGCCGATGATCGAATCCAACGAGCAACAATTGGTCGGGCACGGACAGGGCGACCTGGCCAAGGGGAAACTGATCTGCCAGCGGGTATCCGAGTTGGCCGCGCGGAGTGACCTGGCCAAGCAGATCCGTGTGCTCATCAAGGAACATGCCACCGACCGGGTCCGTGAGAGGACCGGACGAGAACCGGAACAGGACATCGAAGTCATACGCGAAGAAATCGTGCAAGAGTATCTCCAGGGCGTCACCATCATCGACCGTCGCATCGACGAGGAGGCCAAGACCTGTTCCGCCACCGCAGTGATGCCGAAGCATCGCCTCTCCCAAGCGGACCCCGGCTCCCCTCATTGAATTGCTACGCCGCATTTCCTGCCTCGCATCCCGTTGAACTCTGCGCCCGCTTTCGGGTATGACAGACCTCCCATGCCGATCGAAAACAATTTTCAGCACGACGAGTTGTCCCGGAAGAACCCCGCCGAGCGACTGGGAACGACTGAATTTGCCGCGACCGCCACGCCCGACTCTCCAACTTGGCAAGAGGCCATGGGGAAACTGGGCCAACAGCTCAGCCGAGCCGGTGTGCGCGGCATCCTCTTCCTTCATGGATCGATTCCCGGAACCGACGTGTTCGGGATGGGACGACTGGATGAGGTGGGCGGCCTCAAGCGCGGCTACTCGCGTGGGATCTCAGGTCTCGATGCGTTGCTGTCGCTGATGCGTGAAGGCGACAACGGCATCACACCCCTGCCGGGAGGGCTTACCCCACCGCTACCGAACGATGATGCCACGAAAACCTTACTTGACGAGCAACTCGGCGACGCAGGCAATTTCACGGCTGCTTACGTCGAGCAATGCCGCAAGGCCCTGAATCAGAAAACCGATCGACCGATCCTCTGCCTGCGAGAGCTGTGGTCCGGCGAGCATCATCATCTGGGCCGCGCATTGGCAGCCTGCCGCCTGCTGGATCGCCTCCACGCAATTGTGACTGAACAACGGTGGACCACCGGCGATCGACTATTGATCTATGCGCATGGACAGGCAGGCCTCGTCGTCGCGCTGGCGTCGAATCTCCTTTGTCCTTCACCGATCACCGGACGCAAGCGATTGCTCGACCTGTTGACGACTGCGCAGCCGGGTGCCGATGCTCAGCGCATCCAGCGGATCGAACCGTTGCTCGCAGCCGGAACCTTGATGAACGGAGCGGCCCTGGACGCCGTCACCCTCGGAACGCCCGTCCGTTATGGTTGGGACCCGTCGGGGATGGGCAAGTTGCTCCATATCGTGAACCATCGCAATCTGCGGACCGACGGCAAGACGTGGTTGTCGAAGATGGAACTGCCGCAGGTCACGATGGAGATGCCGATTGCCTGGGGTGGCGACTATGTCCAGGAGTTGGCGGCCGCGGGCACCGATGCCGTGCCGGCTTCAGAACAGGCAAAGGCGGCAAACAAGGCAGTGTGGGAAATGGTGGAACCCTACGACGGATTCGAGCGCTGGGTGGAATGCGCGCGCCGTGCCTGCCGCTTCCCCAGCGAAGGCCAATGCTTACTGGTCGATTACAAGGACTGCACGGGCTCGGCCAACGTCCGCGACCATTACTTCGGCCACGCCGTCTATACCAGGGTCGATCGGATGTTGTTCACCCTGAACGAAACCGTATCTCGCCTCTACGCCTAACGTCGGGCTTCAACCAGCGCTTGCCTCCCGCCAATCCGCTGTGCCACTCTTCGCCCGTGTCGCCTACGATGCCGGAGAAGTCCCCCTCCTCCACGCCCCCAATGCCATCTGACAGCCGGCATCCGTCCGTCGCCGTCATTGTCTTGTGCTTCATCCTCGCACTGATCGGATCGCTTCCGCTCCTGTCGCGTTATCACTTCGACGAAGGCTGGTACACCAACGCCGCCATCGAAATGGTCCGCACGGGTGACTACCTCACTCCCAAATACGCGGACGGGACGGTTCGCTTCCGTAAACCGATCCTGACCTATTGGGTCCTCGTCGCGAGCTACCTTTCGCTCGGCATCAGTCTGTTCGCTTCCCGATTGCCCTTTCTCCTCGCCGGCGCCTGCACCCTGTGGGTAACCTATCTGCTCGCGCGCTCCGCCACGCATGACCGTACGACCGGCATCTTAGCTGCGGCAATCTTGGCCTCCAACATTCAGTTCATGGAATCGGCTTCGAAATCGACGCCGGACATACTCCAATGCCTATTCATCACCACAAGCCTGTGGGGCGCGGTGGAACTGTTGCTGAACGGTCGCAACGAATCCCGCTGGCACGCGCTGCTCTATGTGGGGGCAGGCCTGGCAATCGCGACGAAGGGGCTCCTCCCGCTGCTGCTCTTGCCCTTCTTATGGGGCATGGCCCGCTTCGCTCCATCATCCGGTCACGATTCCAGCGGCCTGATCCACCGCGGATGGATGCTGGCCGGCATCGCCGTTGCCTGCTCCTGGTTTCTCGGCGTGCTACTGCTTCGCGGGCCCCAAGCGATTTCGACGATGTTCGACGATCAGATCGGCGAACGGCTCGAAGGCGCCCAGACCTTCCTATTCACGAACCTGCTGCTCTACAGCCTGACTCCGCTCAGGTTCTTCGCCCCCTGGCTGGTGGTGCTCGGGGCCGTCGCCGTGACGCAGCGCGATCTGCTTCGCTCCTATCTCGACCAACACCGACGCCTGATCTGGTTCGTGCTTGGCTGGCTTGGGCTCAGCATTCTGGTGTTCTCACTCGGCAATCTAATGCGCAGCCGCTATCTTCTTCCCACTTATCCGCTCCTGGCCCTCCTGCTGGCCGATCTGCTGCGGCAATTCACACGGGAAGAATTCGCCGCCTACCGCGCAGCTCGTCTGGTGCAGTGGCTTTTAGCCGGCAGCTTCGTGGTCGGGGGGCTGCTGACAGTCCTCGGCGCAAGGATGGACCATCGCATCATCTTCGGCGGCTCAATGGTCGTCGCCCTCTCTTCCATTCTGCATGTCCTCACGTTCCGCCGCCGAAGCCTTCCGGTCCTGCTCACCCTCAGCCTCACGATCATGGCTGGTTTCGCCACGCTCGAACAATTCCTCAAGCCGGTTGTGGTCACCTCTCCGGCAGACGAAATCACCCGCCGGCTACTCCAGCTTTCGCCTGTACCTGACAGCATTGCCGCCGTCGGACTGCGTCCCTCGGTCGCCAATCAGATTAGGCTGCTCAGCGGCGGGAAAATCATGCTGCAAGAATTTCGGGAGGAAGCGGACGAGACAACGCTCCATCAGTTTCCGTTCATGCTTGGATCGCGCGCCCTTCATCAAGCCTTTGTCGGTTTACCTGGTTACGAAATCGAGGAATGTGGTGTGACCTACCCACCCCTCGGATTCAGCGACTTATGGACCCTGCTCGCAACGGGCAAACCTCGAGAGGGATTGGAGAAGAAGGGGAAACCGTACTACCTGATCCAAAGACACGCGGCAGAATCCAAATGATGGGTTTGAGCTTAACGAACTAGCCTCGGTTGGAAAGAGCATCTACTGGGGGCTGGAACGGATCCTCGCTAGGTGGGCGAAGTAACATTCTGAAGCTACCTCCACCCGGATAGTCTCAAGTGAGTCAATTCACGACGTACAGTCTCAAACCCTCCTTGAAAAGATCCGCACCTTCTCTCATCAAAAAAGGGTTTCGAAAACCCTGCGGTGCGACCGAAAACGCCGCAACCAGTCCTTCTCTCGGCCGCTAGTAGGGCATATCGTCGTCGGTGAGTCCGAAATGATGTCCGATCTCATGCACGACGGTGTCGCGCACTTCCTGCACCACTTCTCGCCTGGTTCGACACAGCCTGAGAATCGGTCCGCGATAAATGGAAATTCTGGCTGGCAGGTTGCCGGCGGGACCGAAGAAGGAGTCCTTGTCGATGGATTGCCCTTGGTAGAGGCCGAGCAGGTCGTCGTTCTCGTCCATATCGAGGTCGGCTAGGACCTCCGGTGTCGGTTCTTCCTCCACAACCACCGCGACATCGACAATCAACTTGGCGTATTCCTCCGGAAGCCCATCCAGTGCCTGCCGCACCAGGTCCTGGAACTCCGATTCGCTTATCGTCAATGCGCGCTTTCGGGGAGACATGCATATCTCGTGACGCGTCATGAGTATCGTGGTGCCCACCTATGGATGGGCGACTCGCCAATTACGCCCCACTCCAACATCCACTTTTAACGGCACCGAAATTCCGAGCTTTGAGCCGGTGGCCTCCATCTCCTGTTTCACCAGCACCTTCGCCTGCTCCAGCTCACGCGCAGGTGTTTCGAAGATTAATTCGTCGTGCACTTGGAGAATCATTTTTGTGGTTGGAAGTTCCGCCTTCAGACGCCGGTGCACATTGATCATCGCCACCTTGATGAGGTCGGCGGCCGAGCCCTGGATCGGACTGTTCACCGCCATGCGCTCACCGAATCCACGTTGTGTCTGGTCGCCGCTCTGCAGCTCGGGAATGGGGCGTCGGCGGCCGAGGATCGTCGTCGTGTAGCCCTTGGACTTCCCGTCGGCGATGTTCTTGTCCATCAAGGCCCGCACGCCGGGGTAGCGTTCGAAATAAGTCTCAATGTACTTCTTGGCTTCGGCTTGGGACACACCGATGTTGCCGGCAAGCCCAAACGGGCTGATCCCGTATACGATGCCGAACACGACGCCCTTGGCCGCCCGCCGCATCTCCCGCGTGATCTGATCGCGCGAGAGCCGGAAAATCTCCACGGCCGTGGCCATGTGAATATCCTCGCCCTGTTCGAAGATCTGCAACAGGCGCGGGTCTTGGGAAAGATGCGCCAGGATGCGCGGCTCGATTTGGCTATAGTCGGCACAGAGCAGGGTGTGCCCCTTCGGAGCGATGAACGCTTCCCGAATGCGCAGTCCATACTCGCCCTTTACGGGAATGTTTTGCAGATTGGGATCGGTGGAGGACAACCGACCGGTCGCCGCAACCGTTTGATTCAGCGACGTATGGAGCCGACCCGTCTCAGGATTCACCAATTGCGGCAAGGCGTCCACGTAGGTGGATTTCAGCTTCGTCAGCGTCCGATAGTTGAGGATCTGGGCCGGCAGATCATGCTGCGCAGCCAGTTGGGTGAGCGTGTCTTCGTCGGTGGAGTAGCCGGTCTTTGTCTTCCGCAACGGTTTGAGCCCCAGCTTCTCGAACAGAACCGTCGCCAACTGCTTCGGCGACCCGATGTTGAACTCTCCCCCGGCCAGATGATGAATGCTCCCCATCATCACGGTCAGTTCGCGGTCCAGCTCCTTGCTCAACCCCTGCAGCCCCTCAACGTCGAGCAGGAACCCGTTCCGTTCGATGTCGGCCAGCACGGGAACCAGCGGCATCTCCACCTGCTCGAACAGCGACAGGCTGCCTTGTTCCTTGAGACGCTCTGTGAGCGCCGGAACCGCTTCGGCCACCGCCAGCGCGGATTCGCCCGCCCGATGCATCAACCCTTCATCCACGTCGAACAACGACTGCGGCGCGTGCGCCTTTTGATCCGGTTGGTCCGCCCCGATCCGCCTACCGCTCGCCTCGAGCGCCACCACCTCAATCGTGTGGTCCCGCCGGTTCGGATTCAAGAGATAGTCCGCAATCATCGTGTCGAACCAGTTGGAGCCGACCTCGAAACTCTGCCGCAGGCAAGCCAACAGCAACGGCTTGAGATCATGGGCCGCCTTCCGCCATCGATCGCCGTGCAGTGAATCCTTGATCGAATCCGGCCAGGCGTCCGGTTCGCCCTGAACAAAGACGGTTTCGCCTGGCCCCCCAGACAGCGCCAATCCCTGGAACTGCGCACGCACAGCGGGTTCCCCGGTCAGCATACCCTGGACACCGACCACCCCCCCCTCCCGCAGGCGATGAGCGAACGCCGTCGCCGCCTTCGCGTCATCGATCCGGCGCACGACCACCGCGGCCTGCTCCACCACCGGTTGTGTCGACTGAACGGCCTTGGCAAGGGTAGTGAATTCCAATTCACGGAACAACGCCAGCAACGCGTCAGCATGGGGCGAAGCTGCCTTGAGTTGGTCAGGGACAAACTCCACCGGACAATCCAGCTGAATCGTCGCCAACCGCTTGCTCATCCGCGCCTGCTCGCCCTGATCGACTAAGAGCTGCTTGATGCGTGCGGGGGTTACCTCGTCGAGACGCGCCAGCAATTGCTCGATCGTGCCGAACTGCGTGATCAACTTCACCGCGGTTTTTTCCCCGATGCCCTTTACGCCGGGAATGTTGTCGCTGGTGTCCCCCATCAACCCCATGATTTCGACCACGCGCGCCGGTTCCACGCCGAAACGGATCAACGAGTCGGCCTCCGCAAACCATTTCTCTTTGACGGGGTCATAGATACGGGTGCGGGGCGTCAGCAGTTGGAACATGTCCTTGTCGCTGGTCACGATGACCACGTCGATGCCGGCCGCTTCGGCCTTTCGCGCCAACGTTCCGATCAGGTCATCGGCCTCAAACCCGGCCTGTTTTACGATCGGAACCGCCATGGCCTCGACGACGCGATGAATCAGAGGAATCTGAGCGCTCATCCCGTCCGGCATGGGCGGTCGATGCGCCTTGTATTCCTTGAACTCTTCATGCCGCAGCGTCGGTCCCCGTTCATCGAATGCCACGGTCACAAAATCCGGATGATGTTCGCGCAGAATCTTCTGCAACATGACCGTGAAGCCGTAAACGGCGTTGGTCTGGAGCCCCTTGGAATTGGACAGCGGCGGGAGCGCGAAGAAGGCTCGATAGATGTAAGCGCTGCCGTCGATCAAGTAGAGTGTCGCCATGGGAAAAACCTTCTCTGCTATCAGCGGGAAAGGCGGAATGGATCGAAATTGCGCATTCGAACGCTCTCTGTCGAGCGCTGACGACCGAATGCTAGGGATCGGGAGCGATAATGAGCGGCGGCTTGTCGAACTTGGCTCGCATCGAGTTGATCGTGCTCAACACAGTGGATTGCCCGACGATCTTGGCCTCGAGCTTTCGCTTCCCGGGGAACTCAATCAACGAGAGGCCGATCAACATGGTCAGCACGCCCTGCCCAGGAAGAAAGAGCATCAGGAATCCGGCAAACAGAAAAATGGCCCCCACCACATTCTTGACGATGTGCCCGATCAGACGAAGAACCGGGTGATGGTTTTCCATCCAGGGGCGAGGTTTGCGAACATCAAAATAGTCCGCAGGCAACCTCATCAAAATGATGGGAATCGCGACCAGCGTCCCGACGAACATGAACACCGAGGAGACGGCCAACCAGATCAGCAGTTGTCCGGGCACATACGAGGAAATCTGGGCCATCAGGTCGTTCATGATCGGCGCATCCTAGCATGGGGGTCCGAGCGGCGAAAAGGGTTCGGCAACGGCGGTTTACGTACCCCACGACCTCGGGCTATAATTCTCACCCATGCAGGCTCGCTCCACACATGCTGCGCCCGTGATGGGCCTTCCCCTGCTGGCCCTGATCTTGGGAATGACCATGCTGGGAGTCATTCACTCTTCCGGTCCGGCCAAGGCCGCGGATTCCACGACGTCCACTACTGAAGCCGGTCTGCAAATCGAAATCACCAAAATCGGGCTCGGCAAGGAAGTGGTGATTACCAGGGGGAACAAGGAGTGGTTCATGCGCGTCGAGGTCACCCCGGAAAATTCCGTGGTGGTTCGACAGGAGAAGGACGGCCCGCGCTATCTCGTGGATGAGAGCGAAACCCATGACCGATCAATGAGCCCCTCCGAAATCGATGCCGCCATCACCGACTTCGTGAACAGCGTAAAGACCCGGCAACAATCAAAGTAACCCAGCGACGCCATCATCACCATGCCGAATCAGCCCAAGTTCGTCATTTTCGCCCATAACGCCACCTACGACAAACTTCATCAGGTCGCCACCTTGGGCCTG
The DNA here is from genome assembly GCA_019637075.1 of Nitrospiraceae bacterium. NCBI lineage: Bacteria > Pseudomonadati > Nitrospirota > Nitrospiria > Nitrospirales > Nitrospiraceae > Nitrospiraceae bacterium. Next base: position 217,593 of record JAHBWI010000004.1, on the reverse strand, counting down.
ACCGCCGCCGCTATGGGTAAAGACGTAATCGTGGTGCTCTTGTTTTGGACCATCAAGAAATTGGCCGAGGGGAGGATCGATGAGCTCGACTTCCCACCGGAATACGCTGGCTCGGCGGAGCAAGTCGCTCGTTTGCTGAAAGAGAAGAAGGTTCCCAGGATCAGCGAGATGCTTCACGAAGCCCGCCTGGTCGGGCGTTTCCGCCTCATCGCCTGCAGCGCCGGTTTAGAATATATGGGGGTCGAACCGGGTGCCGTCGAGCGGAACGTCGACGAAGTCCTCGGGCTCCCGGCAATCTTGAGCCTCACTGCGCAAGCGGAAACGAAGTTGTTTATCTGAGTTAGCTGAGGCCGGGCGGATCTTCCCGGTCTTCTCCCTCCAGCAAGTCCGATTCAGCCGACTCCAATCCTTCCAATTCGGTCAGCAGGCTTTCTAACACTTGGCGGCGTTGTTGCAAACCGGTCTTGGTCAGATCCCGCGTGAGCGGCTCCTGCGCGGACTCCGGCAAATTCACCAAGGCTTCCGCCTCTCCCAGCGTGGCATATTGATAGAACTCCAAGTATTGATGGTCCTTCCCGTAGATCCGGCCGAGGATCTCCTGCGTGTCCGCGTCAAACGCATCGAAGGAGGGATTGGCTGAAGTTCGACGTTCGAGCGATTCGAGTTGGTCGATTTGGGCTTTGATCGCATCGCTCCGTAGTTGCGGATAGTAGGGCGCATTGATGTCGGGCATGGTACACCTCCTGTGTCTATGCCTGATTGACCTCGCGTAGGGGATATAACCGCCGGCACACCGACAAAGGAGCTAGGAAAATCCCTGGGCTAGCGACTTTTCGTGACACCGACCCGATCGCAATACTTCACGATCCGACAGCGGCTGCAAAAGGGGGAGACGGGTTGGCAGAGGTTTTGCCCGTAAGGAACGAGCAAGTCGTTGAAGGTAATCCAGTACCGGGGCGGTAACTTGGCACGCAAGGCCTGTTCGGTCTCCTCAGGCGTCTTGGTCTTTACATACCCCCAACGGTTGCAAATCCGGTGCACGTGAATATCCACGCAAATACCGGGTTTTTGATACCCCACCGTTACAACGAGATTAGCGGTCTTCCGGCCAACGCCGGGAAGTGTGATGAGTTGCTCGATCGTATCGGGCACTACCCCCCCGAACTCCTCGAGCAGCTGGGTGCAGATTCTCTGAATCTGTTTCGCCTTGGTTCGGTAAAATCCGACCGGGTAGATGGCCTTCTCGATGGCGGGCAATGACAACTCCCGCATTGCGGCAGGAGTCGCGGCAAGCGCGAACAACCGATCACTCGCCTCGGCAGTCGTTTTGTCTTTGGTTCGGAGACTGAGCAGGCAGGAGATCAGCACCAGGAAGGGATCACGGTCCGACCTCCTGGCCACGACCCCGACGACAGGTTCCTGCCATTGGGTGATGTCGCGGGTGACGATGCGAAGCGCAGGATGAATCTCGCCCGGTTCCATGAACCTGCCGACAGGAAACTGTGCGGGAATGGACCCGATGTGTGACGGAAGAGAAGAGTGGGGAGACTAGTCCGACCGACGCTTCGCCAACCACTTCTGCCGACGACGTTGAGCTTCCCGCTCCTTGGCTTTCCGGCGAACGCTGGGCTTTTCGTAATACCGGCGTCGCTTAAGTTCGCGGAACAGTCCTTCACCTGCCAACTTTTTCTTGGCGACCTTGAGCGCTTTCTCAACGTTATTATTGAAGACCTTAATTTCCATCGTCAGCTACCTTAGACTCCCCTTCACCGAAGTTTCAGAATATCCAGGATTTTTTTTGACCATTGGTCAGACGCGGGAGTGTAGCACAGCGCTTTTTCTTCTACAAGTTTTTGTTCCGCCGCCGCCAATCGTGTTCGAATCGATCCGATAAGCCTCTGATTTGGTTGATCTTTCATATTCTCTTGCACCATCGCGAGACAGCCGTCGATCACTGCATCAGCCAGTGCAATCCCCATTTTGAGGTCCGGATGCACTTCATGGTTCGCCCGATCGAACAACCCTCGCAGAAGCGGGATCAGCTCGCAGGAAAGCTTCACGATTTCCAACGGGACCTCCGTCGCGCCGAGAAGGCCAGACGCGCGTTGCAGGTCACGAGCGGGATCCTTTGCCGGCAGCCGAACCGCCTGCAGCACTTTGGCATAGGCATCTCGGTCAGCCTGAACCAACTCATGCAGCCTGGTTCGAATCTCAGCCAATCGGTTTTCAACTGAGCGGGCTCTCGCAAGTTTGGCGACCATCACACCGAGCGCCGCTGCGAACGCTGCGGACAGGGCGCCGACGCTCCCGCCGGTCAACGTCTGACCTTCGACTCCTGCACCCTCCGGAACCGACGTTTTGCCGACGGCAGGCTTTTCCTTCGTCTGAGCCGGAATCGGTGCTGGAGCAGTGAGCCTGCCGACCGCCTCGCGGGACTCGTTGGCCTCGAGACGCATCTCCAAAATCTGCGTGCCATCGAAGCGCTCGACAAGGAGCGCCTGCTGGACCACATCGAGCAAGGCCTGCTGAGGGACGAGACCCACGAATTCCGTGCCCGCCACCTCGATGCCCCTCAATTCGGCCTCCCGTCGCACCGCAGCCAATGCGGCAGACAGGGATGTGTCCTCAAAGTTCGTCAGGTTCATCGAAACCTGCACCAAACCTCGACTCTCCAGATTGATGCCGATTGCTTTGACGCACTTGAGCCCGCCGCCGGACTGACGGACCGTCTTGGCGATGGCCTTGGCCGTAGCGAGATCGCGCGAGCGCAGGTTGACGTTGAACGCAATCAACGGGGGCCGAGCCCCGACTACCGTTGCTCCGGCCGTTTCGTGCGGACGCTTGGGACCGAAGTCCGGCGTCCAGGCAGGATCACCGGCCATCCGATCCGCCAAAGCCCGGAGTCCGCCTTTACGAATCCACTCGAGGTTGGTGCGCTCCGGACGCGACGCCGCCTGCTCATACAAAAACACAGGAATCTTGAGTTCGTTGCCGATGCGCTGAGCCACCATCTGCGACAACTGCACACAGTCCTGCATACTGACGCCCCGGATCGGGATGAAGGGGATGACGTCGACCGCGCCGACTCGGGGATGCTCGCCCTGATGACTGCGCAAATCGATCATCTCGGATGCCACTCGAGCCGCTTGAAACGCCGCCTCCGCCACCGCATAGGGGCGCCCCGCGAAGGTCAGCACGGAGCGATTGTGGTCGGGATCCATGGTCTGATCCAAGAGCGCCACGCCCGCCACCGAACGCACGGCCGCAATTAACAGCCGCAGCGTCTCCTCGTTTCGCCCCTCACTGAAATTGGGCACGCACTCGACGACTTGATTCACTCCTGCTCCCTACTCGCTCCCACTGTCCACCCGGGAACACATCCCGGTCCACTCCAATGCCGTGAAACAAAAAAGCCGGGGGCTCGCTCGCGCTGCCCTCCGGCTTGCTCTCCCCATCCACCCCGACCTGCGGGAGTGTGCTCGCCTCTACTTCGTCTTCTTAACAAAGGCTTTGTAAATGCGCTTGGATGCGCTCTGTTCTTCTTCCATCGCCACCATCTCGTGCCCGGTGGTCTGGCACCAGGCCGGCATATCCTTCTTGATGCCCTCGTCGTCGGAGACGACTTCCAGCACCTGCCCGGTCGCCAGTTCCTTGATCTTCTTGGAAGTCAGAATGATCGGCATTGGGCAAAAGTACCCGAGCGTATCCAGTTTCACATCAGCCTGCATCGTGGCCTTTCACTCATTCCGTTTGTAGACGCCAGTTAGATAAAGAGATTCACGCTTCCCTGCTTGGCTTCCGCCAAGTAGGTCGTCACCCCGGCGAACTGATCGATGCCTTCGATCAGGGTATCCTTCGTAATGCCCATGAGTCCCATCGTGGTCGTGCATGCGATGAAGCGGACGCCCAAATCCAGGGCGGTCTCCATCAATTCCGGCACCCCCGGCATCCGATTTTGCTTCATGACCTTCTGCATCATCTTCGTTCCCAGGCCCCAAAAATGGAACCGGGACAACGGTAATCCTTCCGCGCCGCCTTTATTGATCAATCCGAACATGCGCCGGAGCCAGTCACTGGCCGAACTCGTGGCACCCTTGCGGCGAATCGTGTTCAACCCCCAAAACGTGAAAAACATCGTCACCTGCATCCCCATCGCCGCGGCACCGGTGGCAATGATGAACGCCGCCATCGCCTTGTCCATATCGCCGCTCAACAGGACGATCGTGACACGGTCCGGCTTGGATTCGCGCAACTCCGCCAGCGTGGCAGTCGGCTCAATTTGTGCGGTATTCATCACTCACCTCGCGTCGCCCGAAGGCGATGTCGGAGTTCGACTGATCGGAAATTGACTATAGTCTCCGCCTGTTTTTTTTGTCAAGAAACAGGCCCCCAACACCCCGCCGGGCGCGGCCCATAAGCCCTCAGGCTCATGCATCCGCTTGCTTGACCTGCCGTAGCTCCATCGCTATAGTCCGTTCGGTAATTCGACAGCATCCTGGGATTGCGATCGGTACCCTAACTGCCCATGCACACGGACCTCATCACCGAATTGAAACCTACCAAAAGCGCCCCGCTCTTGGGTTTTTGGTATCCGGCCACCACCAGTTCATCGTTGTCGCCAGGACAGATGAATACCCAGGTGCTGCTTGGTCAGCCGGTTCTGGTCTGCCGCACGAAACAGGGAGAGGTCGCGGCGATGCGGGACATCTGTCCCCATCGCGGCATGCCGCTCTCGTACGGACAGTTCGACGGCGAGTTGGTCGAATGCGCCTATCACGGGTGGCAGTTCGACAAAGGCGGGCGCTGCCGCCATATACCGGCCCTGATCGAAGGCTCACCGCTCAAACCCGAAAAGATCGGCATTGCCACCTACCCCTGCCGTGAATACGACGGCTATATATGGGTGTATTTCGCCGACCCCCAGCAGCCAGATCGTCCGGTTCCGGAAGTCCCTCGCTTGCCGATTCCATCCGAGCCCTGCCGCACGCTCCAGATTTCGACGGTCCTCGATTGCACGATCGACGATGGCATCGTCGGCCTCATGGATCCGGCCCACGGTCCCTTCGTCCATCAGAGCTCCTGGTGGCGGACGCAAGCCAGCATGCACGACAAGGCCAAGACCTACGAACCGATTCCGAATGGCTTCCGCATGGTCCCCCACGCGCCGTCCAAAAACAGCGGTCCCTATAAACTCCTCAACATGTTTTATGGAGGACCGCTCACGACCACTATCGACTTCGTCCTGCCCAACCAGCGATTCGAGTTCGTGCAGTGCGGCTCACTGTTCGTCTCAACCCGCGCCACCGTGACGCCGATCAACGACCAGCAATGCCGGATTGATTTCATGGCAGCCTGGAACGCCTTTCGTTGGCTACCCCTGATCAAGCCGCTTTTTCGCTATGCGGCGAACGTCTTCATGCAACAGGATAAGCAGGCGATGGAACGGCAAGCAGTGGGCCTCAAGTACAAACCGGCGCTGATGCTGATCGACGACGCCGATACGCCCGCCAAGTGGTACTACAAGCTCAAGGCCGCCCACCTCACGGCCGTGCAAACCGGTCAACCACTCGACCATCCGCTGAAGGAGCGGGTTACTCTCCGCTGGCGCAGCTAGCGTCAGGCCGGTGAAACTGCCTGCAGCTTTGTTCTCGCATCACGGCGGGCCTCAACGTCCAACTCGTTGTACGCCTCAGATCACCGTTCGCTGCGGTCTCGCTGATCGGACAATTTGACATCCTGAAGACGTTGTTCGTGCAGCGTATCTCGTCACGAGATCGGAGCGAATCGGCCGCGAGACGAACCACGCTTCACGAGATCCGCCTCACACCACGTGCTGGCTGGTACCTGCGCCTGGTTCGTTCAGCAGCGCCATGGCCCGCCGGATCTGGTCGCGGGAGCCGAGGAGGGTGACGATATCGCCGGACTGTAGTCGCACCTTTTCGGAGGGATTGGACTGCGTGACCTGGTTCCGAGTCCAAGCGATAATCGAAGCGCCGGACCTCGGCCTGATCGACAACTCCGCCAGCGATTTCCCTGAGGACGGCGAGTCTTCGTCGATGCGGCAGGTTTCCACTTCGACGTCGGTGAGCGTCCCGCCCCTGAGGTGGTGAGCCAGTTCCGGCATCTCGCTCCGCCTGAGCAGCGCATAGCCTTCCCGCCGCACCTGCTCCGCCTTTCGCACGACAAACTCCTGCGGCAAGCTGTAAGTGCGCAGGACAAGCGCGAAGATTTCGATTGAGGTTTCGAACTCCTCGGGCACGACGTCATCGGCGCCCAATTGATGGAGTTCTTCCAACTCACGCAAGTACCGGGTTCGGACCACGATATGGAGTTTCGGATTCAACCCCTTGGCGACCTGCACGGTCCGACGCGCCGTGAAGGGATCGGAGATCGCCACCACGAGCACCTTGGCGTCGTCGATACGCATGTGCCGCAGCACGTTGGCATTGGCCCCGTCGCCGTAGTAGATCGGGACGCCGTGCCGTGATTCCCGCCGCACCGTGTCCCCGTCCAAGTCGAGCGCAACGTAGGGGATCTCCGTTTCCCCCAGCACGCGGGCGAGATTGCGTCCATTCAAGCCATACCCGACGATGATGACGTGGTCCTTGATCCGAACCTGGTGCCCTTCCAACTGGGCCACATGCGCCGCCGTCCGTTCCGGCAGCCATCGCCGCATCCGCTGTACCGCCTCGATCCGTCGAGCCAGGGAAGGAGACCATTGCATCAAAAACGGAGTCACCACCATCGAGAGCACCGACACAGCCAAGAACAGTTGATACAAATCCCCGGTCAATAAACCGGCTTCCTGCCCGACCTGCGCCAAGATGAAACTGAACTCTCCGACCTGCGCAAGGGCAACGCCCGTCAGAACGGCGGACCGTGGCGGCGAGCCGGCTGCCAGCATCGCGGCGGCCCCGGTCAGAAACTTTCCCAGAATCACCGCCACCAGCAGGCCGGCCACCACGAACGGATGGTTCAAAACGACCCGTGGATCCATCAGGACGCCGATGGAAACGAAGAACAAGCTGTTGAAACTGTCGCGGAACGGCAGAACCTCCGCCAGGGCCTGATGGCTGTATTCGGATTCGGCGATGACGAGGCCTGCGATGAACGCCCCGAGTGCGAGCGACAGCCCCCCGAGCGACGTTAGCCAGGCGATTCCCAAACACAAAACGATGATCGAGAGCAAGAACAGCTCGCGACTGCGACTACGCACGATATGCTGCAGCAACGGCGGCACGATGTACCAAGCGGCCGCCACGATGAGACCGACCACGACCCCCGCCTTCACGAGCGTCAGCAACACCGCACCCAGCGCGCTGCCGGTCGGTGTCGCCAAAATCGGCGTAATCAACATCATGGCGACCACGGCAAGGTCCTGGAAAATCAGGATCGCCACGGTCGCGTGGCCGTGATAGGAATCGCTGTCGCCTCGCTCCGATAGCGCCTTGAGGACGATGGCCGTGCTGCTGAGCGAGAGGAGAAAACCCCAGAAGATACCCTGCTGATAGCTCAGTCCAGCCGCGAGAGCAACCAGAAGCGCGAGTATCAGCACGCCCCCGACCTGTGCCGGCGCCGCCACCGCCAGAATGCGCTTCGCGGTCGCAAAATGGACTGAAGAAAACTCGATACCGATGGTGAACAGCAACAGCACGATGCCGATTTCGGCAAGCGCCTGTACCTGAGAGGCGTCGGGAATCAAATGCAGCCCGTGCGGACCAATCAACGCGCCTGCCACCAGGAAGCCTGCAATAGAGGGCAAACGAAACTGATGGAAGATGAAGACGACGACGGTTGAAACCGCAAAAATGACGAGGAGATCGCCTAAGACTGCGTAATCGCTCATATCCTCACAAGAAAATCGGTGGTGTCCGGGGTTGGAACAGGAGTGATACCGACTGGCAGCATACCCTAGGTACCCCGGCTGAACAAGCGGAACCGCTTGTCCCGCTGTACGCCGTCGGGTATGGTGACCCGCCAAAAGGAAACGCCATGCTGCGCGCAAGACGGATTCGAGCCATCATTTTCGACTTCAACGGGGTCATTGCCGACGATGAAACCCCGCATCTCCTGTGCTTTCAATCGGCGTTGGCGGAACAGGGCCTCTCCCTGAGCAAGGACGAGTACTACGGCTCATACCTCGGCATGGACGAACGCACCTGCACCACGGCCCTGCTCACGGCGCGGGACGGGCGATGTGACCCGGCAGTCCATGCTGCCATCACGGCGCGCAAGGCCGACCTCTTTCGGGCCTATACAGCCGATCACAAGCCGGCCCTGTTTCTCGGTGTCGTCGACTTCGTCCAACAGGCCGGCAAGATGGTCCGATTGGCCGTGGCCTCCGGAGGCCGGCGCGAACAGATTCTCCATGCCTTGCGGGAGACACCCATCGAAGAGGCCTTTGAGATTATCGTCTCCGCCGACGACTGCCCAATCGGCAAACCGGACCCGGCGATATATGACTATACGCTCCGCCTATTGAACGCCCGGTCGCCGAAGCCGCCGCTCTTGCGAGTCGATGAATGCCTGGTGGTCGAGGATTCCCGCGCCGGGATTCAGGCAGCGCTGCGGGCCGGGATGCCGGTCTTGGCATTGGCGACCACCTACCCTGCCGCGCAACTGGGAGAAGCCACGCTCGTGCTCAAGACTCTGGCGGGAGCGGATCCAAGCCAAGTCCTGAAAGAAATCGAGACGCGAGGCAATGGGTATCCAAATTGAGGCAGGCGAGGCCGACAGTGGCTAGAACGGAATCTTAATTCCCATTTGAAACTCGTTGGGCATGAATCCCTTCGACAGCCCGTTTCCGAGCAGACCTGAGGATTGGGAAGAGAGGTCGGTCCCTAGAGCGCGATCCCGCTCCGACGCATAGCCGGCACTGAACCCGGCCCCAACAAAAGGCAGAAAGGTCTGATCGCGCACTTGGAATTTGCCGCTGATGGATGGGGCCTGGCGGACGAGGTCCTGCCTGGCTTCCACTGCGGGAGGGCTGTCGGTTCCCTCTGCCCCGATCGGACTGCGCAGTCCCGAAAGGGCCGGATACTCCGAGGTTGCCTCCTCCGCCGATGCGAGGCCATTTCCAGCGACCACGGCCAAGAACAGACAGCAACCCCGAACCAGGGCGGAACCGGTCATACTGAATGAAGCGGGCTGAGGAACGTGATCGTGCATAGTCACACTCTACAACATCGAAAAAGAGAGCAACAAGCAGGCCAAGCGAAAATCTTTGATAAATCTGCGGGCTCGAACTCGACTCCAGTCGCGAGGCTGTCTCGAAAATGTGTCAGGTGTGTCTCACTCTCGATCTCCCCTTGCGTCATTTGTCCCTCCTAGGCTATGCATAGGCACAGGACGACTTCCCTCCACCACCAGCCAGCATGGACGCCACCCAATCTACTCCTCGTCTGAGAGTCTGGCACACCAGCGCCTCGATGGGATTCGGCGGGCTGGAGATCCGTATGCTTGAGGAAGCCGCGGAGTTCAAAGCTCGAGGCTATGAATTAACGTTCGTCTGCAACCGTGGAGCCCAGCTCGCAGAGCGCGCCCAGACGCAAGGCATCGCCACGGTGACACTCTCCATGCGGCAATCCTACGAGCTCCCCTCCATGCTCCGATTCTGGAAGCTCCTGGGGCGCCACAAGGTAGACGTGCTGCATACCCACACGTCGAAGGATCACTGGATCTGCGGACCAGCAGCCAGGCTGCGAGGGGTTCCGATCGTACGGACTAGGCATATCGGGACGCCGATCAAAACGAATCCCCTCTCCAGCCTCATCTATACCTCGCTGTCCGATCGCATTCTCACCTCCTCAGGCGACACCAGAAGGGATCTCCTACGGATCCCCTCCCTGCGACCTGAACACGTAATCGAAATACCGGCCGGCATCGATTTGAACCGGTTTGCCCCGACGGTGAGCGGAGGTGACGTACTGAAGGAATTCGGCCTGGACCCGACGCAGCCGGTGATTGGCTATGTGAGCCGATTGGAGCGGGGCAAGGGATTCCGGTATGTGATGGAAGCCGCGCCGGCGATTCTCGCGCGATGGCCCCACGCCAAATTTCTCTTCATCGGCGACGGCCCGCCTTGGGATCGGCAGACTGCGGATGAGCTGCTCGATCGGCTGAATCTCCGGTCCCATACCGTGCTGGCCGGATTCCGCACCGACGTGCCGGAATGTTTGGCCGCGATGACCTGCTTGGTGTTTCCCTCCTTCAAAATCGAAGGGACGCCGCAGGTGCTGCTCCAAGCGATGGCCATGGCCAAACCGATTGTCGCCACTCGCGTGGGAGGCATCCCCCACCTCCTTACCGACGGCGAGACCGGCACACTCATCGGGCCGGAAGATCCGGCTGCCGTGGCCGACGCGGTGCTGTGGATGCTCGAACATCGCGAGGCGGCCCAGACGCGGGCCGATCGGGCCAGGCAACGAGTGCTGGCGGATTTTTCCCTGGCGCGCGCCATCGACCGAACGGAGGCCGTCTACCGGGAGCTGCGATGATCTGCCTGACGGGAGATGTGCACCAGCGGTCCTACCGCGGCGTCGACACCAGCTACGCGAAGGAATCCGAAGCGCAGTTGGCCCTACGATATTGCGAGATCGCCGCGGACTTCGGCGTTAAGGTCACGTTGTTCGTAACCGGCAAGGCCTGCATCGAGGAACGAGACACGATCGAGCGGCTCGCCGGATTACCGCATTGCGAGATCGGCGGCCATACGTTCTCGGCCTATCGGTCCTTTCGCCATTGGCTCTCCCGCAAGCTCACCGGCTCGCACCTGGGCTCCAAGCAGCTTCAGCAACGCGACATCGACCGCACCATGGAGGCTATTCAGGCCGTCACCGGAAAGCCGCTCCTCAGCTGGCGCAACCATGCCTACAAGCACGACCAGCACACCTACCCGATGCTCGCGGCTCGTGGCATTCGCATTATCTCGGACCGCGTCACCGGCGTCGAAGGCTCGGCTGAACGGATCGGCCAAGATCTACTGTCGCTGCCGATCAACACGCTACCGGACCATGAGCGGCTGCTGCATGGGAAGTATCTGGTGGGAAGGACGACCTACAACCGACTCCAGGGACGGACGACCGTACAAGACTGGCGGGAAACCGTGGAACGGCAGGTGGACACGATTGAAGCGCACGGCGGCACGGCAACGATCCTGGCGCACCCCCTCTGCATGGAGGTGGCCGACCGCATGGAGCAATTCACCATCCTCTGTCGATTTCTTTCCCGGTTGAGAACCGGATGGGTCTCGGAAGTCGGCTGGACAGCCCTCGCCGGCGAACCGTCGCGACCGCGACGAGACTGACGGACGTCACACCTTGTAGTAGCTGCGGTACCACTCCACGAAGCGGGCGATGCCGGTTTCGATCGGCGTGGCCGGTTTGAAGCCTGTCTCCCGCATCAGGTCCGCGACATCCGCATAGGTCGCCGGCACGTCGCCTGGTTGAAGCGGCAAGAAGTTCTTTTCGGCCTTCTTTCCCAGGGTCTGCTCCAACACCTCGATGAATCGGAGCAATTCGACCGGCTGGTGGTTGCCGATGTTGTAGAGGCGATAGGGAGCCGAACTGCTGCTGGGGTCAGGCCTCTCACTCGACCATTTCGCGTCGGCCTGCGCGGGACGGTCCAACGTCCGAATCACGCCCTCCACGATGTCGTCGACGTAGGTGAAGTCCCGCTGCATCTTGCCGTGGTTGAACACATCGATCGGCCGCCCCTCCAGAATCGCCTTGGTAAACAGGAACAGCGCCATGTCCGGACGGCCCCACGGTCCGTAGACGGTGAAAAACCGCAAGCCGGTAATGGGGAGCCGATACAAATGCGCGTAGCAATGGGCCATCAACTCATTGGCCTTCTTCGTGGCGGCATAGAGCGAGACCGGATGGTCCACGTTATCGTGCACCGAGAACGGCATGTGCGTATTGCCGCCGTAGACCGAGCTCGTCGACGCATAGACCAGATGCTCGATTTTGTGGTGGCGGCAGCCTTCCAGAATGTTGAGAAATCCCTCGACATTGCTCGATGTGTAGGCATGGGGGTTGACCAAGGAATAGCGCACGCCGGCCTGGGCCGCCAGATTGACGACACGCCTGATCGGCTGTTGTGCGAAGAGCTGCTGCATCCCGGCCCGATCGGCCAGCTCCAGCTTCACGAACTGGAATTGCGGATGCGGGCGCAGTTGCGCCAGGCGGGCTTCCTTGAGGCGCACATCGTAATAATCGTTGAGGTTGTCGAGCCCGAGGACACGATCGCCGCGATCCAGGAGCCGCTTGCTCAGGTGAAATCCGATGAACCCGGCTGCGCCGGTCACCAACACCAATCCCTTGTCCTGTCCCATCCTGGCTGTCTAGCTTTCTAAGAAGAGAGTCGTCGATGAAATCCGCTACGCCTCGCGACGCAGGAAACCAGCGGAGTCATCGAACCGCTCGTCACCATCCTGCTAGGCGACGGACTTCTTGGCCGGCGCTTGAGGATCCGCCAACGGAACGACCCGCTGGTCGGCCTTGCGATATTGCCTGCCGCAGACGGGGCAGTCAAGCTTCGCCCCCTTCACCTTCAGCTTCACGCCGCACTCGCACATCCAACCGGTGATGCGCGCCGGTGATCCAACCACGAGCGCATGGTCCGGCACGTCCTTCGTCACCACGGCTCCCGCTCCCACGAAGGCATAGCGGCCGATCGTGTGGCCGCAGACGATCGTGCAATTCGCCCCAAGCGTGGCCCCGCGCCGAACCACTGTCGGTCTCAGCTCGTTCATGCGGGGAATCTCGCTGCGCGGGTTGAAGACGTTGGTGAACACCATCGACGGACCGCAGAAGACGCCGTCCTCGAGCGTGACGCCCTCATACACCGATACGTTGTTTTGTACTTTGACCCCGTCGCCCACCACCGCATTGGGACCGATGACGACGTTCTGCCCGATCTTGCAATTCTTACCGATCCGGCTTCCTTTCAAGATGTGCGAGACGTGCCAAATGCTGCTGCCTTCTCCGATCTCCACCCCGGCATCCACGAAGGCCGATTCATGAGCGAAGTAGGCACGCTTCGGCTGGGCCGGCGCAGGCGCCTGTTTCGCGGGGTCGGACAGGAACGGCCGCACGTCGAGCGACCCCTGGCATTGCTGCAACACGCGCAACACGCGCAAGCCCTCACGGCCGTCGGTGCGCGGCTTCTGCCTGGTGCGGACACAGTCGAGAAAGTGTTGGCATTCGGCCCGCAGCGGCTCCGTGGCATTCAATGCGACCGGCTGCCCTTCGCCCTTGTTCGGCACCGGCTGCTGATGCTTCCACTCGATCGAATGCGGATAGAGGATGAGCTTGTTCGTCTTGTCCAGGTCGTCGAAGACCGCCATCTTGCGGTCACCCACGACGATCAGCTTTTGTTCCTTGAACGGATGCAACCATGAGACGAACACGTGAGCTTTCACGCCGCTCGGGAACGACAACAAGCTGACCGTCACATCCGCGATTCGCTGATGGAGATAGTTGCCGCCTTGCGCATGCACGGCATCCGGCATCTCCTCCAGCAAACCCAGAATCACGCTGATATCATGCGGCGCGAAGGACCAGAGAATGTTCTCCTCGCGACGGATCTTTCCCAGATTCAACCGATTGGAATAGATGTACTGGATCCGCCCCAAGTCACCGTTGTCGATGAGCGCCTTTAGCGCGAGGACGGCCGGGTGATACCAGAGGAGATGGCCGACCATGAGGATTCGGCCTCGATCCTGCGCCAGCTTGACGAGCGACTCCCCTGTTTCCACCGACAGGCACAGGGGCTTCTCAACACAGACATCCTTCCCGGCCAACAACGCTTCGCGCACGAGATTGGCATGGGTTTCGGCCGGAGTGGCGATCGCTACGGCTTGAATCGATTCGTCCCGGAGGACTTCGCCGAAGGAACGGAAGGTGCGGCAGCCCGGATATTGCTGCGCGAATTGCTGAAGCGTTTCGTCGTTGCTGTCACAGATGGCCGCCAGCGCTCGGAGATCGTGAAAATTGCGGACCAGGTTCTTGCCCCAGTAGCCTGAGCCGATGACGGCCACACGCGGCACGGACGCCGTAGGGAGATCGCTCGACATGGAGACACCGTTTTGGGGTTGGGGGCGGAGTTCTAGGCGCGCCCGCCCGATTTCATGAACGGTGGATCCCCATGATCCCGCCGATACAGCGACAGGGGGGAAAGGGAGTCGGCAGCCGACGTGACCTGAACCTGCCCGTCGTCGGAGGACCGAAAGAGATCCAGTGCGCGAGCATAATGATACCCGCAACCCTGCGGAGCGAGAAGTTCTTTCAGCTTTTCAGGCGGTTCCCAATTGGCGGTGAGCAGCGCGGTGCGCGCCGGATTGCGGTGGCTGAACATGAAGGAGAGGTGGTCGGGATACCAATCGGCACCCCCGGTGGCATAGGACACGAACAGTCGCGACTGAGCCGCCGCGCTGAGGTCGGCGAGGTACTGATTGGTGAGATACCCGTTCTCCCCGACCTCGAGCCACTGACCCGGATGTGACAGGGCGGCATGGGCGGCATGGCTCCGAAGCTCTAACAACTGCTGTTGCGAGGCGAATAAGAGAGGAATCGGTCCATACTGCCCGACCAACTGGGCGATCACACCTTCTTTCAGGGCTGAGCGTCCGCTGTTCGTCGGGCCGCTGTCCGCATGCACCAGCACGTTTCGGCCCCGATCCGTGATCAGGTAGCAATTTCGGGGCATCTCCAGATCGCAGGGGTCCTCGCCGAAAAACGGCACCGACACGACCGCGCCGCCCTCGAAGCTCCATTTCTCGCCGTGAGCCAGCTCGATGACTCGACCAAATCCCAGCTCGCGCAACAAGGCCAAGTAGTCATAGTACAGCTTCTTGCGATTGCGCCGGCTCGGCACGATGATCGGCGTGTCTTTCGGCAGGTGGAGCAGTGTACGCGGATCGACGTGGTCGTCATGGTCATGGGTCAGGAAGACCGCGGCCGGTTTGGGAAGCAACGAACCCCAGAGCGAGGGCACCGAGGATTCGGCGAACCACGGGAGCAGCCAAGGGTCGAAGAGCAGCACCTGGTCGCGCTGGCGATAGAGCAGAGCCGCATGGCCCAGATGCAACATATCCCGGTCTCCCACGACATTGAACCAGTGGGTGCGGACGGTTTCCTGCGGAGCAACGGCCAAACAGTCGTACTGATGCAGCGACTCCATCAGATGCGTCAGCAGGCCCTGCGCTTCGCGCGGCGACGACTGCACGATCGTCTTCAGTTCTTCGGCGCGATGGGTGCCGTCGAGCATGCCCAGCAGCTTGCCGACCATCGGGCCCAGCGGCCGTTGATCGAAGCCGATCGGAATGGCCTGCCGCTTGACGGAATGGAAGATCCGCAATCCCCCGTTGGTCACTGTGGCGGATTTGGTCGGATCAGTCGGAAACTCCCACTGAAACGTCCCGTCCGCCTTACGGCCGCAACGGATGTGCTGTCGAAGATAGGGCCGGGCGTTCACCAACTCCGCATAGGCATCTTCCAACCGACGACGCCGCCCTGAATCCTCGACTGAGGCGCGTCTGGAAAAGACATCGCTGATGGCGGTGTCGATCGAACTGGCCAGCAGACTGTGCGCCTCGTGGAGCCCGGCGACGACCTCCGGAGCCACCCCAGCGACGAACGGAAAAGGACCGGGCTCCTGCCCGCTTTCGAGCTGCACCCAGCACCAGGGCACGAGGCTTACATACTGATCGCGAGGCAGTTTGTCCCAGATACTCATGATTGTTAGAGCGGAGAGGTGAGACGGGGAACGTGATGCTCCGTGGGAGAATCCTGCGTCTTACGTCTCACGCGTTTCGTCTTTTCTTCCACGTTCTACCCACTCCAGCCGGCTGATGGTGGGTTCATAGAGGGCTTGGATGACGTTGCCGTCCGGATCGGCGAAGTAAAATGAAAAACTGCCGTCCCGATGCTGCTTGGGCGGCTTGACGATGATCCCTCCGAACGAACCGATTGCCGGCGCCACGTCCTCGTACAAGCGCTTCACATCTTCAGCACTGTCGAGGATCACGCCGACATGGTCGAGCAGCTGCGCCTTCGCCGGCTGATAGTCCGGCAGCTCTCCCGCTGCAATCTGGTGCAGAGCCAGGTTGTCGCTGCCGGAGCTGAAGTACACATTCTCGGGATCCGGCTCCCACACGACGCGCATGCCGAGGAAGCGTTCGTAGAACGCCCGCGACCGCTTCAGGTCGGTGACACGCAAGGCCAGGTGGCGAAGTCCGCGGTGCATAGGATGGCTCATCGATTGCCGTATAGTAGGTGGGGGGTTGGCATCGCGTCAATCCTCCCAAGCCGTACGCTGTTTCCCGCAACTCCCCATGTCGCCGCCCTCAGTGCCTGTGATACGATCAGACGATTCCTGGGACTCGAACCAAAGGAGTGAGCAGCATGTTCGCACATCTGGCAGTGGCAGCCTTCGTCGCTCTGAGTATCGTCGCCGACTCTACATCACACGTCTTAGCCGCAGACTCCGGTCTTCCCAAGGAAATCAAGGGAAAGGACGGAGCTCCGATGGTCTTGATTCCCGCCGGCCCCTTTCCAATGGGCGTGCCCCCCGGAGATCGCGATGGGGGCCGTGACGAGTACCCGCGGCACATCGTCCACATCGACGACTTCTACATCGACAAGTTCGAGGTCACCAACGGCCGGTACCTCGAATTCGTGAAAGCCACGAGCCACCGCGTCCCTCAGAATCCGAAGAACCCCACCAGAAACTTGTGGGAAGGCCTCTCCATTTCCGAGTCCCTCGCCGATCGGCCGGTCATCAATGTGGATTGGAGCGATGCGGATGCCTACTGCAAGTGGGCCGGTCGCCGGTTACCGCGCGAGGCCGAATGGGAGAAGGCTGCCAAGGGCAACAACGATTACCGCTTCCCTTGGGGCAACGTGGAACCGACCAACAAACACCTCAACTTCAATCAAAAGTGGATCGGCGAGAAGACCCTGATGCCCGTCGGCAGTTATGAAGCGGGGAAGAGTCCCTATGGGGCCTACGAGATGGCAGGGAACGTGTGGGAATGGGTCAACGATTACTACGATGCCAGGTATTACGAGAAGAGTCCGGAGAAGAACCCGACAGGGCCGGACAGCGGCGACAAACGCGTTATTCGCGGAGCCGGTTGGCAGAACGAGACCCCCACCATCAGAATCTTCACGCGGGTGGAGAGCGATCCCACTGTCCGCAATGAGTCAACGGGATTCCGCTGCGCCGCCGACGTCGCACCGGCCAAGTAGGATTTGGTGAGGCGGTGATCTGGTGAACTGCGAGAATTAGCCGGCTAGGACCTCGAAGCAGGTCCTAGTCGTACTCGGCGATCGGGATTTGGTGTTGCGTGGGGACCTTCCCAACGGATGACCTCAGAAGCAGAACCAAGGCATTCGCACTCCAGATCGTGAGATTGTCCCAATTGCTCGCGAAGGGACCAGGAGCAAGAATCATCGGCAATCGACTCCTTCGATCAGGTGCATCCGTCGCGGCCAACTATCGGAGGGCTTGCCGGGCACAGTCACGTGCAGCGCTTGTTTCAAAACTTGGAATTGTTGTCGAGGAAGCCGGCCTTGTCTCGCACGAGGACCTGACTTCCATTGTCAGCGAGGCGAGGGGAACCTCTCGCAATCTTCTCAGCCTCTCGGCGCACGACAAGGGCTCGCAAATCCTGAATCCGCGGCGGTTTCACGATGCCGGGTACTTCATCAAATCACGAGATCACCAAATCATCCTTTGACGGCCTGGTGGTCGCGGCATTCGAGAGCCGCATGGCGGCTGAAATGACACGGCTGATCGAGCGGTACGGCGGGCGACCGCTCGTGGCGCCGGCGTTGCGGGAAATTCCGTTGGAGGACAATTCGGTCGCGTTACGGTTCGGCGCCAAGCTCCTGACCGAGCGGATCGATGTCCTGGTTCTGCTCACCGGAGCCGGTACAACCAGCCTGTTCGAGATCCTCTACAGACGCCATCCCCAGGACGCCATTCGAACAGCTCTGAAAGACACCGTGCTGATTGCGCGCGGCCCCAAGCCGGTGGCGGCACTCAAGGCCCTGGGCTACCCCCCGACCCTCACCGTTCCCGAACCCAATACCTGGGTGGACCTCGTCTCCACGTTGGATGAGTACCGGCCGGTGAAGGGATTGCGTGTGGCGGTGCAGGAATATGGTGTGTCGAACCCGGACTTGCTCGAAGCGCTGCGAACGAGGGGCGCTGAGGTGTTTCCCGTCCCGGTCTATAAGTGGATGCTACCGGAGGACACGGCTCCGCTGAGCAGCCTGATCGACGCGATCATTGCCGGGCGCGTCTCGGTGATCTTGATCACGAACGCCGCTCAAATCGATCACGTCCTGCAACTAGCGGAACGGGAAGGAAAGGCGATGGCCTTCACGGCAGCCTGTCGAAACACAGTCATCGCATCAATTGGGCCCACTGCCAGCGAGCGGCTGCGAAGCCACGGCCTTCCGATCGACCTGGAACCCTCCCATCCGAAGATGGGAATCCTGGTGAAAGAAACGGCCGAGCAGTCGCAGAACCTCGTGGCCCGCAAAGCCGATCGGTGATGCGGAAGCCTCCGCCGACCTCCACTTCATCAATGGGGACTGGGTTGCGCCGAGGCAGCCTCCGACACCGCTGAATCGTCCTTCGCGTCCCGCGCGCAGCGGAATCCCAGCCAGTTCATGGAAGTCTTGGGATCTGTCCCATTCCGTTGTGAGACCCGCACGCTGGGAGTGCTGTCGATCCAGCCGCCGCCGCGAAATGCCTTCTGCGTGCCGTGCTCCGGTCCCTTAGGATTCTTGTCCGGAGCCGTCTTGTAATAATCCTTCTCGTACCAATCGGAGACCCACTCGGCCACATTACCGGCCATCTGGAACAGGCCATAAGGGCTCACGGAATTGTCGTACTTGAATACGGAGATAACGGGGGGATAGAGGAGCAGCCGCTCCGGTCGATCACGGACCGGTCCCGACAAACCTCCACGTCCGAAATTGGCTCGGCTCAGCCCTGCCATTTCGTTGCCCCAGGGGTAAATCCGTACATCCTTGTCTCCCCGTGCAGCCTTTTCCCATTCGGCTTCCGTCGGGAGACGCTTTCCCGCCCATCGGCAATACTCGTCTGCTTCATGCCAGGTGACGTGCATGATGGGATGACCTGCCATCGTCTCCTGAAAGTTGCCCCCGTCGAATTTCCAATCGACCTGGGGAGGCCGCTTGGTCTCCAGGACGAATTTCAGGTACTGCACGGCGGTCACTTCGTATGTGTCGATGTCGTAGGCGTCGAGATACACCTGGCGCTGTGGGAACTCGACCAAATACGCGGCTCGATCGACTTTCCGATCGCTACCCATCGTAAAGGGGCCTGCAGGGATCCGAACCATTTCGTCGTAGGCAGGCAGCTTGATCCGCTCCTGCGCCAATTTTTTCCCCTGCGGCGTCCACTGTTGTCGAATATCCCCGACATCCAAAGCCCACACGGACCCCGCCCATGCACAGAGTCCGACCACGAAACCAAATCTTGCGAACCCGGCCATTCGCACGACATGCCTCCTTCGTCGCTGGTTAGACTGTCACTGCCCGATTGCTTTCCCTTCGACGAACCATTCGATTGGCTCACGCCTTCGACGGTCCAGTCGTTGGTCTCCTACATATTCGGCTTGTCTGTTTCCGCGGGTGCCTGGTTTTGGAACTCTTCCAACGGCTGAAAATTCAGCGGCAGATTGAAAAGATAATCCGTCACGGCCCGCAGCTTCACGTGTTGATATTCGACGATCCAGCTCCCATCTTTCTTCGCCAACTTCATGGGGAAATGGATATCGGTGGCGAGCCACTGGTAATAGACCTCCGTCTGCTCGCCATGCTTCACGGTCACTTCATAGAGCGTGGTCGGATGGCCTTCCCTCGTTTCAGTCCCGATCTCCTCCCTCGACACCTCACCGTCCAGCTTCTCGAAAACTTGCAGGTCCTGCTCCGGCCGATAGGGCACCGTTTTGAAGTGCTTCATTTTCGACAGCAGGAGCCACACGACCCGCTTGTCCTTCCGCACAATGCTGACGTTGACCGGCCCCATCGTGTGATGCTCGATCCGCCACATGTTGTCGCGATAGTAAATGTTGGACTTCGAGATTCTCCCGTCGATCTTGGTAATTTGATCCGCCGTGAACTCCAATGCCCAGAGGTTTCCGCTCAACAGCAGGCTGCAGAGCAACCCGCCGCCGACGATTCCCCGCCGCCACATTCGATGCATCCTACCGGTCCTCGATTTCACAATTCCAGTTTCCTTGATCATGTCACCCTCAGCACCGCTGCCCCGCGAATCGTTCCGGCCTTCAGGGATCTCAACGCCTCGTTGGCTTCGGCCAATTGAAATGGTTCTGTATGTGTATGGATGGGAATGGCTGCCGCCTCCCGCAGCAAATCCAGTCCATCCTGACGCGTGTTGGCGGTCACACTTCGGATGACCCGCTCTCCGAACACCTCCCGGTCGTAGTCCAGGGAGGGAATGGGCGACATATGAATGCCGGCCAGAACCAGCGTCCCTCCTCGGGCCAACGCCCGCAAGGCGGGCGGGACAAGCTCACCGGCCGGTGCAAAGATGATCGACGCTTGCAACGTCTCCGGCGGCATCGCGGCAGCTTCGCCGACCCAAACGGCCCCCAGCTCACGGGCCAAGGCCCGATGCTCCTCTTTCAGTGAACAGACATAGACCGAACAGCCCCAATGTCGCGCCACTTGAATGGCAATGTGGGCCGATGCCCCGAACCCGTAGAGCCCCAGGCGCTGACCGGAGCGAATCCCGCTCAGTCGAAGCGCGCGATATCCGATGATGCCGGCGCAGAGCAACGGCGCAGCTTCCTCATCCGTAAACGCCGATGGTATAGGATACACATAACGGGCGTTGGCCACGACATATTCGGCATAGCCCCCGCCCACCTGGTACCCGGTAAAGCGAGCTCCTTGGCAGAGATTCTCTTGGCTACTGTTACAGTATTCGCACCTCCCACAGGTCTCCTGCAACCAAGCAACGCCGACTCGATCACCGGAACGGAGACCAGACACCCCCGGCCCGAGCTGTTCCAGCACGCCGACGATTTCATGGCCCGGAACGACCTCCGGCTTGATATCAGGTAACTCCCCTTCCACGACGTGCAGGTCGGTGCGACAGACCCCGCACACCCGCACCCGCACCAACACCTGGCCAGGCCCCGGTGCCGGGTCTGGGACCCGACGCAACTCCAACGGGTGGCGCGCCACATCGTCGGACCGGCATAACACCATTGCTTGCATGGGATCGACTTGAATGGAAGGAAGGAAGCGGCATGCCCGTCCGGGGCATGCCGCGCTTCGTAGCCTGCGCGCTCCGCCGCACCCTTCACCTGTGCGGTGGAACGGGCACGATTACCAGACTGTTATTGCTGTTTGGCCTTGATGCATTCGATATCGAGCTTGATCAACACCTCGTCGCCGACCACCAACCCGCCCGTATCGAGCGTCCGGTTCCAGACCATCCCGAAGTCCTTGCGGTTGATCTTCCCTTCGGCATTGAAGCCCGCCCGAATGTTGCCCCAGGGATCTTTGGCCACACCGTTGAAGTTGCCCACCAACGTGATCTCTTTGGTGACCCCATGAAGGGTCAGGTCGCCGACCGCGGTATACCCGTCGCCGGTCTTCTTGTAACTCTTCATCTTGTAGGTCATGGTTGGGTACTTCGTGACTTCAAAAAAGTCCGCGTCACGCAGATGCGCGTCCCGCTTCTCGTGGTTGGTGTTGACGGAGGCGGTCTTGATCGTGGCTTCGAGCGCCTTCACCGTACCGGCCTCCGGATCCATCTCGATGAACCCGGTATAGTCCTTGAAGTGTCCGGTCGTCTTGGACACCACCATGTGCGCGACTTTGAATTCAACGATGGAGTGATCGAGATCGACATCGTATCGGGCCGTCTCCGCCTGGGCTGTCATGCTGCCCACGAAAAGCGTCACAATCAGTCCACCCAGCGCACTGGCCCTCACTCTCGCTCGCATCATGGAGTCTCCTTTGTTGCGCCGGGCTCGGCCGGTGCCTTGTCCACTGCCGGTTTGTCTGCCTGCGGTTTCTCCGTGGCACCCTTCTCTATGACGGTCTTATCCGGGGACACTTTTTCGGCCGGCGCCTTGTCGGCGGCGGGCTTCTCAGTCGGCTTACCAGGAACCGTCGTCGCCTTGAGAGGCCGCTTTTCCACGGTGGTCTGAACGTCCTGCGCCGCGACCTTGGCGCCGGTTCGCATCCGCACGTGCACATCCACCGCGTCGTTGCCCAAATCGGCCGGTACCGGTGGAAAGGGATGCGCATGGATGACCGCCTGAAGCCCGGCCTCGTTGATATCCCGCGCGCCGGACCCGCGCTCGATCTGAATGAGCTGCGCCACCCCGCTGGCATACATCCGGAACTTCACCCGGACGACCTCGCCGCTGGGAGCCCGCCGGATCGCGCGAACGTGGCGCGCCCAGTTCCGGCTGATCAAATCGCCGACTTGTTTCCAGTAGGCTTTGGATTCACCCGGTGCCGGGAGCGGCAGCAAGTCTTCTTCGGGAATCGTGGCATTGACCGTCAGTACATGCTCCATGGCCTTCTGCGCCGCGACGGAGTCTGTCTCGGCCGTTTCAGCTTCTGCGGCCGGCGCCGTTTCGGCCTCTTCTTCCTCCGGAGGCCGGTCTCCCAAGGTTACGTAGACATCACGTTTCAGATATTCTTCGAGTCCGGTAATTTTAGCGCGCGCGAAAGTCACCCGCACCCGCACGGCCTTGGGCAGCACGGTCGTCCGGCTCTTCAACACCGAATTGGGTTCCAAGATCGCCGTCCCCTGGTACACGGCAGGCGTTTCGTCCTCGCTGAGAGACACGATCTGGCTCTGAAAGCCGGGGGACTCGATGATCGCCATGACGGATTCCGTTCCGGCAGGCACCCCCCCGAACGTCAGACTAAGCACCAAATCCTTACCCGCTTGCACCGTGCCATCGGCCTCGGTGTTGACTAAGTCAAACTGAGCCCATCGCTTGGCGGCAGGCGCGGTGGAAGAGGAGGACGGTGCGCCGGCGAAGACGGGAGAAACCGCCAGGCACAACGCAAAAATGAGGGCCGATCCGGCCGAAGGGAAACGGCGCGTAATGAAGCAACAGAACGGCATGATGGCATCCTACTCAGCCGCTGAGATCAGTGCAACCCGTTTTTTCTCGAGGACTGGGCATTTCCCACCCGCTTGCTATAATGGAGCCATGAAGGCCCTGGTCAAATCGGCACCGCAACCGGGACTCACCTACACCGACCGCCCCGACCCCAGCCCAGGCCCCACCGACGCCGTCATCAGGGTGAAGGCCACGTCGCTGTGCGGCACCGATGCCCATATCTACAATTGGGATGCCTGGGCGCACAGCCGGATTCACCCGCCGCGCATCATCGGCCATGAAATGTGCGGCGAGGTCGTGGCGGTCGGCGCAGACGTCACGCTCGTCAAAGTCGGCGACTACGTGGCGGCCGAATCCCATTTGACCTGCGGTGCCTGCTTCCAGTGCCGAACCGGCCAAGCGCATGTGTGCAAACGCTA
This sequence comes from Nitrospiraceae bacterium, assembly GCA_019637075.1. Taxonomy (NCBI): domain Bacteria; kingdom Pseudomonadati; phylum Nitrospirota; class Nitrospiria; order Nitrospirales; family Nitrospiraceae; species Nitrospiraceae bacterium. The sequence goes on along the minus strand of JAHBWI010000004.1, from coordinate 194,013 downwards.
CCGGATTCTGGGTGTGGATCTGGACGGCTCGTTCGCCGAGTTCATCGTGCTCCCGGAAACCGTACTCTGGAAAACCTCACCGGATATTCCCGCCGAGTTGGCTTCGGTGCAGGAACCGCTGGGGAATGCGGTGGACGCGGCACTGGTCGAGGACCTCACGGGACACACGGTGCTGGTCACGGGCTGCGGACCCACGGGACTCTTCGCTGCGGCGGTCGCGCGCACCGCCGGCGCCGCCACCATCATCGCCACCGACGTGAGCGACTACCGCCTTGGCTTGGCCAAACAAGTCGGGGTCGACCACACGCTCAACACCAAGACCGACGGCGCCGATGCGGTTGCCGCAGCCATTCAGGACATCACCCAAGGAGAAGGGGTCGATGCGGCTTTGGAAATGTCGGGCCACCCGATCGCGCTGCACCATGCGTTCCGCTCCGTCAAGAACGGCGGTCGCGTCACCCTGTTCGGCATTCCCAGCGACCCCGTCACGCTCGACCTGGCCAACGAGGTCATCTTCAAGGGCATCCGCGTCCACGGCATCACGGGCCGTCGCCTCTTCAGCACCTGGTACCGCCTTGCCGGACTCTTCAAAGCCGGCCTCAACATTCGCCCAGTCATCACCCACACCTTTCCCCTCAAGGACTTTGCCAAAGGATTTGAGTTGATCAAGTCCGGTCAATGCGGCAAAGTAGTCCTGTTTCCATAGTGACATCGAGAACCCGCGTTCTTCGTTTCACGTCTTCCGTGTGACGGCATCAATGGCGTACTCCGCGCTGAAGAAAGCAGTCGAGCTGCAGTTGGCCGATATCAAGTCGGCCGGCCTCTACAAAAGCGAGCGCGAACTCCTCTCGCCCCAGAGCGCCGAGATCCGTGTCGCGCAAGGCGAAGTCATCAACCTCTGCGCCAACAACTACCTCGGACTCGCGAACCATCCGGACGTAAAGCAAGCCGCGGCCGACGGACTGGCCGAGCAGGGATACGGCATGGCGTCGGTGCGTTTCATTTGCGGGACGCAACGGTTGCACAAGCAGCTGGAGAACGCCCTCTCCACTTTTTTCGGCACCGACGACACGATCCTCTACAGCTCTTGCTTCGACGCGAACGGAGGCCTCTTCGAAACGCTGCTCGACGAGCAGGACGCGGTGCTCAGCGACGCGCTCAACCACGCCAGCCTGATCGACGGCATTCGCCTCTGCAAAGCCGCACGGCTTCGTTACGCGCACGGCGACATGGAGGAATTGGAGTCGCGCTTGTCCGAATCGCGTGCGAGCCGAGTCCGAATGATCGTCACCGACGGCGTGTTCTCGATGGACGGAGACGTGGCGAAGTTGGATCGAATCGTAGAACTGGCCGAGCAATACGATGCCGCCGTCGTGGTCGACGACAGCCATGCCACCGGTGTCCTCGGCCGCCATGGACGCGGGACGCCGGACCTGTTCGGCGTCGCCGACAAGGTGGATCTCGTCACCAGCACCCTGGGAAAAGCGTTGGGAGGCGCAGCCGGAGGGTTCACCACCGGGCGCAAGGAAGTGATCGAGCTGCTGCGCCAACGCTCGCGTCCGTATCTGTTTTCAAACAGCCTCCCGCCTGTGATTGCCGCCGCCGCACTCAAGGCCGTGAAACTGGTCGCGCAGGGAGATGCGCTCCGGGCCACGCTGAAGGACAACGCTGAATTCTTCCGCAGCCGGTTGACCGAGTCGGGCTTCACGTTGGTACCGGGAAACCATCCCATCATTCCGGTCATGCTCGGCGAGGCCAGGCTGGCCTCACAAATGGCCGAGCGCTTGCTGCAAGAAGGCATCTATGTGGTGGGGTTCAGCTATCCGGTCGTGCCCAAAGGGCAGGCTCGCATCCGTGTCCAAATGTCCGCTGCCCACACCCGCACACACTTGGAACGGGCCGTCGCCGCATTCGCCAAGGTCGGCAAGGAACTGGGCGTCATCCGCTAGTCCCGAATCATTCTTGCCCGCTTCTGGAGATAGGCGTTTCGCACGGCGGTATAGAGATCCAGCGTCGCCTCCTCCACCCCCTGGAATTTTTCCAGATTCAATGAGCGGTCGTTGACGATTTCCCCGACGCGGCCGCTGAACTGTACGATCGTCGAGGTGGCGCGGTTATGGTGCGCCACCAGCGAGGGCACCCCTTCGATCTCGATGAAGGGGAACACCAGCCAGTTGATCGGATTCAACGCAATATCCCCCATGTACCCGGCGAAATCCCTCACGGTGAAGGGCGGAAGAAAGGGCAACACCAGATAGGGCCCCGGCTTCACCCCGTAGTATCCGAGAGTTTGACCGGTGTCTTCTTCCGGCGTCGTCACGTTGAGATACTTCGCCACGTCGACCAACCCGCCAAGGCCGAACGAACTGTTCAGAAGAAAGCGGCCGACTTCCATCCTGGCGCCGGTCCACTTGCCCTGCGCGACATTGTTGATCAAGCGGGAAGGAAAGCGGAGGTTGTAGAAAAGATTGCTGACCCCGATCTGTACGGCATCAGGCACGATGAAATTGTAGCCCTTCGCGATGGGCTTCAACACCCACCGGTCGACCTGACGATTGAACTCAAAGATTTTCGTATTAAAAGGTTCCCAGGGATCGTATTCCTCTTCCGCTCCCCCCTCATCGGCCTTGGCAAATGGGTCATAAAACGGATCTTCCGGCGGCGCCGAGGCCGCAGGGGGCGGAGACGCAGGCTTGTTGGCCACGAGGCGTACGGTCGGCGGAGCCGGCAGGATTGTGTCGGAATCCTTTTCGCTCGTCTCCATCGCAGACGGCATGGTCTGCGCATTGACCTTCCCGGCCTGAGTGCCCGCACAACCCACCATCACACATAGACCCACCGCACCGGCAAGCGCGCCGGCCCAACGCCGCCCCATCCGATTCACCATGCCTCCTTGCACTATTCCCTCGTTTATTCCCATGGCGCGCCGCAGCGCGCCGAATCATCGGTGGCGCACTGTATCAAATTGTATGGGAACCCGCCATATTTTCGAGGAAGATGTCGCATTCCAACCGGCAAGAGACCTCGGTAGGAGCACACGCTATTGCCGCAGGGCCGATGTGCAAAAACCTGTGAATCGTTCGTAGTAGGGTTGCCCGCCGACGGACGGCACGTTGTTATGATCGGCCCCGCGCACCACGTAAAACTCCTTCGGCGGTTTTGCCGCCGCGAAGACGCGTTGCCCCAACTCAATTGGAATAACGTCGTCGCGGTCGCCATGAATGAAGAGCTTGGGCAAAGAGAGCCGTCGGAGTCGATCCTCGAGCCGAAACGCCGCCCCCAAGAACCAATGCACCGGCAGCCCCATGTAAAAGTGGCGTGCGACCGTCTCAATCGAAGGGAAGCAGGATTCCAGCACGAGCCCCATAGCCGGCTTCTGCACCGCCAATTCTCCTGCTACCGCGCCGCCGAGCGAACGGCCGAAAATCACCAGCCGCTCCGGCCTGATGCGGCGCCCTCGGGTCAGGTAGTCATACGCGCCGACCGCGTCCGCATAGAGTCCATCCTCTGTCGGCCGTCCCTGGCTCCGACCGTATCCGCGGTAGTCGAACAGGAACACGGATAGCCCCGCTTGGTACAGCGCGCGGAGATTCTCCAGACGGTGGATCATGTTGCCGGCATTCCCATGGCACCAGAGTAAGACTGCGTTCGTCGCCGTCCCTTCGGCGTACCATCCGAACAACCTCGTCCCATCCGCCGCCTGGAACCACACCTCATCGATGGGAACGCCGCTGACCTTCGCCCAGTCGCGATCTTCCCACGGAGCGGGATGATACACAAAGAAGGAATCCAGAAAGCTCATGGCATCTCCCTCATGCCTCAGGCCGGATGCAGTTTGTCAGAACCGAAGACCGGCGCCGATCAACCCATAGTGCGTACGGAAGTCCACCGCTAACCCATCCCAGTGATAGTTGGCCGAGAAGTACCGGTATTCGCCGAAGACAAAGACTTTCGGGGTAACCGCGATTTGCACCCCTCCCACATATTGATGCCCCAGGGCCCGCGCGGTTTCGAAATCCTTGTCGGCGCGGCCGATGATATTGGGGTTGAGCAACGTGCCGTGAGACCAGCCGGCGCCGATCCCCACATACGGCCGGACCGTCTCTCCAGGATACCGGAGAATCAAATTGAACATCGTATTGAGGACCAAGAGATTGGAGCGGCCCGTGCCGTGATCCTGACTGTTCGGCCGGTTGGGAAACGATAAGGCGCCGCCATGGCCGGAAGAATCGAGTTCAAGCCCCAGGATACGATTGGTGAATTGCGGGAACAGCCCCGCTTTCAGCCCGGCCCCGAAGCCCTGCTTGATCGAAACGTCGACGGTCGAACCTTGGTTGAAGATCCCGTTATCCCGCGGCCAACTGCCGAGCGCGTAAGCGGAAAGCTCGATGTCACCGAATTCGGCGGTCAGACCCGTCGGCGGGAAACCGAGGAGGAGAAGTAGTCCGGCGGCGCAGGCAACAAGCCACATACTGAACTAACCGTACCATGCCGGGAGGGACTGGGCGAAGAAAGAAAAAGGGTCTCCGGACCATCGGCCCGAAGACCCTTTTCCCATTACACAGAACCGGGAGATCAGCTGCCCTTAACGATCGTGCACCATTCGCCGATGATCCCGAGGATGTTCTTCGCCGAGTGATCGACCGAAGCCACCGTGGTGATGCCGCCGGCCGCTTTCGCCGCCGAGACGCTCGCGTCACCCGTGGCAACCCAGCCGAGGATCGACTGACCGCAGGCCTTGCCTTCCTTCGTGGCCGTGTTGTGGGTCGTAGCCACATCGCCGTACTTGGTTTCGTTGTAGATTCCGCCCGCCATCGGGGACGCTACGATCTGGCAGCCGGTGAGGCTGAGGTACGCAGCAGTGATCAGGCTCAGAGAACACAGAACGGTAAACTTCCTCATAAGTCCTCCCTCTTCGAGGTTAGCGGTTAGTTGCCCACGCCCTTTATCCCACGCAGGGCCGGGCTCTACGACGCCGGAGTATAGGTAACCTCATGAATCTTGTCAAATGGCCTTCGGATAAAAACGCGAGAAGCGGAGACGGCGCAGTAGATTCCCTAGGGCCGTGAAACGACGACGCAAGACATCACCGACCGGACAAGCCGAGACACATGCTCAACAGCACTCAGGCATGCGTCACCATTAATCAACTCGATCAGGCAACTAGCTCCTTCAAACATTCTGTTCTCGTCGGGCCGCTTCAAAAAAACGATTGCAGGGAAAACAGCACGTCGTTGTCGTGGTCCCGGTGGCTATATTCCAGGCGCAACGCCCAATTCGTCGCCAGTGTCCAACGCTGCCCCACCGTCCAGCGAACATCGTCCGACTTGTCTCCCAAGGCATATCGAAGATACGTACCCGTCACCATGAATCGCCACCGTTCCGCCAGATCGGCATACATGCCGGCGGATGCGCCGCCCCCGACACGATGGCGCTCCTCGTAGGCCTTGCTGTAATTAGCTTCCACTTCGGCAAACGCAAAGTACACTTCGCGTCTGACCACATGCGTTTCAGTCGCCACCCCGATCCCCCCTGATGCCACGCCGTTGCTGCAGAGCTTGCAGTCGCCATGCCGAATGGTCTGCAGACCGATATTCAGCTTCCAGGACGGGGAATGAAACAGTCGATCCATCGGCGAAAGCGACATGATGTTCGCAAGGGTCGCCCGTTCGATCCGCGCCTGGTCGGCCCTGTCGTAATGGCGCAGGGTCAGCGAGACCAGCTCCAATTGAGCATCCGGGGTATAGCCTGGTTCAGCGTCCAACAAGTCGTGATAGCCGGCACGGACGGTGAGTTCTTCAAAGGTGTCGTTATTGCGCCATCCGCCCCCGACTGCCGCGCGCGAGGTGGCATGTCCCAATTCAGGCTGCCTAGCGAACGGGGCGATCTCGATGTCCTCCGAGGGAATGCGCAGTCCGCTGCGCGCCGTCAAAATCTGCCGATTGCGATCACGATACAGGGGACTGCGATCGGGATCGTTTTCGCTCCGGTACCGCAAATAATCCGAGGCCACGTCCAACACAAAGGCCTGCCGCGCCGGTTGCAGTGAAGTCAGCGTCTCGGACTTCAGCGCCGCCGGATCATCCACCAGCTGCTTGACCAAGCCGAACTCTTCGTCTCCCAATCGTTCCCGTTTCCGTCGAATCAGGGTCACCCGGGACGGCCGGTAAACCCGATCGGCCACCAAACCCGGCTGAGCCGACAGAAGTCGGACCGTATCGGCCGGCACGGTCCATAAGACGAAGTGGTCCGTCAGATGCAGGGACGGATCCGCATAGTCCAGCAACGCCAATAGGTGATAGGAGCAATTCTCCTTGAAGAAGAAATAATCGAACGACGCATTGCCCATTTCCCACGCATGCATCAGGAGACGCCGAACTTGGGTTTCCGTAAAGTTGAGCTGATACTCCCAGATATCCCGGTTCTCGATATCCCGGTACTCCTGTACCTTTAAGTAATAGGGAATCGTCGAAAAGAGCCCCCGATAGCCGCCGAAGATGCCGCGGATCGGATACAGGAGGTCGGACCCTGCTTCCACCTCAGCCGCGTAATTGATGGTGTACGCCAGCAACCTGGTCTGCGGGGTCTGGCCTTCCTGATCGATCCGGAGAAAGGTGTGCCCGAACATCGATGCCGGATTGTTCAGAAAGGCGGCGGGAAAGATCAGGGAAATGGATTTCGCATGAAACTCGGCGAACCAGCGATTGAACCGCTCACAGGAAAGCGGCTTCAGCTGAGCCGGATCGAACTGCAGTTGCTCGCTCAACCACGCATACCGGGCGATGAACGCGCACTGGGCCGGTTGCTTCGAACGGCCGACCGACTCCTCGCTGAAAAACTGCTTCAACGTCGCGGCAAGTTCGGCTTCCGGATCCCGTTTCCCGTTCGGCGAGAGGAAAAACCCAGGATCGTCCTGCTCGCTTTCGATTCCGCCGAACCAGCCATCTCGATAATGCAGGAGCAGGCGCCATTCCCGCTGATCCGCCAGACGACGCGCGGTCGCTTCCTCGATCAATCGGTCTTGATAGGGGGTCACCCGTTCCTCACCCCACACGACGGAGGCGGACAGGAGGAGGATCAGGAACGTGAGGAAAAGATGCACGATGGGGCGCAAACACAACGGGGCCCCGGCGCAAGGCCGGAGCCCCGTTCAGGAAAGATTAGCGAGTGACCGCTTGAGCAAGGACGGGATTCTGGCTCACGGCATCGTTCAACGCCTTCACCAGCGCAACGGATGACGTCTCGCCGGTCTGTACCAGCGACGTATAGCGCTCCTGCGTCAGCGAAAAGAACGCCTGGTGATGCTCTTCGGGAATGCCCATGAGCGTCGCCAAGGAAGCAAGGTGCTCTCCCTTCCCCTGCGCCATTTCCTGCGTGAGGTTTTCAAAATTCAGCAGCGCGAACATCGTGGTCCTTTGGTCGGCCCACACCTGTCCGTCGTTCGTACAACCGGAGGTCCCGGAACTGATGCCGAAAGTCCCGCTGCCGAAACTGCCGTTGGTGGTCGCCATCATCACCTGCGGCGCGATATTCTTTTGATTCTTGAAATCGGCCCAGGCCAGCTTGCCCAAACCGCACCCCGGCCCCGTATCGGGATTGGCAGCCATGGCCAACCCTGCCTGCGAGACGAACATCAATGCCCCTACCACCATAAGAAGCTTCTTCATATCACGTCCTCCTCGGATGAGAGTGAATAGGCCTGTGCAATCAATTAAACATCGAGCACCACGCGCGGCATTATAACCAAATCGCCCAAGGCATGTTGAGCGAAAAAGTTTGCGGCCGATTCCCTAATGGAATCAGCGGTCACTCCGCGCGATCCTCCAACAGAATGTGTTGCGGCTCGACCCGATCGGTCCCAAGGACAAGAAGCCCGACGGCGCGCGGCAACGTGAATCGCTTCGGACCAGCCGACCCGGGATTGAACAGCAGCATGCCGTCCAACCATTCCGCCTTTGGCTGATGCGTGTGGCCGTACACGCAGACGTCGGGACGCACGCGATCGAGGAAGTGCCACCCCTCTTTGGTCATTCGCCCGCCCTCGTACAGCCGATGATACAGCGCGATCCGATGCCCCATCAGCTCGACGACTTGCTCGACGGGGAATCCGCTCTCCTCGAAGCCATCGACATTGCCGGACACAGCCGTGACCGGCGCAATCGCCTCCAAATGTCCAATCACCTGCGCACGGCCGATATCGCCCGCGTGGAGAATCCTCTCCACCCCGGCCAGGTGTCGGAGAAGGGCCCGATCGAACAACCCATGCGTATCCGACACCACGCCAAGTCGCATCGCCATGGCTCCCGGTTACTTTCCGGCCTCTACCGGCCCCAACGACTCGCGAACCTTATTCCAGTCGAACGTGAAGGGCTCCGGACTTCGTTTCGGTAGGGCCGCCAGTTCGGCTTTCAATCGCTCCGCCCGTGCGGCGCTCATGGGATGCGTCGAAAACAACTCCAGCCGTTCCTTGTCCTTCTCCGACAATCGTTCAAAAAAGCGAATCATTCCGTCCGGCGCAATGCGGGCTTCATGCAGCAGATGGATGCCGGTCAGGTCGGCCTCGGTCTCCTGCTCACGGCTGAACCGAAGGGTCACCAACTCAACCCCCAGTTGCTTTGCCAGACCGACCAAGCCGGATTGATCCCCCAAGATGATCGTCACGACCGCGGCCAGTCCCAGTGTCTTCACGATCCGCTCCAACCCGTGACGCTGCAGCACATGGTTGAGTTCATGGCTCAAGACGCCAGCCACTTCCTCGCCGCTTTCGGCCTTTCTCATAAGGCCGGTGAACACGACGACATATCCGCCCGGCAGCGCGAAGGCATTCACAACGGGACTCTGTACGACCGACACCTCGAACTTGTAAGGATTGTTCGGAATCTTCTCCGCCAGCCGTCGCGTCATTTCCTGCACGGCCTCCACTCCCATTCCTTCTTTGGTAACGGTCTGGCCGGAAAGAAAATCGTGATAGGCGGCCTCGCCCAGCTTTTGTTCCCATTCGACTGGAATACGGCTGACGGCCCACTCCACCAGCAGGTCTGAACCGAACCACAGGAACACCCCCAACCCAACCACAATGCCGGCGGCAACCGTCCAGAGGGTGCGGTGGCGGTGACGTGCACGCCGCACCTCTTCCGCCGCGCGATCGAGGTGCGCAGTCAGTTCGGGCGGAGCCGTGCGACGAAATGCCAGAATGACGGAAGGATCCTTTAGGTAGAGCGTATACGCTGCGGGACCGTCGCTCCACGACACTACCAGATGGTCATGGTCCAGCCCGCCTGCCGCAACCGTGATCTGAGCAAACGAAATCGACTGGTCAGCCACCCCGGCCGCTCCCGAGAGGAGCAGCCCATCACTTGTCACCACGGCATGGCAAGGCACGCCGGCGGCGGGAAGACCTTCACCAAAACACAACGCGTTGGCTGGCGACATCATGACAGGTCGGTCAACACCAATATCGAACTTCTTGCGACCGCCGATAAGAAGACCAGATTCTCACTGAATCGCTCACACGCCACTTTCGGATACCCGAGAATACGGTCACCTGTTCAAGCGGCCGATCAAAATCCTCCTAGACAAGGCCACAGGCGAACGCAAACCGGAGGTGTACTCTCCGAGGACATTGAGGATTTGTCGGAAGCCGAGAACGATGTAGAGAGGGATTTTCATCAGCCGCTATTCCGAAACAGGGATGAATTGCCTGATCCATGCCCCAAAACTCCCCGGATTGCGGCTTTGGATATACACCAACCCCGGACCGCGGAATCGGCAGACGAACCCTTCTCCCGACGTCAGGCTCGCGATCCATCCGGACGCCGCCTTCTCGATGTTGTAGGTCGTCGTGGCAGTCCAGGCCACCAGGTGGCTGTTGTCGACGATGTATTCTTCGTTCGGCTTGAGCTCGATCTTATGGATCGCGCCGAAGCTGTTCAGGATCAACTGGCCGGTCCCGCTGATGCGCAGAATGAAGAAACCCTCTCCACCGAGAAGCCCGCGCGTCAGGCTCTGCATCTTGCTCTCGATTTTCACGCCTTCTGCCCCGGCCAGAAACCCGTCCTTCTGCACCATATATTCGTTCACGCCGTCGAGATCCATGATGACGATCTCACCGGGCACCGTGGGCGCCAATAGCACTTCACCGGCGCCGCGGGCTGCCCGGAGGGTCTGAAAGAAAAACTTCTCGCCGGTCAGCATCTTGCGGGACAAGGCACCGAGGAACCCGCCTTCCATCTTGCTTTCGATGTCGATCGTGGGGGACGCACCGACCATGGCACCGGACTCTGCTTTGACCGTCTCGCCGTCGTTCAGATGCACCCGAACCATCGGGAACGCCCCCGGATACAAGATTTCACTCTTCATGCGATGTTCTCCTTGCTCAAGGCTTGCCAGAGACCGGAGGTGAGAAGGCACACGGTCTTTCTGCTCTCCCGTTGAAGAATTGTTTCGCTGACAAATTTCACAGCGGAGTACAGCAAGCCGATTCTCGAGAATGTCCGTGATCCTGTCAAGTCACGCGCATCCCGCCCGCGACTTCGTCGGTCACTCCGTGCTCGTGCTTGGCAAGATCCGCGCATCACGACACATTTTCGGCGTAGGGGCCGGCCGCCATGGACACTGCAATCGTCCCACGTGAGCCCGACTCCATTGTCTTGGAGTTGGACGATCACTTCCCGATCCGTTCCGTGGATCAGGCGTGGGACATGGGCGCCAAATGCTTCGGCGCGGAAGATTGCGCCGGGCCTTCCATCGTCGTCACCCCAGTGCTGCAGCATATCGCCGGAGGAACGACCCGCACGTTCTACCGGCAGCTGCATGCCTGGGTCACCCGCACAGGTCGATCCTTTCGCCTCCCCTACCGGTGCGATGCACGGTCTGCCCATCCTACCAGGCACAGCTCAAGCATTTATTCGGCCGGAATGCTCTCAGTGATGCCTGACCACCGAGGCAATGACTGACGGGCGTTGTGCTCGATTCGTCACCGCTGATGGAGCTGTGCCGCCAAAAGGCTGGATCGATCATCCAAGTCGAATGGCTTCTTGATGAAACCGCGGAGCCCCTCGTCGAGCAGTTCCCGATACGGCTGAGCGAACGGTTGCCCCGAGAAGAGAATCACCTTTGCTTGGGGATCGAACTTCCGAATCACACGAAATACTTCGATCCCGGTCATGCCCGGCATCACGACATCCAGCAACACGAGATCGAACCGGCCGCTGCTGATAGAGGGCAATCGCCCGATGCCCGCCCTCGTCCAGCGTCACGCCGTAGCCAAGGTGTCTCAGAAACTCACTCATCATCTCCCGAATTGAGATCTGGTCGTCCACGACCAGAATGTGCCCGGCTTCGTCCGGGCGGTGTTCAGGTTGCAGCATCATCGGCAGGCCCTGAAGGCACGGAGCAACGTCGTGCACAGTAAGTACTAGCAGTTAGGAATGGGGGGCAGTGTGGGGAACGACACCTGGACGGTCAAGAAATCAAATGGCCCTATAACCTAGTAATGTCCGTGCCGTCCCGGCTCATGGCGAGCCTCGCTCGGCTACCCCAGCCGGCGATCCCCATCAACCTTCAATGACCGACCGTCTCAGGGTCCCTACAGATTTGGGCGGATTCGACCGATAACGCACCACGAACCCGAATTCATGACCTGCGCGATCTCCCGCGGCCCGTGATAGCGGCCTCGGCAGCCCGCCGCTCAATGGACGATATCGCTGCATGAAGCGCGTGGTGCTCGAAGAACTGACGCCGGGCATGGTCTTGGCCAAGCCGGTCACGAATTCCGGAGGGATGGTCGTGCTGGCCTCAGGGGCCGCACTCGACGACGCGACGATCGGCCGGCTCCGGCAACTGGGACTCGCCTCGGTCTACATCGAGGGCGAGGCCGGCTCGTCCGACGGCAAGACCTTGGCCGAACTCGAAGCCGATCTCGACAGCCGCTTTTCCCGCGTCAACCAAGATCCTCAGCAACGCCTGATTCTTGAAGCGATCCGGCAACACCTGCGAAACACGCACGGCGTCGGCGAAGCCTCAGGTTCTTCCTCATGAGCCCAACCACGAAAGTCGATCTCAAGAAACGCATCGAGCAGGTCGGCGAGCTGCCGACCTTGCCCCACGTCGTGCAGAAGCTCGCCTCGATGATCGGTCGGCCGAATGTCTCGGCCGAAGAGATCGGGATCCTGATCGAAAAGGACCAAGTTCTCTCCGCGAAAGTGCTGCGCCTGGCCAATTCCCCCTTCTACGGTTTTCCCTCCCGCATCGCCTCCGTGGCCCATGCCGTCGTCGTGCTCGGCTTGAATGTCGTGAAGGGGTTGACCCTCTGCGCCACCGCCTTCGACATGATGAAGACGGCCGGCATGCATCAACTCTGGCGTCATTCGCTCGGCGTCGCCATCACAGCCCACATTCTCGGCACCAAAGCGGGGATGAAGAATCCCGAAGAGGCCTTCGTAGCCGGCTTGCTGCACGACATCGGGAAGGTCGTGCTGTACGTCAAATGGCCTGACGTCGGCCGCCAGATCACCGCGGCCAACAAGGGACAGGACCGCTATCTGATGGAAACGGAGCAAGAGCTGTTCGAGGTCACCCACGCCGACGTCGGCGGCTGGCTGGCGTCGGCCTGGCACCTACCCATCACGCTGCGCGAACCGATCATGCTCCATCACACCCCCACCGCTGCCCAAGACGCGAAGCTCCAAACGGCCATCGTCCATGTCGCCGACATTCTCGTCAAAGGCATGGCCTGCGGCCATTCCGGCGATGACCTGGTCCCGCCGCTGTCCCAGGCGGCATGGAAACTCGTCGGCCTGGATGAGCAGAGCCTTGCCGACTGCCTGGCCAAGGCGAGCGAGGAATTCCAGACGATCGACGATTACCTATGAGCCACCCGCCCACCAACCGACGCATCCTCCTGCTGCACAATGATCCGGGTGAAATCGAGCGGCTGTCGGCGTGGCTCGCCAAAGCTGGATTCAACGTCGTGGTGGGTGAAGCAACGGGGCTCGCCCTACACGAACTGGTACAAGATCCTCCCGGTTTGGTACTCGCCGCCGAGGGCACGAACGGTCGATCGGCCGAAACCTTGGCCCGCGACCTCCGGGCTGATCCCTTCCTCGGTCGGTTGCCGCTGGTCTTCCTTATCCGTGACATTCGGGTCGGTGACTTGGATTGGACGGCCTTGGGCATCGATGACTATATCGCCATCCCCTACCGGGCAGAAGAAGTCACACAGCGGGTGCGACTGTGCCTCAGCCGACTGGCGCGGTCGCTCGACGCCAATCCCCTCACGCGACTTCCCGGCAACACTACCATCCTGCATGAAACGACCGCCCGCATCGAGAGCAAGGCCCCGTTCGCGCTGGCGTACTTGGACATCGACAACTTCAAGTCGTTCAACGACCGGTACGGATATGCCCGTGGAGACGAAGTCCTGGTGGTGACCTGCCGCATCCTCACCACGGTGGTCAGTGAACTGGCGGGCCCCGACGGCTTCGTCGGCCACGTGGGCGGCGACGACTTTGTCTTCATGAGCGCGCCACAGACGATCGACGCCATCTGCCAAACCCTCATCAAACGCTTCGACCTCGTCATTCCGGACTTTTACGACCCGGAGGATCGGCAAAAGGGCTACATCGATTCCGTGGATCGCAAGGGCAACCACGAGCGCTTTGCCGTCATGAGCCTCTCGATCGCCGTCGTGACCAACCAACATCGCGAGATTTCACACCCCGGTGACGTCAGCAAGATCGCGTCTGAATTGAAAAAGGTCGCGAAGGCGAAGAAGGGCAGCGTCTACGTGAAAGACCAGCGGGGAACCGGGGTCGGTACCCACCAGGAAGAATCCGCCTCGAAGCAGTGAGACCTCCTGCTCAATCCTCGGCGGCAGAGGACTTCGGGGAGGGTTCAGTGGCAGGGGAAGGCGTACCAGCCGGCTTCTCCATCATATCGCGGCGCAATTGCTCTCGATAGGCGCGGCGTTCCTGCGGCGACATTCCCTTGAATTGTTTCCGCAGTTCCTCCTTGCGCTCCTCCGGCAACGACTTGAACCACCTGCGCGCCTTCCGCACCGCCTCGCGGTCCTCCGGAGAGAGATCCCGAAAACGTTGGAACCGTTCCCGCATTTGCCGCCGCTGGTCATCCGGCATATTCTGCCACGCACGAAACCGCTTCTGCGCGTCTTTCCGTTCCTCCGGCGTCATCGCATTCCAGCGGCGCGCCCCCTTGAGCAATCGCTCCTGCTTATTCGGTGGGAACTGGTCCCACTTCTCGCTGAACCGTTGCAGGGCGGTTTGTTCATCCGGAGAAAGCTGGTTCCAAGGCACCCCCTTCGCGTCCCGCTGCGCCCAGACAGGCCCGGCAAGACAGGTAGCGATGACCAGCAGAAGCAAGAGTGTGCGAATCATGGCTTTGACTGCGGTGTTGTCGTGGCCGAGCCCTGCTTCACCGGCGCCGGCGGCGCTGGTTTCCGGGACGGCGTCAGGGCCTTCTCCTTGTCGGCCCGGCCTCGAGCATGAGGCGCTTCAGGTGATGGTTCGACCGGTGGCTCCTGGAAGGGATCGCCGCGAAGCTCGTCCTCTTGCTCCAAGGATTCCAGAAAATCGAGAAAATCTGCCTCCAGGGCTTCACTCGGCGCCACCGCTTGCGGCGCGGCCTGGAGGACTACGGGAACCCACACGCAAACTGCGACCAGCGCCCAATTACCCGATCGTCGAAGTGGCATCGGCGAGCCAATCGTAGAATTCGAGGTCCTCGGAGATTTCGACGTTCTCGGTCGACGTCACCAAGTCCAAATCCTCCAGCAAATGCATATGGCTATGGGGCTCGATCGCCGTGGGAGCCTCCCAGAGTACGACCGTGAGAATGGCCGCCGATGCGAGCACCAACCCGCCGGCCCATGCCAGCCACGGCCGACCATGAGCAGCCCCCTCAAGGGCGCGCATGCGGGCCCGCTGGAGTCGCAGCGTCGTGTCCCGATCGAGTTGCTGAACAGCATCATCCAGTACCAGTTTAGCCGACGCCGAGAGCGGGTCGACCGTTTCGTCAACGCGCTTACTCATGGCCAATGCTCCCCCAAATGTTTTCTCAGGGCCTGCACCGCTCGATAAAAATGCGTCTTCACGCTTCCTTCCGAACAGCCCATCGCTGCCGCCGTCGAGGCAACATCCAATTCTTCCCAGGCTCGAAGGAGGAAGGCCTGCTGCTGGCGCAACGGCAAGGTGCGAAGCGCCCGATCAAGAGCCAGGCAGGCACGCTTCCGCCGCAATTCCTCATCCGCCGGGACAGCCGAGGTATCGGGCAGCCGATCGAGCGGATCTTCTTCATCGTCCTCGGCCTGACTTCCCCCGAACCACTCCCGGAATCGGTTCCTGACCCGCGTTCGACGATACCAATCTCGAATGCGGCTCTGCAGGATGCAATGAAAGAGCGGGCCCCACTCCGACTCAGGCCGATGGCTGTAGCGATCGACCAGCTTGAGCATGGCATCCTGCACGAGGTCCATCGCCTCGTCCTCGTTTCCGGTGGCAATATGAGCCATCCGAAACGCGCGGCGCTCGATCCCCGCAAGAAATCGATCCAATGCCTGGGTCTGCTCCAGCAGTATCGCCCTCCCGCCCAGGCAGAGGCTGCCGGGCTGCGCGGGGGCCAGGAGTCGGGACTGTATCCCGTCCATCGCCACCTACCCCCTCTCCTTGCCGACAAGGACAGGGTTCGGACTCAGCCGATTCTCAGCCCAACGGTCTCCGCCGTCAAGCCGTCGGACCACTCCGTACAATTCCGGCTCGACCGCCTCAACCCATTCTCCTGACCGCTGGTGTGCCATGGTTCGCCGCATTTCGTCCAAGACCAGCCCTTGAAGGGCAATCTGACCCCGGCATGAACAACGTACGACGAGGCATTTGGTTGACAGGAGGTTGCGGGCGAGAACTCACCCGCAAAGAGTGAGGACTTACGACTGCCTGAGGGAGGGCTACCTGGCCTTACCGCTGCGCTTGCCTTCCTGCCCTTGCATCAAAGGGATGGAGGCCACCACGTCTGCCGGGGCTGAGGCATCACTATCCTTGAGGTCGCGACCGACACTGTAAAACAATCCCCGCTTCAGATTGACCAGCATGGGAAGCCCCGTGAAGGGATCGTAAAATGCCTGGCCCGCCTTTGCCACGCGCGTGAGAAGGTCCTGCTCCGGTGAGGTACGTCTCAGCCAGGCTTGAAGCCCGGCCAATCTCAACCTCGCATCGGTCTCAAGCACCAGCCCACCGTAGGTTTCCCAGGCAGGTAACGGCTCAAGTCCGATGATGTGCTCAATTGGATTCACGAGGTAATCCGTGAACCCATCCGCCGGGGTGCGAACGAACTGGCCGCGTTTGGGAATGTGGCTGAACTGGCCTTCCGACGCTACCTTTCCGGCCGCCTCGTAATACTCGGCATAATCGTTGAACCGACGCTGTTTGGGAAGCGGCATCGCAGCAGCGACCGATACGTAGAACGGCCGTGTCTCGCCCTTGTCATGCTTCAAGGCTTGATCGATGGTTTTCGTCGCTTGGACGAATTGGCTCTGCATGGGCCAACGCATCGACTGTTCCACCTGATCGAGCGGGCGGGCCATCTTCGCCAATCGGCCGATCAGGCGCTCCTCGAGATCAGGACGCAGGAGCAGGCCGCTGACGACCGCGATGTCGTCATTCATGGCGGACGTAGCCAGCATCTTGATCGGCAGTGTCTTGGCATGACCAAGCACGGCACGCCATGCTCCCAGGTCGGCTTCCAACCGATCCACCCCGGCATCCTGGTCCTGGGCAAACCCTTCGGCGACGTAGAGCCGGTGCGCATACAAGATCACGCCACAATTCGGACTTGCGCCTTCGCCATAACCCCAGTCTTCAAACGGCATCTTGAGCCACTGCCTGTAGCGGCCCATCGAGACATCCGCCTGGCCGATCCACGCCTTCACACCGGAGGGCTCGCCACTCATCTGAGCGGCCGGGTCGCCCGCGCGGTACCATTTTCCCAGCACGTCGGCGGAAGCACCCTGTCGCACGGCACCGCTGCCGCCGTCCCCGGCCAGACAGCCCCGCGCAAATTCCGCATCGGAGTCATCGACCTTCCGCTCAAAACCCGCCAGAACCGGATCTTGGTTGGTCGGGAGGCTGAAGCCGAGCAGCATGAAATACCCGTTCTTCGAGGCATCCTGCAGTGTGCGTTGCGGCACGGCTGTCATGTTGTGATAGGCCCCGTTCGGCTGTTCTTCGAGGAACACCCACGTCAGACCCGCAGCACCTATCCCAATAGCCGCCAGCGCGATCACCAGCCCGACCAGGGCAACGAGCGACAACACCAACGACCGGGTCGTGGAAAAGCAGGTTCCCAGCAAGACCGTGACGGCCATGCGCGCCTGATTGGCTGCCCGTCCGCCCGTCCGCTTTTTCGGTTTCGGTTTGGCAATCGACTCCTCACTCGATGCCGGTTGCGGTCCGCTGGTGCGGTCGAAGAGCACATCAACAGCCGATGCGGCAGCCTCGCGGCGCATGACACTGGAATCCGCTTCGGACACTGCAGCGGGGACTTCGCTGACCGGCTCCTCGACCACCGGTGCTTCCGGAGCGGGTTCCTCGCTTGGCTTCTTGAGCCATCGGCCAAACAAGCCGGCACTGGATGAACGCGGGGCAGTGCGTCCTGAAGAATCGTTCCAGAGAATTTTTATATTGTCTTCTGCTGCCGGAGCAGGAATCGGTTGCGGCGGCGGAGCCACGGGCTCTGCCGAAATCGTGGGCTCTGCAACCGAAGCGGCCTGGGGCGGAGCCGGAGTCGGGACCTCGAGCGGGCTCATAGTCGCGGGGGGAGGCTCAAGCGCCTGGACCTCAATCGCTTCTACCGGTGCCGCTGCCGCTGGGACTGGCTCGACCACCTGCGCCGGCTCTTCAACTACTTCGACCACCGCCCTGCTGACTTCAGTCTGAGTTGGCTCCTGAACGATCTCGACTGGCGATTCCACCGCTGCAGTTTCTAGCGGCGGAGACAGCACCTCGGTAGATTGAGCAATCTCAATGAGCTCGGCTGCTGCTTGCGGCACGAGGGCCGGAGACTCGACAACGACTGACTCCGGCGGCGCTGCTGCCTCAGGCGCCGGAGGAGGTACAGCTTCCGGCAGTGCAGGCGAGGTCGGTGCCGGTCGTGTCAGTTGCTCACTCGCCCCCGGCTGAGCCAACGTAAAGGCCGGTGCTGCCATCACTGCCGGCTGCGGTGCAGGCGTTGCCTTCGGCAATGGAACTGGTTCGGGGGCAGGTTCAGTAGCCAGCCGCAAGGCAGGCGGCTCGGGGACAACCTCCTCAGGCTCGACTACTACCGGCTCAGCTGGTGAAACTGCGAGGGGCGCTTCGACTGCGAGTGTAAAGGTGTCTTCCGACGGTGGCTCTATGACGGGCGACGGCACAGCCGCAGAGGGTTGCGCGACTGCTGGAACTGGCTCGTGCTTGTCAATCACCGTAGGTGCCGGCTCACTTACCGCAATCTTCGCAGTTGCAAGGGCAGGTGCGTCTATAGGCGCGGCCGGCTGCTCAACCACCGACTCCAACACCGGCCCGGCTTCGGCCAAGACCGGTTTGGATTCTGGAGATGCCGCCGACGGGACCTCCTCGGCAGGTTCCAGGGCTACGGGCGGAATGTGGATCGTCTTTTCAATGGGCGACGGAGCGGCAACTGGGGTATCGAGCGATAGGATTCGCAATGCTGGCTCGGCCGGCGGGGCGTCGCTCGTGACATCCGGTGCTTGCCCTGCCTGCGCGGTCGAGGGGCTGTCAGGCTGATCCAGCGGCGGCTGTAGAATGAGTGTCGGGTCCTGCGTGTCCGGCTTCGGCACGACGGGCATGGAGCCGAACTCAGGCTCGCGCTCCAGGCGTGGAATGGCTACGGTGTCATGCTCAACCTGTTCCCAGGGCATCGGAGCGGATAGTGGCGTTGCGTCGAGGACGACTTCCGGGAGAGAAGCAGGCGGCATGTCAATCTGGTGATCGGCGCCGAGGGACTCCATCTCAGCTGGCGCCGGAAGATTCGGCATCGTTTCAGATCGCGGAGCACCAGCAGTCGGCTCCTCGGCCGGAACGGGCGGGGCGGCGAGCTGCGAGGAAGCTTCCGTTCGGAATTGCTCAACGGCCTTGAGAATTTCATCCCACGAAAGGGCCGCACTCGATGCGATCGGGGGAATCGTTTGATCGCCTGCCAAGACCGCGGACGAGGGCGCGGAGGGAGCAATCGGTTCAACCCGATCCGAGGTCGCATCGGTCGGCGGCGACACCAAAACCGGCGACTCCTGAACGTGATCCCACGGCATCGCTGCCGGAACAGTCGGCGCTGTCGCAATCGGGAACGGGCTGGGTTGCGAGATGAGCTCGAGGGACGGACGCGGCGGTTCGACCGGCGCTTCCTCCTTCATTTCTGGAGCAGAAGCAGCCGGCAACTCCGCGGCGACTTCCTGAACTTGGTCCCACGGCATCGGCGCCGGGCTCGACGGAGCGGCAGCGATCGGCTCTGAGCTGGGCTGGGATAGAACTTCCGGCACGATGGGCGAGGGAATCGGCTCTGCTGGAGCCTCGATGGTCTGGTCCGCGATCGATTCACTCAGCTGGACACTGGCAGGCTGAGCCGCTGCTTCGATCGGCATCGCTGATTCCACGGGCGCCACTGCTTCTGCGGGCATCCCTGCTTCTACGGGCATCACCGGCTGCGCGGGGGCCACCGGCTCGACTGACCGAATGGCCTCGGACGTTGACTCCAACGCTGCCGAAAGCGACGGAGCGGACGCTGATTCCGAGGAGTCAGCAAAGACTGTTTGGAGGTGACCCTCGGGGATGGAAATCGAATCAGCCAAAGCAGGCGGCTCGGTCTGAGGCTTCTTGCCCTCCGCTGTCGCCGTCTCAACAGGAGCCGCAGTGTCCGGCAGGACTGGTTCGGCAACTTCAAGCGATTGCTCGATTGCGACGGACGGAGGCTGCTCTGCCGGGGTCACCTCAAGGTTCGCACTGTGAACTTCGGGGGCAGAACCCGGCTCGCTGGGCAGATCAGCAGGAAGGTCGCCGGACACAGCCGGCTCAGCCGAAGGAGTAATGGAGTCTGCGGCAGGAGGTACCGCCTGCTGGATCAACAGCCCGGTTGTGGCATCGAACATGGCGGCAAAGCGAAATGCCACGGGGCTGGCCGGAGCCAATTCCCGAATCTTGGCGAAGAGATCACTGGCCCGGTTTGGATTGTCCGGATCCGGATCTTCTAACAGGACTTCGACGGCCTTCCCGTACTCCGCAACTGCGGCCATCGCGTCGCCCTTTTCCTCGTACACATGGCCCAACATGTCGAGGAACGGTACACAGCGGGGCCCGGCCACGAGATATTCCCTCAGGAGGGATTCGGCCAACCAATAGTCCTGCCGCTCCAAGGCCTCGCGGGCGAGAGATTCAAATGCGGTACGCGCGCTCATCAGGCTGCCGAGCCGGAGATGCAAGGTGGCAAACAGACGCCGGGCCTCGGCATTGTGGGGATCGAGGGCTAGGAGTTCCTTCAAGGCAGACGACGCCCGGCCGTATTTGCCGGCATTCATTTGGGTAATCGCGTCTTCCAACAACGCCGACTTTTTGTTGTAGCCGACGACGCCCTTCTTCTGGATCTTAGGAGGGGTCTTTTTGTCGGATTTGAGGGGGGATTTCTTGTCGGATCGCACAGTATAACCTTAGCAGATTCCAGGGTTTTGGCTATTTCGCCGCCCCTCGGGACAACCAGTACGGTGTGGCAGTGCTGAGTCCAAAGCAGGAGGTGAAGAAAAAACAATCAGAACGATGCAAGCCGGGTGCCTCATCGACTGTATGGTTTTGCCCTGAGCAGCCCTCAAATTTAGCGGGAATTCGAGTCCCCCTGGATCCCTCTGCTCATCATCACCAACCAATTTTGCACATTCTTCGGCAAAAGCCGCCCGTTCCTAAATCGGGGTTTCTCTTGTGTCAGAACTGGACGCCTAGCCCCCCGTCAATTACACGTCGAATCGCGTCGTGCGTGACGGTCCCAGCCCCCATGCCCGTTAAGTGTGGAGGCCTTCAACCGATAGAGGTGGGTTCCTCGCGGGGCCGGTTTGCCCCACCGCCAAACTTCCGTATACTGCCTGGTCAAAGGAGCATCTCCACTTATGGCCCGAATCGTGATCCTGACCGACCTGGACGGTAGCCTGCTCGATGCCGACACCTATGCCTACAATGCCGCCGACGAAGCTCTCGCACGGATCCAAGGGATCGGCGCCTCCTTGATCCTTGTCTCCAGCAAGACACGTTCAGAAATCGAACCGCTGCGCTTCCGCCTCAACCATCAGCATCCGTTCGTGGTCGAAAATGGCGGGGGCCTGTTCATGCCGAAGGGTTACTTCCCCTTTCCGATCGAACAGTCCGTGTTGCGAGGCGAGTACCAAGTTGTTGAAATCGGCTCTCCCTATGCCGGACTTCGGCTGGCCTTGAAAGAACTCGGGCAGACCTTGAACTGCCGGCTCGTGGGATTCGGTGATCTATCCGCGGAGGACATAGCCCGGCTGACGGGTCTCTCCGTTTCCGATGCGCTCCTCTCGAAACAGCGGGAATACGATGAACCGTTCGTCATGCGAGAGCCCGGTGTACCTTGGGAACGGTTATGCCAGGCGGCCGCTGCGCGCAACCTTCGTTGCACCAGAGGCGGGCGGTTTTACCACTTGATGGGAGCGAGCGATAAGGGCATCGCAAGCCGTGTTCTGCTTGGATGTTACCGTCGGCTCGCGGAGCAGGAGGGGCAGGCGCTCGTGACGATCGGCATCGGGGATAGTCTCAACGATACGCCGATGCTCGCCCTCGTAGATTATCCGATCCTCGTGCAGAAGCCCGATACTTCGTACGATCCGGACGTGCGGATGTCCGGTCTCATTCAGGCCCCGGGCGTGGGACCCGTCGGGTGGAATCGCAGCGTGCTGGACGTGCTGACGCGCATCTGACGGCGTTCGGGGCCGGCGTGAACGCCCGACCTGCTTATCGAAAAAAGAGCAGCCAGAGGTACAGGGTGCTCACGACCATCGAGCCAAGCATCACCGGAACTCCCATCAGCATGAACCGCCCAAAACTGATGTGATAGCCGGCCCGGCGTGCGAGATCGACGATGATCACGTTGGCCGAAGCGCCGATCACGGTGCCATTGCCACCCAAACAAGCGCCCAGCGCCAGGGCCCACCAGAGAGGCACAATGTCTGGTTGATGGACCAGGGCCACCGGATCGCTGATGGAGGGATGCAGCGATCTGGCGAGGTCGATGATGAGCGGATTCATGGCGGCCACATAGGGAATGTTGTCGACAATCGCCGAAATGATGGCCGATCCCCACAAGACCGCCATGGCCGTTCCGACTTCGCTCCCCTTTGTGAGTACGATCAACTGCTTGGCCAACAGTCCGATCACGCCGGTCTTGACGAGCCCACCGACCAGAATGAACAGGCCGATGAAGAAAAAAATCGTCTTCCATTCCACTTCCGTGAGGTAGTCGAGTTCCGCTTCACCGCTGTTCGATCCGCGTCCATGTCCCGCGACCATGAAAATGCTCGCGCTCAGCAGTGCGATCGTGGCCGGCTCCACGTGCAGCACCCCGTGGAAACAAAACCCCACCGTCGTCAGACCCAAGAGCCATAGGGACGTGCGCAGCAGGCGTGCGTCCCGTATCGTCTCACCCTCGTCGAGCGCCAAGACCTGAGCCTGCAGCTCCGGCGACACCTTCATCCCACGACCCGAGAAGATCCAGATCGCCAGCAGGAATAGGACAAAGATCACAATCGTCACCGGCCCGAGCATGACGAGAAAATCCAGGTAGCCCAAGCTGGCTTTGCTGGCAATCATGATATTCGGCGGATCCCCCACCAACGTGGCGGTGCCGCCGATGTTCGAAGACAGCGCCTCGCCGACCAGAAACGGCACCGGCTCGACTTGCAGCCGCTTGGCCAACTCGAGCGTGACGGGCGCCATCAACAACACCGTCGTCACGTTGTCGAGGAACGCCGACAGAACCGCCGTAATCGTGCAGAGCAGCGCCATCATCGGAAACGGCCGCGCTTGAGTGCGCTTGGCGGCCCAGACGGCCAACCACTCGAACAATCCGGTCTTTCGGACGATATTGATGATGACCATCATCGCAATCAAGAGGAAGACCACGTTGTAGTCCACCCCATGCTCAGGCGAATGAAAAGCCTCCTCTTGAGTTAGGACACCCGAGACGATCATCAACGAGGCGCCCAACAGCGCCACGATCGTCTTGTGGATACGCTCGCTGATGATGGCGAGGTAGGCCGCGATGAAGATGAGAAGCGCAAGGGTTACGTCATCCATAGGTCACGTCGAGGCGCTGACGGAAGCGATCGGGCAGAACTCCCCGCCAACGCACCGTGGCCGACGGTGCCATGGAATCCTGCGGGTGTCGAGGAGAATCGGCGGATCACCTTGAACGGCCATCCGCTCAGGGACAGACAACGGCGCGAGCCCGGCACGAAGCAGGCCCCACGCCTCAGCGGGAAGAAGAACTGCTGCGCCGGCAGGATTTGAGGCCTACCAGCAGTCCTCCGGCAAACCCGACTCCCATGGCCAGAACCATGAGACCGGTCAATGACCGGTTGAACAAGACGGGCCACTGGCGCCGCCGTGGATATTTCGGCACCACCGCCTCCCCGCCCAACCACAAACGTGCTTTCGCGTCTGACTCGGAATCCCTTGGCTTCTTATCCATTCGCAATCCTTCTCGTTGCAACATCGTTTCCTCTCCAAATCACTACATATGACGCAGATCGTCCGGGGCTCGATCACGCGACCGAACGGACAATCCGCGCTCGAGGTAATCTTTGGCCAGATCCTTCGCTCCAAGCCCGAAGGCGATCGCACCGGCCATGACAAGCCCGCCGAGGGTAATCCCGAAACCCACCACCACGATATTCTGAGCAATGCCCAATTGCTCCAAGGCCATGGCCACCGCGAGAAGTTGGATCCCCCAGCGCGAGCAGGTCCCCACCAACCGGGCGGGCGGCAAGCCTGCATTCACCGCCGCAATCAATACCGCTTGAGAGACGAAGTTGGAGAGCAACCACCCGGCGACCAGGATGATGCCTGCCGTGACGAGATGCGGTACGTAGGCGAGGAACGATTTTGCGAAGTCGTTGATCGGCTGCAGGTTGAGCGCCCCCAAGGCTGCCACGGTCGCGAAAATCATCACCAACCAATAGGCCGCCTGCCCGACGAGTCGAGACGGATCGGTCTTCACTCCGCCGCGCAGCAGCGCTCCGGTCACGCCTAACCTATCGCACAACCGATCCAACCCTACAACGCGCAACAGCCGCTCGAGGGCCTGACTGGACGTCCAGGCAACGACCAACCCGGCAAAGAAAATGATCGACATCGCCAGGATGCTCGGCAACACGGCCAGAACCTGCCGGGCCATCAGTTCCAGCGGGTCCAACAAGCCCTTTTCCAAGAATTCCTTCATGGTCTCCTCCTCCGGCTCATACCGTAGCCTGCCTTCAGATGGATGGAGCGGGTTTCCTCAGTTCCCCGGCGGTTCGTTCCACCGGGCTACCAGATAGGATTTGTCCTTCTCAAACGCCTGCGATAATGCCTCAATACGGCCTTCGGCCTCCGCCGAGGTCAGTCCTTGAGTGTCCAAGACAAACGACGCGGTGCGTCCCAGGTACAGCGGCGTAAAGGCCTTGAGCAAATGCTCGCGGGGCAATACCCGGTTACGGTAGGCCACGGCCGCATCGAAGACCACGCGGGCCCAGAGCGTATCGGCGATGCGAAATTCCTGCAGCGAGCAGGTGCCTAACGGCTTGAGACTTTGACGCGTTCCCGGGGCCAACATCTGTTCCCAAATCGGCGCCAAGTCGCTTAATCCTTGCCGAAAACTGCTGATCATTCTATCGACATTCACGTTGACCGGCTCCACGCCGACCTCATATTGAAAGCCGAACAGCGGGACGATGTTCGACCCTTCGGTCTTCGACCACACGCTGTGGTGTTCCTCCATGAGTGCGAACACCGCCCCCAACACCTGCACCAGCATGGCGGACAGGTCGGCAGCAGGATCTTTGGGGTTGTGGATCTTGGCCCCTAGAAAGCTCTGACAGACGCGGGCTCCGCTCGCGATGGCTTCCGTGGTCATCCAGATATCGATCCCGAACTTGGCGACCTCTGACTCCCAGACATGCTTGTCCAAATAATGCTGCGCCAGGTGCCCGGAGAAACCGAAGTCTCCCCCGATGGGCTGCCTGATCCTGTGGCCGTACAGCGTCCGTGTCATCGGATAGACGATACTGTTGGTAATCGTCCCGTCATATTTGTGCCGGAGATAATAGGGGGCGACATAATCGAACCCCTGTTCGAGCACGGGACTCACCAGCAATTCGATCCATTCGGGCGTGATGCTACGAAGGTCGGAATCCACCACTGCACATGCCTTGGCTTTCAGGCGCCGAGCGATCTCGAAAATGGTGCGAAACGCACTGCCCTTCCCTGGAATGCCATGGTAAGGGGTAATAATCTTGTGTAATGAGCTCTGCTGGTCCCCGATAAACAGCGTCTTGAGGTCGACGACGGTCTGCGCGACGACTTCCTGAGTGCCGTCGGTCGACCCGCCGTCGGAATTCACCAATACGGCGCGGGCTTGCGGAAAGTATTTGGCCAGCCCTGCACTGACTGCTCGGACCACGTGCCCAATCGTCTCGACATTGTTGAAGCTGGGAATGCCGACCAGAATCTCGGTTTCCGCAAATTGGGAAACCTGCGCCTCGGTTTCAGGCGTGAGGGGCGTCGTATGTGGAGCCTGGGTAACGTGCGTGCCCGTCGTCATTCTGTAGTCCTCGAGCCTGAGCCGTCCGCGACTGCGTCACGACGATGCAGAGCCTCTGCCGGGACAGCCCTCTAGGCAAGAGACACCATCTAGCCGACTGATGTCAAGCAATCCCGTCGCCATACGATCTGACAAGGGGCGGAAGAGCGCAGGCTGGCGCAGAATCAAACAGTCGCGAACTGCGCCGCACGGCGAGCCGAGGATGGGCTCACGAAGGCCGCGCGGATCTGGGATCGCGCCCGGCCGGACAACCCTCTGATATGGAAGGAGCGAAAGGAAGGGTCAGCGCATATCCGAGATGACGATTTGATCGTGTCGATCGCTGGCGAATTGGACATCGGCACCGTGCGCGGTAGCGAAAGCATTGAGCCTGGCCTGATCGTCGGCATCCATGAGTATCGGATCGACGCCGACCCGGGAATCGGCAATCCAACGAATGGTGGCCAAGCGTACCGAGAGCGGTTTCGGTTGCCCCGGGATATGGAGATGCAATTGCAGCAAATCACCCGCAATCAACCCCTTCAGTCCGGTCCGCGACCACCCTGGAATCGATAAATCCAGCATCCGACCATTCCACACTAAGCGACCATCCTCCGAGCGCGATCCGGTGCATTCCACTATGAAGCGGGGGCGATTCTGTTGTTCCATTCAATCCTCCGGGCAATCAAAAGCCTCGGCAGAATATGAAAATTCGCCGACCGGTCGGTAGTCCTCTAAAGGGGGGACCTCCCCGCCCAACCCGTAACGGTGACGGATGTGTGTGGAACGCGATGGCGCCGGCGCGGAAGACGGAGAAAAGAAACGCGGCTCAGGCGACGCGGGAAGAACCGGGAGGGTTCAGCATGGACTCGACAAACTTGTGGATGCGGGTTTCAGCCGAGGCACTCATCCGGACAATTTCCAATCCGAATACACGGTCCTTTACCCACTGCACCATGGCGCCGTCGATATCGATCGCCTTGGGTTGATCCGGGAGAAACACTCGAAGGGTCAGCTTCATGCCGATGGTAACCGGCTTGTCACCCTCGATCCGCCAGCCCTTCACGGACAGATCACACACTTTGCCTGTGCCGACGAGCCCATCTCCGAGGTAGTAGAGGAAGCAGCTGACGGGAACGCGGGAATGGGAGCGGGCTTTGTACTGTTTGGCCATGATGTATGGGGATCCAAAATCTTGAAGAGCCGGGGTGTCTTGCCTCGGGGTTAGTGTACCCATCAGCGTCGGGATGGCAAAGATTTTTCCGTTTTCGGGTGCGCCGCGGACAGGAGGTCTAGAAAGACAGAGGCATGAGCTACACGAGCGCGCGCACGAAATCCGCCAACCTGGCCTGTTCGTCTTCCCGAATCGAAGAGACTTGGATACCGAACTCCCGTCCTCGCGACCAGCGCACCGTGGCCTGCTCCACGAAGACGGTTGAGGATTTCCCTGGAAGAATCACACTCAGCGTCATCACCGTACCTGGCACAACCGGCTCCGTCCCATCCACACGCCAACCGTCCATGGACATATTCCAAACCGTGCCGCTTCCTCGGACGGTCTCGGATGCGTAGTACACGGCACACTGTATCGAAAACCGGCGGAAGGAGCGGACGTGAAAGTGGGTACCGGAAGACTGGGATCTCTGGTCGGCCGTCGAGACGGACAGCGGATGAGCCTGGCCGGCCATTGATCCTCCTGCGGGAAACTCACGAACAAAAGGATGGGGTGAGTGACGGGCTTCGAACCCGCAACCTCCTGAGCCACAGTCAGGCGCTCTACCCTTGAGCTACACCCACCATCATCTGCAGTACACGACCCGAATACGTGGCGAACGCGCATCATAGCAAACCGCGGGGAAACGCCGCAACCAGCTGTTCGTGAAGTCCCGCAGGGAGCAGCGTAGGCCCCATGCCCCTACGCATAGATCGGCCGGCGGCATCGGATAGGGACAAGGTGGCGTCACGATTCGCGACCGATGGCCGGAATGCTCCTGGCATCGAAGGCGGCCTGCATCTCCTCCAAAATCGCGTTCATGGCGGCCTGCGGATCCTGGGCATCCCGAATCGGCCGACCGATCACCAAATAATCCGCCCCCGACGCGATGGTCTGGGTGGGCGTAGTTGCCCGTGCATGGTCGTCAGTACCCTTGCCGGCCGGGCGGACCCCCGGAGTGACGATGATCAAATCCTGGCCGACCTTGGCGCGGATGGCTTGAGGTTCCTCTCCGGAGGCAACCACCCCGTCGCATCCTACTTCGGCCGCCAGGGATGCCCGTGCCGTGACCAGGTCCTGAACCGTGCGCTGGATCCCCATATCCCGAAGATCCTGGCCATCAAAATTCGTCAGCACGGTCACTGCCAACAACTTGAGATCCGACTGGCCACGTCCTTGAACCGCCGCGATCAGGGCCTTCCGATTGGCATGCACCGTGAGAAATGTCACACCCATGGAGGCGACGCGGGCTGTTGCGCGCCGGACCGTCTCTTCGATGTCGAGGAACTTTAGGTCGAGGAAGACCCGCTTTCCCATCCGAACGAGCTTCTGCACGATGTCAGGCCCCGCCACCGTATACAGTTCCAATCCCACTTTCACAAAGCGCAGATGATCGCCGAGACGCGCGACCAACTGCTCCGCCTCGGCCGCAGACGGCACATCCAAGGCCAACATCAGGCGATCCCTCGCGTCAATTCTCGTCATGCTCTCTCTCCGACTCAGGTGAATTGCAGGACGCCCACCGCCTATAAACCGCCTTGACCATTATTCCCGTCCTATGCTACAAGTCCAAGCTTTGAACGTAGGAGATTCCGTATGCCTGTAGTGCACAAATCCACGATCCGCCGGGCCCGCCAGTCCGAACGCCGTCGCCTCCGTAACCGGGCGACGTTGAGCTCCGTCCGCAGCGTCATCCGCAAGGTCACCGAGGCCATCGCGGACAAGAAGGTCGATGAGGCGAAAGCTTCGTTGCGCGCCGCGACGGCAGCCCTGAGCAAAGCCGTTACCAAGGGTGTCTTGAAGCGGAACACGGCGTCCCGCCGCGTCTCGCGTCTCACCCAGCGTGTCAACGCCCTGGCTGCTTCCCACGCGTAATCGTACGAACGTTCGACAGGGGTCGAGCTCCCGCAGGCCTCTGAGCCGGCGGTGTGGTCCGTCCAGTCCCCGGCGTGATCTGTTGAGGGGCTGGCCGACTGCAGAGCTGCAAGAGCAGACCTTCCATGACGCGCACCGGCGAGCTCCCGCTTCCTCCCTTCAGTCGTCCATCCGTTTCCATGAACCACTGAAACGCCTGCACCATATGACCGTCTGAAAACTGCCCGAGAAACGTCCGCACGCGGGCCGGATCCATCCGCAGCGTCCGTGCGGCGTCACCATCGCGTCCGCTGGCCGCCAGCTGATCTTTCACCTTCCAAAGCCGGCGATATTGCCAAACCAAGGCTCCCAGGATACGAAGGGGCGCCTCCCCGTTTTCGACATTCCTCGCCAGAATTCGAAGCGCGCGGCCATGGTCCCGAGCGCCAATGGCAGCCGTGAGGTCAAAAACCGACGCGCCAGCCTCCGTCCCCCGCAACAATTCCACGTCCGCCGCCTGCGCCGCTCGATCAGCAGGCACGTAGGCAGCGAGTTTTTCCAGTTCTCGGCGCACCCCGTAGAGTGACTCACCGGCCACTTCCTTCAACAACTGCGTCGCCTCATCGTCCAGGCGCACGCCCACCGTACCGGCTTCCTGCTTGATCCATCCGGCAACCTGCGCCTCGCGCAACGGAGCGCAATCCACGACGACCGCATGCTTCGTCAATGCCTGCGTCCACTTGAGCCGCCCGTCGAATTTCGTCGCGACCAACACCAGGGTCGTGGTCTCGTTCGGCTCGGCGAGATAGGGTAGGAGTTTCTCGCCCTCACGCGCCGCCAGTTTGTCGAGAGTCTTGAACACGACCACGCGTCGCGTCGCAAAAACCG
The DNA here is from genome assembly GCA_019637075.1 of Nitrospiraceae bacterium. NCBI lineage: Bacteria > Pseudomonadati > Nitrospirota > Nitrospiria > Nitrospirales > Nitrospiraceae > Nitrospiraceae bacterium. Next base: position 164,222 of record JAHBWI010000004.1, on the reverse strand, counting down.
GAATCTCCGCCGCGCAGGCCAACACGTCCTCAACCGCCGATTCGTCGCCGTGGAACACGTCATCATTGAATCCGGTCGGAGTCTCATCGCCGAGCACCGCGTTTCGTAAGGCCGCCACCGCGCGATCGCGAAGGTAGTCCTCTTCGCCGACCACGGCATAGATCGGCGCAAGGCCTGCCCGACCGAGGGCCTGAGGCAATTCCAAGCTGGCGAGGGTCTGTCCCATGGCTTATCCGTTGATATGCGTTACCGTGCAACTCCAGCCGGAACGGAGGCTGGCGACGCCTCCGCATTGGTGGGACGCGCCAAGACCTTCTCCAACTCGCCCGAATCTATGAACAACAGAAAGCGCGAAGCCAGATCTTCCGCGATAAATCGTCCCGCCTGTTCGAGAGCGCGATTTTGAAGGACTCGATTAAACTGCAGATCTTGGGTCAGAAAAAATTCCGACGTCCCTTTCGCCACCTGCGTCCATACCACCCGGCGAGTCTTCACGTCCTCGATCCTCACGTTGACCAGCATCTGGACCCGGCTTTCAAAAGTCGTCGTACGGTCGAAGCTCAGGGTCGGCAATTCGATCTGCATGATCGACCCCGACAATAGTAAGTCGGCGGCGCCGGAGGCGCTCACGATTTCCGCTCCGGCACCCGACGAAAATTCCCGTCTGAAGTAGTTGGCCAGTTTCAGTTCCAGATTGGGCTCGAACGTGCTGTTTTGCAGAGGGAGAATCGCCAGGCGCGGCGCATGGGCTCGTTTTGCCGCAGGCTCTTCCGCCCCGCCGATGGTCGGGCCCGAGCCCTGGACACGAAACTGATAGCCGCAACCGGCGAGCGCCAAGAGCGCGAGGCAGAAGGAAAGCGGCAAAAGGTCCAATCTATTGCTTCGCACTGTACTTGTTCCTACTGCCTTGTGACTCTTTCTTTGTCGCACAGCGCTAAATCACGAAGTTGATCAATTTCTTTTCGACGTAGATGACCTTCTTCGGCTCTTTGCCCTGAAGCCATTCCGTAATATCGGCCCGTGCGAGCCGCTCGATCTCGTCACGCTCGGTCCCGGTCTCCACTTCCAACTTCCCCCGAAGCCTGCCGTTCACTTGAACCGGAATCGTCATGCGATCGTTCACCACGAGCGCGGGATCGAACGCCGGCCAGGGCTGCTGGCCGGCCAACGGCGGCAATCCCAGCCGTTCCCACAACTCCTCGCTCAGATGCGGAGCAAAGGGCGAGAGCAGCAGGAGAAACGGCTCCAGCAAGGCGCGCGACCGCTGCTCCAACTTGGTCATCTCGTTGGTGTAGACCATCATTTGCGAAATGGCGGTATTGAAGCGAAGCGACTCGAGATCCTCCGTCACCTTCTTAATGGTTTGGTGCAGGAGCCGACGATGCTCCATGGCCGGCTCGGCCGTCGTAACCGCCGGACTCACTTCGCCGTTTTCGCCCACGATGAGTCGCCAAACCCGATCCAGAAACCGCGTGATTCCCTCGACACCCCGAGTACTCCAAGGCTTCATCGACTCCAGCGGCCCCATGAACATTTCATAGAGTCGCACCGCGTCAGCACCGAAGGCATCGATCATTTCATCAGGATTCACGACATTGCCGCGGGACTTGGACATCTTCTGGTTGTCTTCTCCCAGCACGATACCCTGATGCACCAACTTCTTGAACGGCTCCGGCGTGGATACGACCCCGACATCGAACAGGACCTTATGCCAGAACCGGCTATACAGCAGGTGCAGCACCGCATGCTCGCTCCCGCCGATGTAGAGATCGACCGGCATCCAGTACCGTTCCTTCTCGGGATCGACCAGACTGTTTTGATTCTTGGGGTCGATGAACCGGAGGTAGTACCAACAGGAGCCGGCCCACTGTGGCATTGTGTTGGTCTCGCGGCGGGCGGGCTTACCCGAGGCCGGATCAGTTGCCTGCAGCCAATCCTCGAGGTTGGCCAACGGGCTCTCGCCGGTTCCGGACGGCTTGAAATTCTTCGTTTCCGGGAGGGTCAGCGGCAACTGCTCCTCAGGCAGCGGACGTGCCTCGCCATCGACCCAGATAACGGGAAAAGGCTCGCCCCAGTAGCGCTGGCGGGCAAACAGCCAGTCGCGAAGCTTGTAGTTGATGGTTTTTTTGCCCTTGCCCTTCCCTTCGAGCCAAGTGGTCATCTTGGGAATTGCCTCGGCGGGCAGGAGTCCATCGATGGAGAAGGCCCCGTCGGCCGTCGTACTGTTCACGACCTTGCCTCGATCCGTGTCGATGAAGGCCGCGTGCTGCACGTCCCCACCCTCGATGACCTCTCGAATGGGCAACCCGTATTGCTTCGCAAATGCCCAGTCGCGCTCGTCATGGGCGGGCACCGCCATAATGGCGCCCGTGCCATAGCTCATCAGCACGTAGTCGGCAATCCAGACCGGAAGACGCTCGCCGGTCACCGGGTTGATGGCATACCCCCCAGTGAACACACCGGTCTTTTCCTTGTCCAATTCCTGTCGTTGCAAGTCGCTCTTGCGCGCCGCCGCCGCCCGGTACTCGGCGACTACGACCCGCTGCCCCTCGGACGTGACGATGTCGACCAGCGGATGCTCAGGCGCCAGTACCATGTAGGTGGCACCGAACAAGGTGTCGGGTCGCGTCGTAAACACGCGGAGATTGCCGCGGACGTCGGCCAGCGCAAAATCCACCTCAGCCCCGATCGAGCGGCCGATCCAGTTCTTCTGCATTTCGAGCGTGCTGGCAGGCCACTCCACCAGCGACAGGTCGTCGAGCAACCGCTCGGCATAGGCGGTGATCTTCAGCACCCATTGCCGCATCGGTTTGCGGATCACATCGAACCCGCCGACCTCGCTCTTGCCATCGACGATCTCCTCGTTGGCCAGTACGGTCCCGAGCGCCGGACACCAATTGACCGGCACCTCGGCCACATAGGCCAACCCACGCTCGAACAATTTCAAGAAAATCCATTGGGTCCAACGATAATAGTCGGGGTCCGTGGTGCTGAGCTCCCGCTCCCAGTCATAGGAGAGGCCGGCACGTTTCATCTGGCGTTTGAACGTCGCAATGTTTTGCGCCGTCGTCGTCGCGGGATGGACACCCGTCTTCACCGCATACTGTTCGGCTGGCAACCCGAAGGCGTCCCAACCCATCGGATGCAGCACATTGAACCCACGCATCCGTTTATAGCGGGAGACGATGTCGGTCGCGCTGTAGCCTTCCAGATGTCCGACGTGCAAACCGGACCCGGAGGGATAGGGGAACATGTCGAGGCAATAGAACTTCGGCTTTGCCGGATCCTGTGTCGCGCGGAAGGGCCGGTGCTGCTCCCAGTAAGCCTGCCATTTGGCCTCAACGGCCAGGTGATCGTAGGTTTTGCTCATACAAAATGTTCGGGTGACGGCGGGGCAACGCAGCCCAAGCGTGGGTCGTGCCCGCCAAAGGGGAGGATGCTAACACAGACGCACCGGGGCAACAAGAACAGGACACATCGACAAGGAGACTGGCCCGCGCGGCACAGGCTGTTAAGAAATCTATATAATGAGGGCCGATGCACCGCACCAATTAGGCTGCCGCCTCACATGTACGCCACCGTCATCTTCCCTCGTCTCATGGATTGGGCGTTGAGCCAGGAGTTCTTCCTCAGCGCCCGGCAGGAATTGCTTGCTCAGACCGCGGGCTCGGTCCTCGAAATCGGATTCGGCACCGGCCTGAACATCCCGCACTATCCCCATACCGTCACGAGGGTCACAGCCGTAGACCCCGTGCCCCTGTTGCCCCGGCGAGTGACCAACCGTATCGGACGCGCATCGGTCCCCGTCTCCTTGGTCTATGCCGATGCCGAGCAATTGCCCTTTGCATCGGAACACTTCGATTGCGTGGTCTGCACCTTCACCCTCTGTACGATTCCCGACCCGATATCGGCCCTCCGGGAAGTTGAACGGGTGCTGAAGCCTGAGGGGCGGTTTTACTTTCTCGAGCATGGGCGCAGCGACCTACCGTCCGTAGCGCGGTGGCAGGACCGGCTGAATCCAATCCAAAATGTCATCGGCTGCGGCTGCAATCTCAATCGGCCGATCGATCGGTTGGTGACGCAGGCGGGTTTGTCGGTGGAGCAGCTGAGCAGGAGCCTCGTACCCGATGCGCCAAGAATTCTGGGTGAACTCTATCGGGGGACCGCCCGTCGCACGAGAACCTGATCAAGAGGGGCGACGACCGTCGGACAGCACGAGGAGGCTCTCGATCGAATGGAACCGGTCGGACGGTTCCGGCGGAAGCTGCGAACTGGACTTGGAGCGATGAAAGATCCGGCCCAGGCCGAACCGTTGGGCCGCGGCGAGGCACCGTTCATCATCGTCGACAAAGAGCGAGCGGCGCGGATCGAACCCCACCAGTCGTTGGCAAGCCGGCCAGTATTCCTGCCTCATCTTGAGATACCCGACTTCGAAGGCGTCCACGATGCGATCGACCTGCTGATCCAAGCCGGTCTTCGCCGCCTTGACCTCGACCCCGGCGCGATGGGCGTTCGTCAGAATCGTGACCCGCTTGCCCAGCCCTCGAAGCTGGGAGAGGAACTCCGGCGCATCGGGAAGGAAGCCGATCATGTGATCGAGCTCACGATGCATCGCCACCACGTCGAGGCCGACCCGCTCAGTCCAATAATGGAGATCGGTCCAGGCTAGTTCTCCTTCCACGGAGCGGTACAACCCCATCAGCCGGTCCCGAGCGACATCCACCGCCAGGCCATGGAGTGCGGCATAGCGGCGCGGCAGTTCCTCCTCGAAAAAGAAGTTATCGAAGTGCCGATCGAGCAAGGTGCCGTCCATGTCCAGGAGCACATCGTCGATCTCTTCCCAGTCGAGTGCGGGAGCGGGGGGCTCGGAACGATGGTTGGTCATTCTTGTCAGTATACACGACGCCCGTTGTCTTTCTCGAAATCGCTGTGCTACGGTCCGCCTCACGTATGGGCAGGCCAGAGACCGATTCACAACAGGACCTCATGGCGGAGCTTCCGCCGACGGAAAGCGTCCGGCTGCCCGTCGTCGCCATTATCGGCCGACCTAACGTCGGCAAATCTACCCTGTTCAATCGCATCCTCGGAAGCCGCACCGCGATCGTCGATGACGTGCCCGGCGTGACCCGGGACCGCAACTATGCCGACGGCCAATACCGGAATCGGCGTTTCCGGCTGGTCGATACGGGGGGCCTCGACCCGACGGCCCACGAAGGCATGCTGGCCCTCATTCGACAGCAATCCCAGCTTGCGATTGCCGAAGCCGACATTCTGATCCTCGTGCTCGACGGCCGATCCGGACTCACGCCCCCCGACCAGGAAGTGTTTGAAACGCTCCGCGGGAGCAAGAAACCCGTCTTCATCGTCGTCAACAAAATCGACACCCCGAAGGCGGAACCGTTGGTCGCCGATTTCTACCGTCTCGGCTATGAACAGCTGTTCCCCCTCTCCGCCGAACACGGCATCGGAGTCGCGGAGCTCTTGGACGCGTTGTTCCCGCTGCTTCCTCCGGAAGAGCAAACCGAATCGCAGCCGACCGATATCCCGCGTGTAGCCATTGTCGGGCGCCCGAATGTCGGCAAGTCCACGCTGGTCAACTCCGTGCTGGGTGAAGCCCGCGTGGTGGTCAGCGACGTGCCCGGGACGACTCGCGACCCCGTGGACTCCATCGCGACCTTCCGTGACAAGCAATACATCTTCACCGATACGGCCGGCATCCGTCGGCGCGGGAAGGTGGAGCGGGGCATCGAAGGCTACAGCGTCGCGCGGTCGCTGCGCGCAATCGGACGATCCGACGTCGCCGTCCTCGTGCTCGACGCCGTCGAGGGCGTCACCGAACAGGATACCAAGATCGCAGGATTGATCCTGCGGCAGGGACGCGCCTGCGTCCTGATCGTGAACAAATGGGACTTGAAGAGCGACGATGTGGAAGCTCGGGAAGCCTATAAAGAGGACTTGGCCAGACGGTTCCCCTTCCTCGCCTGGTCGCCCGTGCTGTTCATCTCGGCGCTGCAGCCGGATTTCCTTCGCGGTCTCTTCACGTTGATCGACCAAGTGTTCTTATCATTCAGCAAGCGGGTGGCAACGGGCCACTTGAATCAATTTTTCCAAGGCCTGCTCGAATCGCACCCACTGCCGGTCAAGAAGGGCAAGCCGACCAAAGCCAGCAAGTCCGCGTTCCTGACTCAAGTTGCCACAAGACCACCGGTGTTCGTCTTGTTCGTGGGACATCCAGGCGATATCACGCCCGCGTACTTGAAGTACCTCGAAAATCAAATTCGGAAGGAATACCGGTTTTCCGGTACGCCGATTCGCCTCATGGTCCGCAAGAAGTGAGGCGCGCTTGCCGGAACAGATACGCTTTTGACACATTTGGATACATTTCGCCGCGCTGATCACCGCAGCAATCCACGAAATTTCCCACGTTTTCTCTTCATTCCTATCGACAGCTCCGATTCCTGTGCTGGCTTGCATCTTGCTTTTACCTAGGGACATCGAGGCTGTGATGCGCCGGCCTCTCAAACCAGCAGCAAGGGTGTCTTGCACTGCACCACTCAGCGAGGAATTCGTCCATGCCCTCGACAGCCCTTCAACTGAGCGTCTCTCCCGAGATCTCGGCTTCAACCGACAGTGGGTTCATTGTGCTGACCATGGCGCGGCGGATTCTCCATCTGAACGATCGGGCAAGAACCTGGTTGTGCGCGCTGTCCGACGGCGAGGGGCCAGTTGAACGCGGCCTCGTGTCGCCCTTGCCCAACGTGTTGGTCGATCTGTTTCACGCCGTGTTGGCCGAAATGGAAAAACGGATTGCCGGGGAAGACTGGCGCCACTTCGAGATGAGAACCGTCTGCGTATCGACGCAAGGCCTCGTGCTGGCACGAGGCTTTGGAATGCCGGAAGCGAGCAGACGGCAACAGTCCCGCATCGTCCTTTTGCTCCAACACGATCCTCTCTGATCCATCACGCCGCACTGCATCTGCCGCTCTCCTTCCGACGCGAATGCCTTTCAACTTGACTGGGCGGGAGCGTCGTGTTATTCGCTCAAGAAACGGAGCACAACGCTCCCTGCATCGACTGCCCCCCAGAATTTCCTTCGGGGGCTATCAGAGATTCCCGCGTCATCCATCATCGATTTACAGGAACAGGTCATCCGATGAGCACCATGGTCATCCGCGCGGCACGTCGCCGTCTTTCCGCCCTTCGTCCCTTCGTCTGGATTTTAGCGCTGTCCTGTGCCGGCCCCTTGCCGTCCGGCTGGGCTCAGGCCCCCCAAACACCGGTCGAGCCGGACGCAGCGCCGCAGAATGAAGAGGCTCAGGCAGCCGCGGCCCCGGAAGCCGAGGCGGCGCCGGTTTCCCCTTCCGTTCAAGTGTCGGGTTCCATTTGGCGCTCCGTACCGGGCATTGTGTTCCTTCAGACTCCGATCGGGAAATTGTCGCTGAGTTCCAAGACCTCCCTTCGGGATATTCGCAGTTCCCACAAGATCACCCTCTACGTGCATGGCACCACGACCGTCGTGGATGTGCGCGACCGGGGACCAGGGACGCTCATTCACCGGTATGTCACGACCACGCCCGAAGCGATCTCGCCGGACACCAAGACGCTCGCGCTTTGGACGCCGGACGGCGAGCAAACCGTCCCCATGGGCCAATTCGCCACGAAATTGCTGGGCCACAACGGCCAGAAACCGTTGACGGTGGAGATCGACGCAGCCGGCGCCATGCGGGGGATCCACGATATGCAATTCGATCTGCAAGTCAGTCAGGTCCCGCATGCCGCTTCTCATTTGCACGTGTTGCTCAACGGCACCGTTGCCAAGCTCAAGTCGAGCTATGTGTTCCTCCGGACGCCGCTGGGCATCGTCACGGTCAGCACAAAAACCGGCGTGCGCAATGCGAAGGTGGGGCAGGATATGAGCCTCTGGATCCATGAGGGACACGTGGCGATCGACCTCTTGCAAGACGGGACCACCGCGCGGCGGTTCCTCACCGGCCCGCTCACATATGCCTCCGCCGATCGAGCCGCGTTGACCCTCCACACCCCGGAAGGGGAACAGTCCGTCACCCCATCCGCCGGTAAGACCGTCCTGTCGAGCCTGAAAGAAGGGACCCCCATTACGGTTGAGCTCGACCATGAGGGGACTGTCGTGGATATCCGTCGGGTGAATTGACCGGTCCGGAAGCCGCTGGCCGGCGCAGACGCTTCCGCGCGGTGGTTGCTTGACAGGCTCGAAGAACCGCCCGTAGACTCCTGTCCTTCTATGGCCTCCCCTGCCAAGAACAGGCCCGATCGTTCCAGTATCCAATCACCCGCGCCGGACTCCCGCTCGTTCGATCAGATTTACCGAGACAACGTCGATTTGATTTATCGATTCGCGCACCGGTTGTGCGGCGAAACCGAAGCGGCGAAGGATCTCGTCCAAGAGACATTCCTCAACGCGTACCGTGGGTTCCAGGATTTTCGTGGTGAGGCTCAAATTTCCACATGGCTCTATGCCATTGCCTCCCACGCTTGCATGCGCATGCGCCGCAAACGGAAGGGCGAGCCCGAACGGGAACTCTCACTGGAAGAGTTCATCCCGACGTCGGAGGGCGAGTTCAAGCTGCAGATTCCCATGGACGGCATGAGCCCGCAGGAGGCGCTGGAGAATAAAGAGCTTCGGCGCATGTTGGACCATGCCATCGCCAAACTCCCGAAAAAATATCGCATGGTGCTCGTGCTGCGCGACATGGAAGGGCTCAGCGCCAAGGAGGTCGGCAGCATCATGGGACTGAACGAGCGGGCCGTCAAATCGCGCCTTCATCGCGCCCGGTTGTTCGTCCGTAAAGAGTTGAGCGCCAGAGGACTGACCGGCGACATCCGGCAGAACGACCACACAATTCCGGATTGATTTGGTATAGTGGAAAAGAAGGTCATTATGGCTTCACAAGTTCGCACCCAGCCAGGAACCCGCAAACCCGTCCATGCCGGTCACAGGAAAGGCCACTGCCTCAAGATCCTGGAACGGCTGTCGGCATACCTGGATGATGAACTCGCGAAGGACGTCTGCCAGGAAATCCGCTCCCATCTGGGCCACTGTCCGAACTGTGAAGTCTTCCTCGATTCGCTCCGCCAGACCGTCCGTCTCTGTCAGAACCGCCCGGCACCGACCCTCTCCTCCCAAAGCCGCTCGACCCTGCGACGCCAAATACTCAAGGCGGCGGCCTCAGCCTGACCTCGATGCGGCGGGAAAGGCGCATGGCTCCCAGCCATCCCCAGCGAACTTCGCATACGGCTCCAGCCCGACCACGTTCCTTTGATCGCGCATTTGTGCTGCTGCTGGTCTTGGGATCAGCGACGGGTCTGATGCTGACCGCCCACGCGGATGACCTCCAGCGCGGACAAAGCCTTTACCAAGAACGTTGCGCCGACTGTCACGGGCCGGAAGGCAAGGGCGACGGAGCCAAGGCTCCCTTTCTCTCCCCCAGGCCGGGGAATCTCGTATCCGCTGCCACCTCCGCCAAGTCCGACAAGGAATTGCTGAAGATCATCGCCAACGGGAAGCCCCACACAGCCATGCCCTCCTGGGATGGAACGCTCTCAGCCGAAGACCAGGAAGCCGTGCTTCGTTATATCCGCTCGCTCGTGCGATTCAGCCGGCCTCAGACCCCTTCTCCCCCGACCCCCTGACCCTTTCCAAACCCCTTTCGCACGAAAAGAACCGCGTGGTAGAGTGACCGTTCTTACCTTGATACCGGAGGTTGGCACGTCATGAATCGCAGGAATGCGCTCTTGCATACAAAACTGCTCATCGCCTTGTCCGTCGCGGCCATCGTCGTCGTTGGAAGCGGAATTGTTGAATCGGTGTCGGCCGCGCCCAAGCAGCAGAAACCCAAATCGGCAAAGCACGAGACCTCGGCCGCGCAGGTCGCCCTGCAGTACGCGGAGGCCATCTCCAAAGGTGACCGCGTTCAGGCGGGTCAGCTGGACTTTGCCTGCCAATACCGTCTGGTCGTCGCGGCGTCCGGACCGGTGAAACACTTTGCGCCGCCGTCGGATGCTTCATATGAGGCCTGCTGGGCGCCGCTCGCCGCCGCCCATGCGCCGGCCCTGCGGCGGACCGACATTGCCATGGATGTCATTTGGCCCAGCACAGGCCCATTGGTATTTTTCGGCGACGAACTCCCGCGCGCGCCGGCCAGTGCCTTCGTGATGGATGCCCTCGGTATCTCGCCTCCGGGGACCGGCCTGCACCTGACGGCGGTAGAAACCCGGCCGATCCCGGGCGGGTCGTTTCGCCTGAAGACCGGCGGCAAGGTGTTGGGGACGACAGCCAACTTGGTGCTCCTGAAGGTCGAGTATCAGGACCCGCTCACCTCCCCGCTGACTTATGCGCCGGGACTTGCGAAGTGGACGAATACGATCAAGCGGCCTCGGCTGGCGGTGAAATCGGTCACGACCCAGTGGGTCGTGTTCAGCGGGCTGAAAAAGCACGGCTTCCCGGGCGACACGGCCGTGTTCAACCTTCCGCTGCCGTCGCAAGCTGAAGCACCAGGTATGACAGTGGAAAAGATTCCGTTTGCGACCGAAACCAGCCGGGCGCTCCCCGAGACGATCGCCTGGTGGCAACCCGACGACCAGCCCGGCACTCTGACGGCGGCTGCGGCTCGCGCGGCCACCTATCCGGAACTGCGCGATCGAGTGGCGCTCCTGAACCGTATCCTGCTCATCGATCCCAAACAGCCGGACGCGCTGACGGTCCTGACCCGTAACCTCTACACCGTCATCCTGCGCGAAGGGCGCAAGGGCCATCAGCTGAACGTGAAAGACCCGGCCCTGGCACTGGTGTTGGATGAATTTTATTGGAACATCTATGCCGAATCGGAACGCTTGGACCTGTCCAACGGGATGGAGATGGGGGGATTGCCTGAGCCGACACCGGCCGACTTCCTATATCGAATGTTGCCGGCCTTGCAAACGCTCGTGTCGGTTCGGCCGCAACAACTGGATTACCGATTCCAACTCGGCGTCGCCTACCGGTGGAACAACGATCAAGTGCCGATGATCCAGACCTTCGAATCGCTCGTGCGGGACATTCCCGAGAACCGCAAGACCCCGAAGGCTGAAGCGCAGTTGCAGTTGGCATGGTCGCGCATCACCAAGGTCGCCTGGAACCGTATCCTGCACGACCCTGAGAGCGAACGCGCCTATGCGGACGCTGAAGCCTCCTTGGCGAACGCCGAACTGCCGCTCGACAAGTTCTTGGCCGAATACACGATGGCCTACAGCATGATCTTTATGCCCAACTATGGCGATAAGGCCAAGATGCTGCACCACTTGACGGAGGCAAAGCGGTGGTTTGACCAAGTGCCCGGCAAGTCCGATGAGGTCTGGCGGTATTTCATGCAGGCGAACCTCTTGAAGCCGATCATGGACGCGGATCCCAGTTTCTCGCCGCTCCTGGCCGCCACACCGGCGCCGGCGCCGGCCAGCAACTAGCACACAGGGCCGTGGGAGCGAACTCCCACGGCCGTCTCTCCGCCTCCCGGCCCGAGGGTCGGACTCGTGCTTGCCAATCATCCAGCGCTATGGTAACCGTGAGCTCGGCTAACGAGCGAGGTCCCCATGCCCTCTTCCGTATCCAGCTCTCACACAATCCGCCGCATGATCTGCCTCGTGGTCTGCACGAGTTACCTGGCCGGTTGCTCGTTCTTCGGCGGCACTTCGCAACAGTTGAAGATCAATTCCGAGCCGCCCGGCGCCACCGTCCTCGTAAACGGTTCGCAGATCGGCACGACCCCACTCCAATATGACGCACCGCGCCGGGGCGAACTCCGGATCGATGTCCAGAAGCCCGGGTATCAAACCAGCTCTCGCGCCACATCCAGAAAACTCAGTAGCGTCGGCTTCGTCGATGTCATCGGCGGTGCGATGTTTCTCCTGCCCCTGCTGGGATTGATTGCGCCGGGCGCGTGGGAACAAGACCCGAGCATCTTCAACCTTTCGCTTGAACCGGAAATCGGATCGGCGCCGACCACGGCACCTTGATCTCCAATAGACAGAGGATCCAACGATGAGCAGGACAGGGAAAACCGCATCAACCATCGAGGTACAGGGCTATGCCGCCACAGGTCCAACCACGCCGCTCGCGCCGTTCACCTTCCAGCGCCGAGCAGTCGGTCGCCACGATGTCCTGATCGATATCCGCTACTGCGGCATTTGCCATTCGGATCTGCACCAGGCCCGCGACGAATGGGGCGGCGCGCGCTTCCCGATGGTGCCGGGCCACGAGATCGTCGGCACCATTGAATCGATCGGAGCCGGGGTGAAGCGGTTCAAGGTCGGAGACACCGTCGGTGTCGGATGTTTCGTGGACACGTGCCGCACCTGCCCGCAATGCAAGAAGGGTCTGGAGCAGTACTGCGAGGGACCGATCGCCTTTACTTACAACAGCACGGAGTTGGATGGGACCACGCCCACCTATGGGGGCTACTCCACCAAAATCGTCGTCGATCACCGGTACGTCCTGCGTATCCCGAAGGGCCTCCGGCCGGCGGAAGCCGCGCCACTCCTCTGCGCGGGAATCACGACCTATTCACCGTTGCGGCACTGGCGCGTCGGGAAGAAGCATCGGCTCGCCGTGGTGGGGCTGGGGGGACTCGGCCATATGGCCGTGAAACTCGGGAAGGCCTTGGGAGCCGACGTCACTGTGCTCAGCCACTCGACCAAGAAGGCCGCCGACGCCAAGCGCCTCGGCGCGAAGGCGTTCTATGCAACGTCGGACCCGGTAACCTTCACAAAATTGGACAAGCAGTTCGACTTCATTCTCGATACGGTGTCGGCGCAACATGATTTCAACGCCTATCTCGAATTGCTCAAAACCGATGGAACCATGATCCTGGTCGGGGCTCCGGACAAACCGACGCCACTCGGGGCATTCCCCTTGTTGCTGCATCGACGGAGACTGGTCGGTTCGTTGATCGGCGGGATCAAGGAAACCCAGGAGATGCTGAACTTCTGCGCGAAGCACCGGTTCGGAGCGGATGTCGAAATACTCAACATCCAACAGGTTAACGAGGCCTATGAGCGTCTCGTCCGCGGCGACGTGCGCTACCGCTTCGTCATCGACCTGGCATCGCTGAAATAGTTTGCACCATTCTCGAGACGACCGTCCCATTCGGCGTGCACGTTCGTCCCGCGTCTTCCTCCCAGCTCTGTCGGTCGGACTACTGCGTTCCCATCTTCGCCAATTCCTCGAAATAGTGCGCGAAGGCTTTCATCCCGCCTGAGGCTTGCCCCCAATCGAAGTACTCGTTCGGCGCATGGTATCCGTGCTCGGGCAGGCTCAGTCCCATGAACAGAATCGGCACCTTCCAGGCCTTCTGCATCGTCACAACCGCGCCGATCGATCCGCCTTCCCGGATAAATGCCGGTTCCTTGCCAAACCCTTCCTTCACTGCACGCTTCACGGCCTCGACATAGGGCCCGTCGAATACCCCGCGGAACGGATGCAGCATGCCTTCCCGTTCCACTTTCACTGCAGGATTCAACTTCGCCACGTATTTTTTCAGCAAGGCGAAGGCCTTCTCCGGCGTCTGACTGGGAACCAGGCGCATACTGATCTTGAGTTCGCCATGACCCGGCACCACTGTTTTCACACCGGGACCGTGATAGCCGCCGGTGAGGCCGTGTACTTCGAACGTCGGGGCAGCCCAGATGCGCTTCATCACCTCGGCCGGATCGTGCGTGCGCAGGGTCTTGAACCCATAGGCCTGTTTGAACTTGCTGACCTGGAATCCTGACTTCAAGAAACTCGTGATCTCGGCCTTGGTCGGTGCAACCACGTCGTTATAGAATCCGGGGATTTTCACCTTGCCGCTCTTCGCATCGACGCAGGCATGGGCGATCTCCATCAGCTCGACGAGCGGATTGCGCGCCGCCCCGCCGGTGACACCGGAATGGGCATCCTTCTCGCCCGTGCGAAGCACAAGCCTCGCGCCCAGCAACCCGCGCAATCCATACGGCATGGCCGGCCGGCCCTTCGAGAGCCAGATGGTGTCAGAAATCACGACCGAATCCGGGCGCGGAATTGCGGTGTGATTTTTGATGGCCGCGGCAAAGCTGGGACTACCGTTTTCTTCCTCCAGCTCCCACAGAAAACGAATGTTGACCCGCGTCCCTTGATCCACCGCATAGCGCGCGCCGAAGAGAGCCGCCAAGGCAGGCCCCTTGTCGTCGGTGGCCCCTCGTCCGCGATAGCAGCCGTTGTCGTTTTGAAAGGCAAACGGCGCCTGTTTCCATTCCGGCTCCTGCGCCGGTTGCACGTCCATATGGTTATAGATCGTGACCGTCGGATACGCCGGATCGAGCGTCCACCCTCCGGACACCACCGGATAGCCGGGCGTCTGGACGATATGGGCTTCGGCGCCGGCCGCGCGGAGATAGTCGGCGGCCAACTGCGCCATCCGCCCGATGTCCGGCGCATGCTTCGGGTCCATGCTGATGGACGGAATCTCCACCGCCTGTCCCAACATGTCTTCATATTGCGGGCGGACATGGTTGATGTAGGTGTCGAGTGTGTCCTTGCGGCTCATCCTGCTCCTTTCCGACTTCGGCCACCGTCGTCTGAAGACGGTACTGCCTCTCGCACTTCGCGGCTCCATCGAATTCGACGCGACCTCGGCGATTATAGCGGGTCATTTTTGAGAGAGAAAGCAGGCGAAGTGTACGAACCAGCGGGACAACGATGGTACAATGCGCGCCATGAGACAACGGAAACGGCGGCCGTGGTTTCACGCATTGTTGCTGCTGGCTGTCTGGTGCGTCGCAAACGGAACGGCCCCCGCCTTGGCGCAGGAAACCACTCCGGTTCAAGACATCCTGTCCGATCCGGGGCTGTTTCACTTACGGCAGGTGTCGTTGCAGGGTACCGTCCGGAACGTCGAACCGCTCGATCCCTACGAGATTCCTGCCGGCTCCACCTGCTACGGCGGCTACCTCTTCAGCTTGGAAGACGACAGCGGCACGATCGCCGTGGCGGTTCCCGGCCTCTGCGGCATTCCATTGGTCAAGGACCCGGATGTCGAAAACGGCGCGCGCGTCACGCTCGAGGCAACGATCCAAGCCCCGAGCCACGGCGGCTATGCGCTCAGCTTCAAGGGCGGCAAAATTCAAATGGATAAGGAGGGGGTCGTGCAAGCCATCGCCACACGCATCACCCCCCTGGTGGAATAGCCGACAAGCAATATGCCCATCGAACCTTCCATCACTCCTCCGAGACTGGCCGCGCCCTCCGAAACACGCGTCGGGTGGATCGGCACGGGTGTGATGGGCGGACCGATGTGCCAGCACCTGCAGAATGCCCGCTACCGGATGACCCTTTACACCCGCAATCGCACCAAGGCCTTGCCGATCCTGGCAAAGGGCGCCACCTGGGCCGACTCGCCCCGCGCGGTCGCCGAGCAGACCGATGTGCTCTTCACGATGGTCGGCTTTCCCGACGATGTGAGGGAGGTCTACTTTGGGGGCCACGGAGTACTCGCGGGTTCGAGACCCGATATGGTGCTGATCGACATGACTACGACGGAACCTGCCCTCGCCTGCGAGATCGCGGAGCAGGCGCAGGCCCGCGGCGTGGCAACCATCGATGCGCCGGTCTCCGGCGGGGACATCGGGGCTCGCAACGCGACGCTCTCCATCATGGTCGGCGGCTGGACCAAAGCCGTGCAGGCCGTCATGCCGCTATTTGAGTGTCTGGGAAAGAAGATCGTGCATCAAGGAGGGCCCGGCACGGGCCAGCACGCCAAGCTGTGCAATCAGATCGTCATTGCCGGCACGATGGTCGGCGTCTGCGAGAGTTTGGTATACGGGTACCGAGCCGGGCTGGAATTGCCACGGATGCTGGATTCTATCCGCGGGGGCGCCGCCGCCTGTTGGACCCTGGACAACCTGGCCCCGCGTATGTTGGCCCGAAACTTCGATCCCGGGTTCTTCGTCGATCACTTCGTCAAGGATATGGGCATCGCCCTCGAGGAAGCAAAGCGGCGGAATCTCCAACTCCCGGGGCTAACACTCGTGCATCAGTTGTACCGGAAAGTTCAGGAACTCGGGCACGGTCGCTCCGGCACCCACGCGCTGCTCCTGGCCTTGGAAGCGCTCTCCCATATCACACTGCCTGCACAATCACCTACGCCCTGAACGTCGTGTCGGCGATGGAAAGGTCTTCTATGAAACTGTTCCTGATCATGCTGCTACTGACAAACCTGGCCGCCTGCAGCGGCGCCAAGGGGTTAAACCGCCAGGCGCTGCAGCAATCGTTTCACGAACACCCGGAGATGGTCACGGACCGCGACATCGCGGACACCATGGCGGCGACCCCGACCCTCACGCATCCGTACCGGCTTGCCCTGTTTTTCAAGCACAAGCAGTTTCCCTCGCAACCCTCACTACGCCGCGTAGATTGGGTGAGCGCCGACGCCGATCGGCTGCTGAACACCTTGAGGCAGCTCAAGGATGAAGGTCTCCTCACGCAGGTTTCAGTGCTGGCCAATTCCTCGGTGCAGGGAACGACCTTTCGCGATCTCCGCCTGGCCGCCGCTCGATACAACGCAGACGCGCTCCTCATCATCGACGGCGCCTCGGCCTTAGAGCGATACAACAACGGCCATGCAGCCTGGTATGCAACCGGGATCGGCACATACTTTGCGCATGGCACGGAAAGTCACGCGCTGTTCATGATGGAAGGGGCGCTTTGGGACGTGCGGACCGGCTACTTGTTCGGCACCCAAAGCACCGAGGGCGAGACGACGCTCGTCGGTCCCGCTCCGTTCGTCGAGGACCAGAGCGCCATCGCGAAAGCCAAAGAGGTCGCGCTTGATCGCTTCGATCGCGAAATCGTGGACATGTTGCGGCTGGTCAGGGAAAAGTCGCGAGCGGCGAATTAGTAACTGAAGTATCTCGTATCTCGGCCCGATGTGAGGACGCTACCCTATGCGGCAATCGTTCTAGCGGATGTTCAAAACGACCGTCGGGCAAGGCCGCAGGGAGCGGGAACCCGAGGCATACTGTTTCTCGTACGTTGAGGGGGCGCGCGACCCGAGAACGAAGCTTCGAGGTCGTTTTCAGCATCCGCCTAGGGGCTGTCGAACGTCCAGAGGATTCCCAGCAACACCAAATGCTGGTTCGGCGTCAGGCCGATCACGCCCGGTTGAATCTCTCCGCGGCTAAAGAATCCCCCTCCCGCCCCCGTCGATTCATCCCACCGATGTTCGAGCCGGAGCATCGTGTTCGTCCAGCCGTATGGAATCCTGTATTCCACAGTCGACGTCATCGCCTTCACGAACTGCTCGTTGCCGGTCCAGCGGCCGTTCCGGTCCCAGTAGACTTCTGGCCGGAATGCGACCGCCCAGGGTCCACTGATGTGCCAACGGGCCACCACATTGGCACCGGTCACAAAGGCTCGCGGCTGACCCGGTCTGTTCGCCACTTTTTCCGTCCCGATATCGTAGGAAAACGCCACCGTCAGGTCTTCGCCCTTCCACTCCACGATGTGGTTGCCGTACAGGCGCCAAAATTCGAGTGACGTATTGGTTTGATCAGGCCCGGCATAGACCGTCTGCGTCAGGGTCAACCTCGGCGTCACCTTGTACGCCCATTGTCCCCCATAGGACGGCTGATCGTTGGTATAGGCCAGGTGGGAGTATCGATTAATGACGAAGGTCGTGACCGTGAGCTGTTCGTTGACCGGATACTTGGCGCTGACGCCGAACATCATATAGGGCGTATTGTCCGCCAACCAGGAACGGGTGTAGTTGGCATTGTCTTTGGCGTAGAGCGATTCGTAGCCGATCAAACTGTTGAAGAGACCAGCCGTCATCGTCAGGCCGTTGCCCACCGGGACCAGATACGACACGTTCGCCCGATGGAGATGGCGCCAGGTATCCGCGCCGTCGACCTTGCCCTCACCTTGCAGAAATGCAAAGTTCTTGGAGTCGTACCCACCCTGGAGGCCGAACTCCATGCCCCAACGTGAGTCGGTGGTTGTGTCCTTCCGAACATAGACCAGCCCCATGTTGGGGGCCAGCTCATTGTGCCGCACGGCGGTCGAACGGCTCCGCCATAGATGGTTTTCGGGAAAATTGAAATTCAGGACATAGGAGACATCGGCATAGGCGCCGTAATGCCAGAGGCTCGCCGGCTCTGTTGTTCCCGCGACACTGGACGTCGGTGTGCCTTGGCCTTCCGCCGGGGACGGCACTTCGACAGCGACGGCCGTGCCCGCCATCAGCGAGGCAACCGCCGCGGCCCAGAGAAGACACCGCCCCTTCTTTTTCCAGCCTGACGCCCTCACGCTCCCCACGAGACTGACTGTACACCGAGCTGTATCAAGACGGGATACATATTCCAGAACAGGGCCGCAATCCGCCGAAACCCCTCCTTGCCCACGGACAATTCGATGAGCCGGAAACCGTTCGCCGGGAATGACGGACGAACAAATCGTCTCAGGTCCGGCTCATCGTTCTCTAGTAATACCGAGGCAGCTTGGGCCATTGAATCGAATCGGAACGGCCGGATGCTGCCGACCTGACGGACCTACAGAGAACGAACCTCCATCGACTCGGAAGCGGCAGCCGGCTGTCGCTCGGTCAGTGGAATCGTGAATCGGAACATCGTGCCCCGGCCTACCCGGTTCTCAGCCCAAATACGTCCGCCGTGTGCCTCGACGATGCCCCGGCAAATCGTCAATCCCAGCCCCACCCCGCCCTCGCGACTCCGCTGGAGCCGGTAGAATTTTTCGAAGATACGCTCCTCTTCACCAGGCGGCAAGCCAGGCCCCCGATCCGCCACCTCAACCACAACTTCACGATCCCCGGCGGATGCGGAGAGTTCGATCGGTGTCCCCGGCGGCCCATACTTGATTGCGTTCTCCATTAGGTTGATCACCACCTGTTCCATCAACCCCGTATCCACATTGACCAGCGGAAGGTCCGGTGGGATCTTGGTGTCGAGGGCATGGTCCCGCAATCGGCTTCTCAACCGCCCGACAGCCGCGCCGACGACTTCGTCCAACGGAATCCACTCCCGCTTCAACTGCACCGCTCCCGTCTCGAGCCGCATCATCTCCAGCAAATTTCGCAACAACCGATCCAACCGGTCCCCTTCCTCGTAGATGGACCGCGCCAGTTCATGCTTCGAGGCGGCATCGACACGTCCCGAGTCGTCCAACAGGTCGCTGGCCGCGCCGGTAATTGTGGCCAGCGGCGTGCGTAAGTCATGAGACACCGAGCTGAGAAGGACGTTCCGCATGCGCTCCGTTTCCGCTTGGACATGGGCGCGCTGCGCTTCTTCCGATAAATTCGTACGTTCGATCGCCAGCGCGGTTTGGTTGACCAAGGACTCGAGCAGATGCAATTGCTCCGGATCCAACAACAGCTGAGGCTGTTCGGGACGGACAGCCACCACTCCGATGGCGCCGGTCGAGCCGACCAGCGGAAGATACAGGGCATTGGATTCCGGTAACGTATCCGTCCCCAGCCCCGCCCGCTCGCCGTGGTCGTAGACCCACTGCGCGACACCCATTTCCGTCGGATCGAACTCGAAGAACAACTGTTCCCCTCGCTGCAACTGCAACCGCCGCTCCCGGTCGGCCAGGAACATCGCGACCTGGCTATCGAAGACGTCACGCAGATGCTTGGCCGCCACGTTGGCAAGCGTCGAGGCTCCGCGATGGGTGGCGAGATCACGGCTCATGGCATAGAGCACGCCGGTGCGCCGTTCGCGGTATCGCGCCGTTTCCACCTGCCGTCCGATCCGTACCGCGAGATTGCTGATCACCAAGGCCACGCTGAGCATGACGGCGAAGGTGAGCAGGTATTGAATGTCCGTCACCGCGAACGAGAAGTAGGGCGGCACGAAAAAGAAATCGAAGGTTGCGACGCTCAACAACGACGCCAGCACCGAAGGCCCACGCCCGCACCGAACCGCCACCAATACCACACCCAGCAGATACACCATGATGAGATTGGCCGACCCGAAAGAGGGAAACATCACCCAAGCCACGGTCGTGGACAGCGCCACCCCGAGGCCGGCCGCTCCGTAGGTGGACCAATTGCTGGTCCGCTGAAAAGTCCGCCTGACGAGGGAACGGCCTTCCCCCGCCTCTCCCGTGATGACATAGATGTCGGTGTCGCCGCTGCAATGTACGAGCTCGGAGACGACGGAGCCGTAGATCCATTCTTTCCACCAGGGACGCACGGGTTTTCCAACGATGATTTTGGTGACGTTCCGGCTGCGGGCGAAAGTGAGCAGTTCCTGCGCGACTTGGTCACCGGTCAAGGTTACCGTCTCGGCCCCGAGCTTTTCGGCCAACCGCAGCGTCTCCACCACGCGGCTTCGTTCCTCGTCGGACAACGTCAGGTGACGAGGCGTTTGAACGTAGACGGCGATCCACTTGGCGTGCAATCCGGCCGCCATTTGGCACGCGGCCCTGACCAACCTCGGCCCCCGCGGTTTGAGATTCACACAGACCATGATCGTCTCGGTGGCCGGCCACGTCTGCACCACCGAGTGGTCACGGCGGTACACTTCTATTTGCTGGTCGACCCGTTCCGCCGTCCGGCGCAGCGCGAGCTCGCGCAATGCGAGCAAATTGCCCTTGGCGAAGAATTTCTGGAGGGTGTGTTGCACCTGTTCCGGCACATAGACCTTGCCGTCTTTCAAGCGCTGAAGCAGATCGTCGGGCGGGAGATCGATCAATTCCACGTCATCCGCCCGTTCGAGCACGGAATCGGGGACGGTGTCGCGTACACGAACGCCCGTGATCTGTGTGATCACGTCGTTCAAGCTCTCCAGATGCTGCACGTTGACGGTGGTGTAGACGGTGATGCCGGCGCTCAACAGTTCCTGCACGTCCTGCCAGCGCTTGGCATGCCGTAGGCCCGGCGCGTTCGTATGCGCCAGTTCGTCGACCAGGATGATCGTGGGGCGACGGGCGAGGGCCGCGTCCAAGTCGAACTCGGCGAGCGTCTTTCCCCGGCCCTCGACGGAGCGAAGCGGCAAGAGTTCGAGCCCGCTCACCAGGGCCGCGGTGTCGGCGCGCCCGTGCGTGTCGACCACGCCGATGAGCACGTCGGCGCCGTCGGCCTGCTGCTCATGCGCGGCCTGAAGCATCGCGTAGGTCTTACCGACGCCGGCCGTCGCGCCGAAAAAAATCTTCAGCTTTCCGCGGATGCGCTCGGCCTTTTCGGCTTGCACCCGCTTGAACAGCCTATCGGGTTCAGGGCCTGTGACATCCATACAAATCCCCGCATCCGGTGTCTGGTCGGCTTCATTCTATGAAGGGGTGGATACGACGTCAATGCGGGGTACCCGCGAAACGCGGTCTGAGGTTATCGACCTGGATGTAAGAACGGAGCAACAATCCGATGAAAAGGTGAACGGGGTTTGGGAAAGCTTACCGGTTGACCTGCCCGAGCACGCACCAGAGACGGCGCGTACCCGACTTCTGATCGGTCACGGCCTGACCGGAGAAGAAGCTCTGTTGCCAAGCCACGATATCGTCGGTGGGATGCGGCGTCGCAGTCCAGTAGATGCCGGACCGGATATTGCGGAAGGGATGTCCCTGTGGGAGCGACGGATCCTGCTGCTCGGAATCGACCAGCGTCTTGATCTCCTCAATGCTTGGGGCTCGCCACCCCTTCTGGCCGCCCACGGTCTTGGTGGCGCAGCGCGCGACCGACTTGTCCCACACGTCGAAAACGTAATCCGGTTCCCGCTCCCAGATCAAACCGGTTTTCTGGTCCTTCACCGCTTCGCCGTCGAATTGCAGGACGAACCGCGAGGTGGCTTCGTCGGCGAATGCGGAACCGGTCCAGCACAGGGCCGGCAGCAGAATCGATGCCAGGAGTGTGTCGCGCCAGGATCGCATGGCGGCCCCAGTGTGCACGATGCACGCAGCCTTTGCAACGGCGGTGACACCCGACAAGGGGTGAAGCAGGTGCTGCCTTACCAATCGAGCCGCTGGTACTGCCGACCCAGGAGCCAGGCGCCCCACATCAGCGCAATCATCATCAACAAGGTACCGAAGCCGTACGAGAGATGGGCCAATCGATGGTCGTACTCGAGCCAGCCCAACAGCGTGAGGAGGTTGTTCCAATCGTGCGCATCGACTTCCTTGCCGGTGAATCCACCCAGCAGCAAGAGGTCCAACGCCCTGGCATCGTTGATATAGGGCGCGAGGTCCATGAAATTTTCCGCCGTCCACCAGAGCGCGACCGAAGCGCCGAACGGATCGCGCGTCTTGACGAGAAAGGTCACGAGGCACACGACCGGCATGAGGATTTGACCGAGACTTCCGCCCAGGATCGTCATGAACTCTCCGAACGGCATGAAGAGCAGATGGCCCGCTTCATGGAACGGCAGGTTGATCAAATGCAAGAACGACTCGCCGGTGTAGTTGGTTTCGAGCGGGGTCGTGATGAAGCGCCAGCCCCAAGCGGCCAACAGCAGGAAGACCAGCACGCGGCCCGCAAAATAGAAAGGATTGACGGATTCTTCGACGGTGGAGAGGAGTTCCTTCAACTGCGCCATTCAGCGCAGGATAAAGGGTTCCCACGAGAAGGTCACGAGAAAGATGCCAAGCGCGAGCCAGCCCACGATCCGCCGGCCGCGCCCCAAGCTCCGCTGAGGGTTCAAGACCGGAGGATGGGCCAGCCCCATCATGCCGGCGAGCCCCACCCAGAGAAACCACCCCTTCCACCCCAGCCAGCCAAAGAGTAAGAGAATCGGTACGATCGCCACGGCCAAGCTGCGCTGCCGCTCTCCCCACAGCGCATAGGCGACGTGGCCGCCGTCCAATTGGCCGATCGGGAGGAGATTCAACGACGTAATGAACAGACCGAACCAAGCGGCAAACCCGATGGGATGGAGGATCACATCTGCGGTCGGAGGCAAGGGACCGATCACCAACCAGGAAATGAATTGCAACAACAGCGGTTCACCCAAATGGAGGCCGTAGCCCGGCTGTAACGGCACGACGGTGGACAGCCGAAGCCCGACGACCAACGCGAGGACCGCTACCACGAATCCGGCAATCGGCCCGGCTACGCCGATATCGAACAAGGCTCGCCGATCGGTGACAGGCCCGCGCATGCGGATGATGGCCCCGAAGGTCCCGACAAAATGGGGCGGCCCCGGGATGAACAGAGGCAACGAAGTCGGGACGCGATGGATGCGGGACAGGACATAGTGTCCCAGCTCATGCGTGATCAGAATTCCCAACAGCGTGGCGGCGAAGGGAATTCCGCTCAACAGCACCGTGGGATCGTTGCTTAAAAAGGCCCAGGCCCCCACGAGGGGATTGGTATTCGTTTGATAGGCACCGGCCCAGAGCGTGGTGAAAATCGTGAGGAGCAACAGACCCAAGGGAAGCAGCACGGACGAGAAGAACGAGGGCGGGTCGTCCTCCTCCTCATCGTCATCCGGCGCCTTGTCGAGCACGGCCGGTTGGAGGACCGGGACCGGGCGTGGATCACCGTGAGGCGCATGCAGGGAACCGGAAGGAGGAAGATCCGTCTCGTCCCGATTCACCGATCGGCCTCCGTCGCGTTACTGAAAGAAGGGATTGTGGACCAGTTCTTCGCGAACGGTGGTGGCGGGGCCGTGACCGGGAAAGAGGCAGGTCTCATGGGATAATTTCAACACACGTCGCCGCACGGATTCCAGATGGGTCGCATACAGGCCGGCCGGGTTGGAACGGCCGATGGACCCAGCAAAGAGCGTATCCCCCACGAAGCAGAGCGGACGGTCGGCCTGATCGACTCGATAGCAAATGCCCCCCGGCGTATGGCCCGGCGTGGTCAGGAACGTGATGGTCAGCCCGCCGACGGTGACCGTCCCACCATCCTGAGGAGTAGAAAGCAGCTCCGCCGGAGGGCGCCAGCCGAGCAGATCGAGGTCGCCAGGGCCAAGATAGACCGGCACCCGCGTGCTGTGCAGGAGATCCTCGATACCTTCGGCATGGTCGGAGTGGCCGTGCGTCAGACAGATCGCCCGCAGGCGAAGCCCCTTCTCCGCCAACACCCGCATCATGCCTTTTGGATCGTAGGCCGTATCGATCATCACGGCCTCACCCCGGTCGTGCACAATATAGCCCTTCACCTCATAGCCGCCGATCGATCCCAACACCGTTTCCACATGGGGCACGGCGGCAGGAACGCCGCTCGGCGTCCAACCCTCGACAACCTGCTCCAACGGTTCGGGACGCAGACCCAACGCATGGGCCACGGCACGAACCTGTTCCTTCCGGCGAGGCGCATGGCCCCGCTCCAGGTCTCCCAGGTCCGATTCGGTCAAGCCGCTCGCGCGCGCGACCTCGGCCACCGTCCGCTGCTGGCCCGTCCTCGCCTTCTTGATGATGTCGCTAAGTTCGTCTTCTAACATGAGAGTTTAAGCAAAAGGCTCATAGCATGTGGCGTATGGTCCGGACTAATCACACTTAGGTCACGTGCGACCGGCCATTAGCGATCTGCTCTTGTGCGTGCCATTCGCTACAAGCCATACGCGATAAGCTGCTTCCTCCAGGCTTGTACCATGTTCGGGTCGACATCGACCAGCAACACCACCCGCAAGGACCTGGGCGCAAACTGCTTGATCGCATCGATCATGTGACGGGCCGCCTCCTCGGCCGAGACGCCGCCGACACCGGTGCCCATGCCGGGAATGGCGACCGAAGCAAATCCCCGGACGTCGGCCATTCGCAAGGCCGCCGATGTGGCCAAGGATGCATGGTGAGCCGGAATCAGCATGCTCGGCTCCGTCATCGTCGGCGCGTGGATGATGCCCTTGAACTTGGTGTTCCCACCGGACGTCAGCACCGCCTGTCCGACAGGAATAGGCGCCTGCTTACGAGCCTCATCCTCGACGACAGACCCCGCCGCGCGCTTGATGACGCCGGCCACGCCTCCGCCCATCATGCCATAACTGTTGGCGGCATTCACGATGACTTCGGCGTCGACATCCAAAATGCTGCCGTGAATGACATCAAAATTCATCATGCTGATACCGGCAACTTCACCTTTATAGAAAAGGAAGGGAGCACCACATGGTGGTGACGCACGTACTACCTCGGGCTTAGCCCTTGTCCTCTCCCGGCATCACCATACAGGCTGGATGCGGGTGGCGGGCGGGGGATCGCCGCAGCGGCAACTGCCGTAGGGATAGCTGATCACTGAAGCAGGTGCCGGCATCGTGACATCGTCACGGTCTCAGAGGCGCCTGCGTCGATGGCCTCCAGCGCCTGGGCGGCCAGCCTGAGCCGAACGCGTTGCGGCGTCCTCGCGCCCGGCATCCGCGTCCAGCCATCCCTCTTTCTCGTCTCTCACGCAGCTCCGGAAGCTCCTTGTAGCGGCCGGGACCCAACGGGGGGCTCGGCCAGCCATCGCGGGCAGCTGGTATCGGTGGATGGACCATCGAGCAGGCAACGGCCTTGCGACGGAGTCGCAGCCCCAGAGGAGCCTGCGCTCAATCGGCACAATGCTTCAAACGGTCGTTGCCGAACCTCGCATGATGGCTGGCCGAGCCCCCCCGTTCGGTCCCGGCCGCCCCCTTTCACCCTTCCGGTGCCAGCTTTATCTCTTTAACTTCTCCGAAACTCGCCAGCACTTTCGACAGCACCTCACCTGATCCGACTGCCAAGATCCGCAGCCGTTCCGGGTTGAAATGTTTCCGCGCCGCCTGCTGCAGATCTTCCTTGGTCAGCTTCACGACCTTGTCGCGGATTTGCTGCAGCCAGTCTTTCGGCAACCCGTCGTATTCCAGGTCCATCAACCGCGCCACAATGCTCGAGGCACTGGTGAACGAAAACACGAACGAGTTCACGTAGGCTTCCTTGGCTTCTTCGAGCTCGGCATCGGTCACCGGCTCGTTGCGCAGCCGTTCCATGTTTGCGACAAAGCGATTCACAACCTCCTGCGTGGAGGCAAGTTTCGTTTCAGCCCGCATCAACCACACGCCCTGGTCATGGACACCGGCACGGATGCCGCTGCCGACCGAATAGGCCAAGCCGCGCTTCGTGCGGACGTCGTTGAACAGCCGGCTGCGGAAGGAACTGCCGCCCAGGATATCGTTCGCGATCGAGAGCGCAACATAGTCGGGATCCGTCTCGCGGAGCGACAAGTGCCCCACCCGCAAATGCGTTTGCGACGTTTCCTTGTTGATGAACCGTACTGCGCCGGCCTGCGTCTCACCCGTCGCCACGTCGGGAATCTTCAACTCCGGAACCGTTCCCTTGGCCCAATCGCCGAACACCTCGCGCAGCAGCGCCAACATCGCGCCCTTCTCGAAGTCACCGGTGACGCCGAGGATGATTCCGTTCGGATGGACGGTTTGTTTATGGAAGGCCAGCAGGTCTTCCTGCGTGATGGCGCGAATCGACGCAGGCGACGTTTCACGGGCGCTTGGATGTGCCGCTCCATAGAGTAGCTTGCCGAACTCACGTCCCGCGATCGAACCTGGATTATCCTGCCGCCGCCGGATGCCCTCGATGGCTTGCAGCTTGGCCAGTTCGACACGCCCTTGGTCAAATGCCGGCGTCCGGAGCAGGTCGGCGAAGATCTGCAGCCCGCGTTTGAGATCCTTCGTCAGCACGTCGAGCGACGCCGAACCGGACTCCTTGCCGAACCCGACCGAGACGTTCGCCGCGAGCCGTTCCAGCTCCTCGTCGACCTCGTCCGCCGACATCTTGGCCGTGCCGCCGGTGCGCATGACCGAACCTGTGAGGCCGGCCAGTCCCACCTTGTCGGCCGGGTCGAGCCAGCTGCCGGTCTTGAGCGTGGCGTTCACGGTCACCAGGGGCAGCTCGTGGTCTTCCAAGAGATAGACGACCATCCCGTTATCCAAGACCACCCGATCGGCATCTGGCGGCTTGAAGTCGACGGTGGGAAACCGCATGGTCCGCGGATCGCCGGAGGCCTGATCGGCCGCGAGCCCCACGAATGACTGCATCACCAGCAAGACCACGACCGCCACGCTTGCCAACCGCGCCCGCATCTGTTGCATTCGCTCTGCCCTCGCTTCACGCTTCACGAGATACGCTTCACCAACTTGCTGTGTCATCGCGCCACCTCACTCGCTGCCGCGACTTTCTTGTCCGAAGGTTTCTTCACCAGCACGCCCACCGTCCGGTTCGACTTGGTGAGGTATTGCGACGCCACCCGCTGTACATCGGCCGGCGTGACCGCCGCGATCTTCCCGCGGGCCTCGAGCACGTAGCGCCAGGTCCCGGCCACCGTCTGATAGAACGACAATTGCGACGCGAGCCCGCTGTTGGACCGCAACGAGCGGACCAGGTCCGCATCAAGCCCGTTGAGCACGCGCTCGAATTCTTTCGGAGAAACCGGCTCGGTCTTCAACCGTTCCAGTTCTTCATAGACGGCGGCTTCCACTTCCGCCGTGGTGTGAGGCGCCAACGGCGTGGCAGCCAGCACGAAGAGGTTCGGCGCGCGTACGCCCGGATAGTTGGTGTCGGACATGACGCCGGCCGCGAGGCGCTTGTCGCGCACGAGCTTGCTGTAGAGCCGTGAGGTCATGCCTTCCGTCAACACCGCATCGATCACGTCGAACACGAAATCGTCCGGATGACCGATCGTGGGTTTGTGATAGCCCATGGCCACGGCCGGCTCCGCGTCGAACTCCACTTCCACGCGACGCTCCCCCCGCTGCGGCGGCTCTTCGGTGACCAACGGCAGAATCGGCGGCGCCGCCGGAATCTTGCCGAATGTCGACTCGATCAGCGCGATGACTTCCTTCGGATTGATGTCCCCCACGATTGCGACTGTGGCATTGTTGGGACCATAGTACGTCTTGAAGAAGGCCTCCGTCGCCGCCGGCGTCAGCGAGAGGATGTCCGACCCCCAACCGATCGTCGGCACGCCATACTGATGCGCCTGAAACGCCGTCGAGGTGAATGTTTCATACAGCAGGCCGTTAGGGCTGTCGTCGGTCCGCAACCGGCGCTCTTCCATCACCACACCGCGCTCCTTATAAAACTCGCGCAGCACGGGGTGGGCCATGCGATCCGATTCCAATGCGGCCCACAGGGGCAACCGGTTCGCCGGCAAGCTGATCACATAGCGGGTGATGTCCTTGCCCGTCGAGGCGTTCAACCCAACCCCGCCGTGCCGCTGGTAGAGCATGGCCATCTCGTTGCCGACCACGTACTGGCCTGCCTGCTCCTGCAATTCCTTGAACCGATGGTGCAACGCTTCCAGTTCCTTCGAAGGCGCGGGGGACTTGCCGGTGAGTTGTGCCTGCGCCGCCTCCTCGCGTTCGCGGCTTTCCAGCTCAGTCCCGACCTTGGTCAGTTCCTCGAGCACCGCCTCTTCCTTCGCAAAGTCCCTCGTCCCGACCGTCCTGGTGCCCTTGAAGGCCATGTGCTCGTAGAGATGCGCCAATCCCGTCTGGCCGACCTGTTCGTTGATGCCGCCGACGCCGAAGGTCATGTTGATGCTCACGACCGGCGTCTGGTGCCGCTCGACCATCAATACGGTCATCCCGTTGCCCAGCTTATGCTCGATCACCCGATCGGCCAAGTTGGAGGATTCCGCCGATGCCAGGCTGCCAAAGCTGAGGCTGAACAGAAAAAGCGCGACAAAGGAGAAGGCTCTGGCCCCGCACGACACACCCTTCATCCTGTCGAGAGACGCTTCACGAAATACGATCGACGGTTTTGCGTTCATTTAAAAATCTCCATCAGTTCTTCCGGCCGTTCGATGAACCAATCCGGCTTACAGGCGACCATGCGCTCGCGATTACCCATGCCGTACCCCACGGCACAGACTCGGATGCCGGCATTGTGCCCTCCGTTGATGTCGTTCGTGCTGTCGCCGATCAACACCGCCCGGTCTTTGTCCACCCCCAACTGCTCCAACACATGGAGCAACATACCAGGTTCCGGCTTGAGGCCGAACCCATTGTCGCCGCCGACGACGAACTTGAAGTGGTGCTGCCCCAGCCCCTTGAGAATGACGTTGGTGTACTCCAGCGATTTGTTCGTCGCGACGGCTTTGGACTTGTCGGCGAAGTGCCCGAGCATGGTCTCGATGCCGGGATAGAACGCCGTGCGATCGAGACAATGCGCGAGGTAGTGCCCCCGGAACACCCGCAGGGCCTCGTCGTAGAGCGAGGGATCGGCCTCGCCCACCGCCAACCGCAGCAATTTTTTCACGCCGTCGCCGACGAAGCCGAAGATCTCCTCCTGCGGCCGTTCCGGCACACCCAATTCCCGGAGCGTCAGGTTGACGCTTTCAGCAATATCCCACTTCGACTCGATCAGCGTCCCGTCCAAGTCGAAGATCAAGAGATCCACAGCGGTGCGTTTCATTCCTTCGCCTTTCGCAATTCCTGCTGCAGCGTCGTGAGCGCCGCGCGCCTGGTTTCATCCCGCTCATCCAATATCGATTGCCGCACGAAATTCAACATGCGCTTCTGTCCCACATGCGGGGGCAGCACCGGTTCCATAATTTTCCACCGCGCGCCCTGAAGCTTCAGGCGCACGCGGACTTCTTCCGTGCTCGGTTCCGGCACAAACCCGGCCGTCTCCAGGTACAGGTAACCGAGGACCCGGAACTCGACCGGGACCACCACTTCCATCTTATCCACGATGTCCCATTTTCGGAAATCGTCTGGGACGGTAAACCCGTCGATCACAACGATCTTGCCCCAGGTCGGTTCTTCCTTCCAATCGATGAACGAGGCCAGGGCGTCGAACGAGGCTGCATCGAGCCGGACGCCTTTGTTGTCCAACGCGAAATACTTCTCCACGACCTTGGCGGGGGAATGGGTGCCGGCGTTCGTCTGCGCAAACGACGGGGAAGCACCGCCGAATGCCCATGCGGCAACCAGCGCAGCCCCCATCCATAGGAGGAATGACCTTCTTTGCATGCGTCAGCCGACTTTATGCAGTTTCATGAGATTGGTTCCGCCCGGCTGGCCGATGCGGGTGCCGGACAGAATGACGATGCGCTGCCCTGCCGTGACAAGCCCCTCCGCCTTCAGGCGGCGTTCGGCTTCGTCGACACGCTCGTCGGTATTGGAGATCTGCGGCATCGTATAGGGTCGCACGCCCCAATATAGCGCCATCCGCTGTCTGACGGGCACAAAAGGCGTAAAGGCCAGGATCGGTGCGGAAGGCCGCTGTTTCGAGACCAGCCGCGCGGTCATACCCCGCTCGCTGAAGGCGACGATGGCGCTGGCGCCCGTGGCCGCAGCCGCCGTGGAGGCGGCAGTAGAGACGGCCTCCGGGAACGAGACCAGTTCGCCGTCCGGCTGCCCGCGCCGGACAAAACTCGGCTCCGTCTCGACCTCCGCCGCCCGCACGATTCGATCCATGATTCGGACGACCTCGACGGGGTACTGCCCCACCGCCGTTTCCGCCGACAACATCACGGCATCGGTCCCATCGAACACGGCATTGGCCACATCCGAGGCTTCCGCCCTGGTCGGTCTGATATGGTGCGTCATCGATTCGAGCATTTGCGTGGCCGTGATCACCAGACAACGGCGCCGGTTGGCACTGGCAATAATCCGCTTCTGCAGAACCGGTACGGCCTCCGGCCCCAATTCGACGCCCAAGTCGCCCCGGGCGATCATCACTCCATCGGCCTGTTCCAAGATGTCAGCCAGAGCGACCACCGCTTCCTGACGTTCGATTTTGGCAATGACCGGCACATTGCCGCCGCATTCTTGGATCATGCGTTTCGCGGCAACGACGTCCTCCGGCCCCCGCACGAACGACAGGGCGATGTAATCGACGTCTTGCGCAACCCCGAATCGAATATCTTCCCGGTCCTTCTCCGTCAGCGTCGGCGCGCTGACTTGTGTGCCGGGTAAATTGATGCCCTTGTGCGAGGTCACGCGCCCGCCGATCGTCACCGAACAGAGCACCGCCCCTTCGACGATGCGCTGCGCCTGCAACTCCACGAGCCCGTCGTCGATCAGAATTCTTGCTCCGGGCCGCACATCGCGGGTCAATTGCTGGTACGTGACGGGCAATTCCGGAACGTCGTCGGACGGCCGCGCCGCGCGCGCGCCGATCTGCCCGCCCGATCGCAAGGCCATCGTGCGCAATCGCACCTGCCGGCCCGCCACCAGTTCCACGCCTTCCTCGGGCAATTCACCGACCCGAATGCGGGGTCCCTGCAAATCCTGAATGATGGAAACCGCGACGCCGCGCTGCTCCGCCGCCTGCCGGACCGCTTTGATCGCCCGCCCATGCGATTCGTGCGTCCCGTGCGAGAAGTTCAACCGGGCCGCGTCCATGCCGGCAGCGATCAGCTGATCCAGCGTGTCCTGTCGCTCACTCGCCGGGCCGATCGTGCAGACGATCTTGGCTTTGCGCATGGTCGGCACCGAGCACTCCGATCGGAAACGGCTGTCACAATCTGCGACAACGGGGTGGATCGTCAGAAGGTTTCTTTCATCGAGACGATAATTGTGTCATTCTAACAAACGTATTCTCATGCCGCAAAAGAACATACGCGTGCCGCACATGGCGTGAGCGCCGCACGCGACGGCATCCGCTGCGCGCATCACACCTCGACGAGGTGCCACATGGAGACACCGAAGGACCGCCCCACCGAGCAGTTGGATTTCGTCACCATCGACGGGCTGCTCGCCTACGCCGAATCGCTCGCGGAGCGGACCTCCACGGACCGATATGTACTGCCAGGGCCACCACCCCAGACATCCGACCGGCGCCGCGTCGCAGAGACCGCGATCGAGGCGATCCGGAATTTCATCAGCCGCGTGACGGCGGGCTTGCCCAACGCCGGAGCCTATCGCGATGCGCGCCGTGAGCTGATCGTGAAGGCCTGCGGCGGCGACGAGCTGGTGTTCTATGCCGCGTGGAATTATCTCCTGGCGCGAGGCGAATTGGCGCCGCTCTATCGCGCCCCGATCGGCGCGGTGCAGAAGCCCGCGCATCGGCGTCCCGTCGCCATCGTCCCGCGCGCGCACCTCACGCCGGAATTGGCGGAAGGCCGCATCGTTCTCGATTTAGGCGACGATCGGTTTTGGCTGCTCCCGCGAGAACTCAAGGATCGAGCGCTGTTCTTTACAATGCGCCACGGCGTCTCGCAAGTCGAGAGCAAGACCCATCGCGTCGGACGGCGTCTCGCCAATATTCTGGATACCGAGCGCGGCGTCCCGCGGGCCGATGCGGTCGGCGCCGCCCTGGCCCGCATGGTGGGCGTCGTGGGGCAGCAGCTCGACTATCTCCAACTGCACAACTACCTGGACCCAAACCGCTTTCACCATCGCATCAGCACTAGCCCCAATACGGAACAACTCTGCCGGCGCATCCTCAAAGCCCTCCTGCCCAAACGTGACGAGACGGCTCCGCCCCCGCAAACCCAAACTGAGCCGACCTTGGAGTCGCAAGACTTCGGGTGGGTGACCGGCATGGAAAAACAGGCGGAGGTCGAGGCGGCGGCAAAAGCCTTCGGCGTCGATGCCAAGAGCGCGAAACGCCTCATCAAGCACCCCTTTTACAGCTACCCCGGCGGCCACTCGTTCTTCGACCTCTACATGGACGTCATCGATGGCCTCCACCAGTTGGGCCGATCGAACCCGGGCCAAGTGCTGTGCCTCTATACACATAGCTCGACCCTGCGCGCCCTGCGCATCTATCTCGACCCCAGGCCCTTCCGGGAAGCCTTCTCGGAGTTCGGCGAATACAAAGAAGGCCAGGACAACGTCGTCCTCCTGACCTTCGAGAACAACCAACTGTCCGGGTACTCGACGGCGGTCGGATTGATCGAAAGCGAACGGCTGGCCCGCGAGGCCTGGATCACGATCGAGCGCGAACGGAAAGACCGGGT
Organism: Nitrospiraceae bacterium; assembly: GCA_019637075.1. NCBI lineage: Bacteria > Pseudomonadati > Nitrospirota > Nitrospiria > Nitrospirales > Nitrospiraceae > Nitrospiraceae bacterium. Next base: position 131,370 of record JAHBWI010000004.1, on the reverse strand, counting down.
CACGCTCAAACCCCGGCAGATCAAACGGCTGATCGCGTTGGTTTCCGGCGGCGACTTCGGCGGCGGCGGCGCGGCCCTGAAGGAACTACGCGTGACGGGCAACCGTTTCGGATTAGAGGTCATGTTCGTGCGCCACGGATTCCTGGGGCTCGCGAATAACTGGATCACACCGGTAACCGAAGAAGACACGCGCGGCATGGGAAGCCACGCCAGCAGCCCCATCGGCAGCAGCCGCTTCGAGGACTTCAAGGACGAACAAGTCCAACGAGCGGCGGTCCGCAGCCTCACCCCCTATCTGCAGGACAGCGCGGTGGTGGTGTTGGGTGGCGACGGCAGCCTGCGCGGGGCGAGGGCGATCTTCGAAACCTTCGGCGTCCAGGTCGTTGGAATTCCCGGCACGATCGACAACAACCTGGCCGGCACGACCTCATTGGGGTTCCACTCGGCCATCGCACTTGCCAACCAATCGATCGAATCGCTCAAGGCCACGAGCGCCGCGATGGGCAGCATCTTCTTCGTCGAGGTGATGGGGGCGGGATCGGGACATCTGGCATTGGCCTGCGCCTATCAAGCTCGGGCGGAAGGCATTCTGGTCAACGAACACCCAGACCCTAACGCCTATATCGATCAGGTGATGCTCGGCACGCTCAAACGCACGCTCGGCGTCCCGAACAAGAGTCACATTTTCATCGTGGCGGAGCGCACCCCCCATCGGCATCACCCAGACGGCGGAGTCCATGGATTGGTCGAGTACGTCGCGAACGCCATCGCCAAATGGCCCCCGCGCCGCCAAGGGACCGACCAATACTCCCTGGCGTCCGCCACCAAGGCCACGATCCTCGGTCACACGTTGCGGGGCGCGCCCCCGACGCCGGAAGACAAGATGATCGGCCAGCATCTGGCGTATGAAACGGTCCGACGCCTCGTCGAGCAGCCGGAATCGATCGTGGGCTCAATGGTCGCCTATCGCGATTCGCACGCCATGGATACGATTCCGCTGCACGCGATCCATCCGAAGCAGTTCGATTGGGAATTGTTCGCGCGTATGCACGGGGCGGAACACGCGCCGGACCGTTTGTGAAGGAGTTGCGGCGTCGTGACGGGGAAGCAGCGTTGACCCCTACCGAAAGGGCATGCTAGGGTTTTCGTCGACTGTGCCGCACAGCGATCATGTCTATCCGATGCGCCACCAGAATAGTCCTGCTGCTCCTGGGCGTGATCTTCGCCTGCGCGGGGATCAGCCTTGTAGCCGAAGCGGCTCCGGCGCTGCAGGAAGCGTCCCCCATCCTCGTCACACCAACCGACGCCGCGACCGCTTCATCGACCGCCTCGCAAGCGACCGCTTCCCAACCGAAAGCTCGCGACAGTCTGGCCCCCGCTGCGAACGGCGCGATCCCAGGCGTCGCGCGGGAAACGCTGCAACTGATCGAGGCCCGCAAGGGCGAGCCGGTCCCCGGCTATGTCGGCGGTCGCACGTTTCAGAATCGTGAGCGCCGTTTGCCCCGTGGTTCCTATCGCGAGTACGACGTCCACCCTAAAGTGCCGGGGAAGAATCGCGGGGCTGAGCGGATCGTGATCGACCAGCGGACCGGGAAAGCCTATTACACCGGCGACCACTACAAGACGTTTATCCCGATGAATTGAGGTTCCATGCCCACGACCGTCCTGCAATCGACCAAACAACCCTGGGCCCACTTGCTGGTCCATGGGGAACAAGACAAGCCGGAAACGCTCCTGTCGCTGCCCTCCGGATTCCTGCTCAAAACCGTCTCGGGCGCCAAGTGTAAGACCAAGGCCGGGTTGCTCTCCGAATTCGCCAGAATCCTGTCGTTCCCAGATTATTTCGGTCACAACTGGGATGCACTCGAGGAATGCCTCATCGATCTGGAATGGTTGCCGGCCAAGGGCTACGTCGTCGTCGTGACCGACGCAGACCAGCTGTTGGCGAAGCCGGATGAAGAGGACGATTACCAAACCTTCATCGAGATCCTGACGGAAGCGGGAGAAGGCTGGAGCAGCCACCGGGACGAAGCCAACGGCGCGGGCTTGCCGTTTCACACCGTGCTTGCCGTCTCCGAACGGCATAAGAGCAAACGCCGCAACTGGCTGGTGCCGCCGCTCCTGCTGGAGGTGAGCGCCAAGAAACAACAGGCTGGGCGGGCAGCTGGCCCACGCAAGCGATAAACACAATACACTTCTCCATGCAGAAGGAGGGAACGTATGGGACTCATGGATCAGCTCGGACAGGCAGCGGCCGGCATGATGGGCGGAGGTAAAGAGCATCCCCTGATGCAAGCCCTCGTCGGGCTCTTGGGCCAGAATAGCTCCGTCGGCGGTCTCGCGGGCCTCGTCCAGGCCTTTCAAAAGAACGGGTTGGGCGAGATCGTCAACTCCTGGGTGAGCACGGGGAAGAATCTCCCGATCTCCGCGGACCAAATTCAGCAGGGGCTGGGCAGCGATCTCGTGAAACAATTGGCGGGGAAAGCCGGAGTCAGCCCGGACGTTGCCGGCGGCCAGCTGGCCGATCTCCTTCCCGGCCTTATCGACAAGCTGACGCCGGATGGAAAGCTACCGGACTCCAAGCTGCTGGAGCAGGGATTGAAACTCTTGGGCGGGAAATTGGGTTAGGCCGGTCGCGGGTAGATCGGATGAGGTCGGTCACCGGCGCAGGCCGAGATTGCTTCTAGAATCGGAGCAGACCGACCCACCGCTGCACCCACCAATTCACGCCCCAATAGAGGTCGTGCAGAAACGGGTTCAGGTGAGTGGTCCAATGCACGCAGCTGCCGACGCCTGAGCTGAGTGACTTGAAGTGGTTTCCACAGAGGCCGTGGGTTTCACTCGGGTCATCGAGCGGCGCCTTGTCTCGGAGAAAAGCAGGTTTGCCCTCTCGGACACACCACGCGCACAGGACCTTCACAGTGCCCCCCGTTGACCCATTGCAGCCATGCCGCCGGAAGATCGCAAGAGTCGCACCACCGTAGTTCCGCTTGGCCCGACATCCAAAAAGTTCGCACATTCAAGAGGATAGGAATCCCCTCCTGATCGCACTCCGGGAGGATCGTCGAGAAACCGTGACATTCCGGCTCTAGTTGACGCTTTTTGTCTGCAGGGAAATGTCTGACAGCCGGCGGGACATGAAACTAGATTTCGAGAAGCGATCCTGTCGTACGGGGAGAGAGGCGCGTGGCTACTCGGTGCAGACGGCCGGTTTGCGGTGGAAGTACGAGTGGAGGAAGGACTCTCGGTGGTTCCTCGTCCGTTCATCAGCCGAGGGGACTGAAGAGGCCCGTCGGCTGCTCATCTGCGCAAGGTGATGAGTGCAGATGCTGTGGGTTTCCCGGGCATCCCAGAACGGAGCTTTCTCCTGAACCAGGGCCGGACGACCTTCGCTTTGACACCAGGCACAGATGACTTTCATGGCTTCCCCCTACGTGTGACAGCAGGAGACTCAGCAAGACCTGCGCCATGTCGTGAGTCGTTGTAAGTCGTCACATTTTCAACTGAAATTTCTGCGAGGTTCTATGGACTCCATCGAGGTGTATCCGATTGGTTGGGGATTCGTATCCAAATAAATACGGAGCGGGGAGGGCGTATCGCTCATGGCCTATACCGCATAGCTCGGAGATGAAAACAGAACGCGGCTTATGCCATCAGCTACACGCCGCTCGCTCTTTGCTATTGTCGAGAGACGCTTCACGAATAACCTTCTTGTCCACCCGATTGACGCTCCCAGAGTCGCATGCTAGTTTGTCGCCCCACCCACGTCTTCACGGAAGAGGTCTATGAAAACACAACGTTCTGAACAATTGTTTGCGGAGGCGCAACAGGTCATCCCCGGCGGGGTCAATAGTCCGGTTCGGGCGTTTCGCTCGGTGGGCGGCACTCCGCGCTTCATCGAACGGGCCAAGGGCGCCAAGCTCTATGACGCCGATGGGAACAGCTACATCGACTACGTCCTTTCCTGGGGACCGATGATCTTGGGGCATGCTCCCGCCACCGTCACCAAAGCCATTCAACAGGCGGCGGCGCAGGGCACGAGTTATGGCGCGCCGACCGAATTAGAAATCCGTCTCGCCATGATGGTCAAGGAAGCCCTACCCTCCATGGAGCAAGTGCGGCTGGTCAGCTCCGGCACCGAAGCGGTCATGAGCGCCATCAGGGTGGCCCGTGCCTATACGAAGCGCGACGGCATCGTGAAGTTTGAAGGCTGCTACCACGGCCACAGCGACTACCTGCTGGCGAAGGCGGGCTCGGGCCTGGCCACGCTGGGCATTCCCGATTGTCCCGGCGTGCCCGAAGACTTCACCAAACACACCCTGACCGCGCCTTACAACGACCTCGCCACGCTCGAAAAGCTGATCAAGCAGCATTACCGCCACCTGGCGGCCCTAATCGTCGAGCCGATCGCCGGCAACATGGGCGTCGTCCCCCCGAACCCCGAGTTCCTGCAGGGCCTGCGCAAACTCACCGACGCGCACGGGATGGTGCTGATTTTCGACGAAGTGATTTCCGGCTTCCGCGTCCAGTACGGTGGAGCCCAGACACTCTATGGCATCACCCCAGACCTCACGGTGCTCGGCAAGATCATCGGCGGCGGTCTGCCGGTCGGAGCCTACGGCGGCAGCAAAGACATCATGAAGATGATCGCCCCCTCAGGACCGGTCTACCAGGCGGGCACGCTCTCGGGAAATCCGTTGGCCGTCACGGCCGGCATCGAAACCCTCAAGCGACTCAAGGGCAAGGGTGCCTATGATCAATTGGAGGAGCGGTCCAAGGTCTTAGCAGACGGATTGGGTAAGGCGGCGAAGAAAGCCGGTGTGCCCCTTACGCAAACCAGGGTCGGCTCGATGATGGGCGCGTTCTTCTCAGAAGGGCCGATCGTGGATTGGACCACGGCGAAGAAGTCGGATACGAAGGCCTACGCGAAGTTCTTCCACCAGATGCTGGAGGCGGGAATCTACTTTGCCCCATCCCAATTCGAAGCGGCCTTCATGTCCCTGGCACATACACCGAAGGACATCGAGCGAACCGTCAAGGCAGCACAGGCCGCCTTCAAATCGCTGAGCGCGTAGTTCGTATTTCATGAAGCGTGGTTTCCGAAACAATGGGGCCCGTATCCCTTCGGATACGGGCCCCTTCTCTTTGGATACAGTCTTGCCGTCGAGACAGGCTGAATCAGCGCTTCAGAAACGACGCAGGATGCCCCATCGCCTCCTGCCTACTCGTCATCCTCGTCGTCCATATCCATCGCCTCCTGCCTCTTCTGTTCTTCCATCGCGTTGTGCAGGAGCATGCGGATAAACATCGAATAGAGCGAGCCCTTTTCCAGCGTTCCGCCGGGCGGCACCGCGATCTTGCCTTCTTTGATCATCTTATCCAGCCAGAGCTTCTGGTCCGGCGCGATCAAGATCGGCACTTCGACCAGGCCGACTTTTCCAAACATATCCATTGGTTGAACCTCCGTGGGCCATCAAAAGTGAAGCGTGGTTCGCATTTCGTATCTCGCGGAACCCACGTATGAACGAGATACGCTTCACGAACGACGAAAGACGAGCTATTTCAGCACGCCGTTTTCCATGCTGTCAACGTTACGCGGGTGGAGAATCGCGGTGGCACGAAGCCTGCTTTGCACCGAGGCAGGAGGACCTGCTTCATGTCCACTCTCACACAATGGTGTTCACACTTGATGGCCCGAATCACGCTGAGCCTGTTGACGCTCTCACCCGCCGCCAACGCGGTCGGGGCAATCGACGAGAGCCGGTCTGACTTGCGGACCTACACTCCTGCGCCGTCCGGCAATCCCACACCGTTTTCCTGCAACGACTGCTGGCCGCTGAAACCGGAGGAACGGAGCCCGTTGCCCCAACATACGGTCCCTCACCATCGCCGCAGCCATCACGAACGCGGACCACGCCCACATAAAAACCCCTTCGCCAAAAAGTCACAGGCGCGCGCCAGCCACTTTCGCCTTCTGCCGCATTACCATCTCGGGCAACCGGAGCCCGGCGTCGATCTGGAGCAGCGGTTGGTGCGCGCCATCGACGGCGACACGTTGCGATACGGCGCCGAACGCATTCGTATCCGCGGCTACAACGCTCCGGAACGGTCGGAACCGGGCGGGTTGGAAGCCACGCTTCGACTGCAACAACTCCTACACGAAGGCTCTATCCGTATCGTCCTGCACGGCCGCGACGTCTACGGTCGCAGGCTCGCCGACGTCTTCATCGACGGGGAAAACGTGGCGGACGTGATGACGGCGGAGGGCTTCGGGCGGAAAAGCTAGCCAACGCGTGAAGCGTGACGCCCCGTCCCTGAATCAGCCGCGGACTTCAAGTGATCGTCTCCTCGCAAACAGCCTCCCCTTTCAGCTTTCCTCTACGATGCGTTTCATCGAAATCGGCATGCTACGGAGCTTGACTCTTCCTTCCACCCCAGGAATAGTGAGGGCGGTGCAACCACGGCAGGCCGGTCAACTCAGCTTAGCCAAGGAAATCACTATGAGTCAGGCTGCAATCACGGAAGCTGCCAGCGCAGAGGACTATGCGGCAGGGAGAATGCTGATCGAAGAATACGCGGCAGCCTTGGCTGTCGATCTCTGCTTTCAGGACTTCTCCCAGGAAATGGCGGACCTGCCAGGAGTCTATGGGCCCCCTCGGGGCTGCTTGCTGCTCGCCAGAATCAACGGAGAGTGGGTTGGTTGTGTCGCCGTCCGCAAACAGGACACCGAGAGTTGCGAAATGAAGCGGCTCTATGTGAAGACCCAATATCGTGGGCTAGGCCTGGGAAGGAGGCTGGCCGAATTGGCCATCCGCTGCGCTCAGAAACTGGGCTATTCCCGAATATTGCTGGACACCTTGCCATGCATGGCAGAGGCACAATCACTTTACCACTCTCTTGGGTTCCGAGAAGTCGACGCGTATTATCCCAATCCTGTGGAGGGCGTTCGTTACCTTGCGCTCACACTGAGCCACGACGCATGAAATGCCGCTCTCAACCGCATGCAGTCTGACTCACGACGCCGGCCCTCCCCCCGCCGCTCGCGTGCCGCGTCGGAGCAACAACCGTAGAAACTGACCACGATGAAAACGGACCGGATGCGGTTCGCACTCGATCTGCCGATGCACGAGAAAGAACGGCGCGGCTGATGACTCTTGATCGCCATCTTCCGCTCGTTGAGCAAATCCTCGGCGCGTTCAAAGATCACATCGGCAATGACTTCCCTGGGTATAGGAACCACGTCTATCGAGTGGTCCATCTCTGCTACGCAGGGGGAATAAGCGGTGCTGAAGACAAGGAGAAGATTCACCTCGCAGCGTGCTTCCACGATATCGGAATCTGGACTGATAAGACCCTCGACTACCTCCTACCCTCGGCTCGTCTCGCATCGGAATACTTAGCCGGCACGGGAAGGGAGGCATGGATCCCCGAAGTGTCGCTGATGATTGAAATGCACCACCGGTTACGCTCATGCGATGGGTGCGGATTTCCTTTGGTGGAGGTCTTTCGGCGTGCCGACATCGCAGACTTCTCTTGGGGCGCCATCGCAATGGGACATTCGGCAGACCTCCTCGCGAGCCTGAAGGTGGCGTTTCCGAACGCCGGCTTTCATCGGAGACTTCTGCAACTTGCCGCACAGAGGGCATTGCGGCACCCGCTGAACCTCTTGCCAATGTTCCGTTGGTAGCGCTCGCGGCAAGCACGATCGCCCTCGTCTATCTTGCGGGGCTTCGCTCCGACTGCTCTGGATCGACTCAATCCTGTGCCAGGCATTGCTGACTTGGAATTGAAGCTTCAGTGATGGTGAGCACGAACAAGTGGGATGGTTAGCGCTCTTCGTGCTGCTCGTGCTTTTCATCTTCACTCAAGGCGGCTTGTCTCTGGTAACAACAGCCTGCCTTGTCGGACTTGCAGCCCTCATTGCGTATCCTGGCAAGCATCTATTTAGGGCAGTCACGGACCTCTCCCGCCGCAGGGAAGTTGTCTGCATTGAGAAGTGAAGAAGCTGAAACTCCGCTGGCCTCACCCTTTGGTTCTCCTGACTGCAGCCGTTCCCCTTCTCCGTCGCGCCACGCCCCCTCCCGCTTCTTTCGATGGTGTCGAGAATCAAGTCTTTTGTCCACCAACATGACCAGACTCACACCTTCGACCTGCGGCAGCCGTCCTGAACAGCCTCGGCTTCGGTCGCGTAGCACCGTTCAGCTTTCGTTCTTACATAGAACCGCTGTCCGATCAGTCTGTTTTATGAGTTATACAACTCTTTTCTATTGCTCAAGCTATGCCCAAGTCTTAAGTCAGATGCTCCCTCTATTCCGTGCTCCCCTTCTTTCGATTGATTCGCTCCGCCCATCGGTCCAGAATAAGTTCCAGATACGGCTGCATTTTCCGGCCTGCGCGTTGAATCCTTGGAGGGATCACCATGGCAAAGGGCAGCATGATGCTGCAGATCGCGGTGGAGCAAGTGCTGCCGACGGCCGTGTCGTCGGCGCCGGAGATTTGGGCGGTGGCGGTCGATTCATTGGACGGCGAGCGGACGACGGTGCGCGAGATCGCCACGGAAAAGAGTCACCAGTTCTTCGGCTGCCCGCCCAAAATTCTCAAGGCGGCGGTCAGCGGACGTATCGCTCCGCCGGCGCCGGTCGGAGGATCCGTACGGCTGCACGACGATAGGGGGTTCGCCAAGCAGATCCGGGCGGCCGCCCGCAGAAACGCCACGCGCACCTAACCCGACCGTCGTTTCTCAGCCCGCTCACCATGTCTGCTTCCCTCGCCCATATCGGTCCGGACACTCCGATGGGAGCCAATCTCATCGCCGACGGCGCGACGTTTCGCTGTTGGGCTCCCAATGCCCGGACCGTCCATGTCATCGGCGAGTTCAACCACCGGACGAGAAACGACGCCAGCCTCCTCACGCGCGATGCGTTCGGCCATTGGCGAGGTTTCATTCCCGGCGTGAAGGATCGCCAACGCTACATGTTCTACGTCGTAGGCGAAGGCAGCGAGGGCCCCAAGCGCGATCCCTATGCTCGGGAGCTCCAGACGCCGTTTCCCGGCGACTGTGTCGTGCGAAGGCCGGATTTCCCCTGGCACGAGAGCGGATTCGTCACGCCGCCTTTCCACGAGCTCGTCATCTACCAGCTCCACGTCGGCACCTTCTTTACACCGAACCTCCCGCGCAAAGGCGGCACGTTTCTGGATGTCGCGCGCAAGCTGCCGTATCTCTCAGGGCTCGGCGTGACGGCGCTGCAACTCCTTCCCATACAGGAATTCCAGACCAGCTTCAGCCTCGGCTACAACGGTACCGACTACTTTTCGCCCGAGATGGATTTCGCCGTCGCGGATACGGACCTGCCGGCCTACCTGAACGAGGTCAACCGGCTGCTCGACGCGAAGGGGGCGCGGCGATACCGCCGCGAAGACTTGCGCGGGGAAATGAATCAGCTCAAAGCGCTGGTGGACTTGGCGCATCTCCACGGTCTGGCGATGCTTCTGGATGTCGTCTACAACCACGCCGGAGGCGAGTTCGGCGACCAGAGCCTATACTTCTTCGATCGGCAATCGCAGGCAGGCGGCAACAACAACTCGCTCTACTTCACCGACAAGGGCCACGCAGGCGGGCTCGTCTTCGACTACGCCAAACCCGAGGTGCGGGACTTCCTGATTCAGAACGCCAAATTCTTCTTGGACGAGTATCGCGTGGATGGATTTCGCTACGATCAAGTCAGCGTGATCGATCACGACGGAGCGCCGAACGGCTGGCGGTTTTGCCAGGACCTTACGTCCACCCTGCGCGCGCATCGGCCCTCGGCCTTGCACCATGCCGAATACTGGGACGTGAATCCCTACATCGTGAAGCCGGTGCCGGAGGGGGCCGGCTTCGACACGACCCTCACCGATGGATTGCGCAGCGCGATCCGCAACGTGATTGCGAGCGCGAGCGCTCCGGACGACCGGCCGCTCGACATGACCGGACTCGCCGGCAGCCTCTGGCCGTCAGGATTTTCTGAGCAATGGCGCTTCGTGCAGGGACCGGAAAATCACGACATCGTCTACCGTGACCGGGAGCCGCGCATCGCCCGCCTCGCCGATCCGTCCGACCCACGGTCTTGGTACGGACGGAGCCGAGCCCGCGTCGCGACCTGCTTGAGCCTGACGGCGCCGGGACTGCCGATGCTGTTCATGGGCCAAGAGTTTCTGGAAGACAAACCGTGGGCGGACGACTTCGTCTCTCACCCGGAACTGCTGCTCTATTGGGCTGGACTGGATCAGGGCGACAAGCAGATGCTCGACCATGTCCGTTGCATCAGCGAGTTGCTCTCCTGGCGCCGTCGCTGCCCCGGCTTACGCGGACAGGGGTTTCGCGTGGTCCACGCGCATGACGAGAATCGAGTGCTGGCCTTTCACCGATGGGTGCCTGGTGCAGGGCACGACGTGCTGGTGGTGGTCCATCTCGCGCCGTTCCACCGATTCGGCTATCGCATCGGATTCCCCGGAGAGGGTACCTGGCGGGAACTGTTCAACAGCGACGTCTACGAGAACTGGGTGAATCCCGGCGTGGTCGGCAACGGCGGTTCGGTGCTGGCGGACCAGCAACCGTTGCACGGCTTCAGTGCCTCGGCAGCCGTAACTCTCCCGGCCAACAGCCTGCTTGTCTTCACACGATAACCTGTCGATAGATGCTCGAAAGGTATCCCGGCAGGGGCTACCGTCTCGGACCGTCGTACCCTTGGTCGCGCCAACGTTCGAGGATCGCAATCCGCCGTTCCAATTGCGGCACCGTGGCTTGATCGACCCGGCAGCCGGTCCGCTTGATGAGTTCCGCGTTGATCAACCGGTGGTCCATCCCGGTCTTGCGGGCAATAGAGGCGACGAGATCGCGGTGGATATCGCGGAGATGGATTTTCCGCTCGTGCAGCGCGACCGCCCGAACCGGTTCCGTGTGACTCTCCGCCTCGTCGCTCTCTCCACCGATCAGGGCATCCATGCGCGCCACCGCATGCAGCGGCACATACTCGTTCAGCGAGGTCGCGACGGTCCCGAACAGCGTTCGCTGCACCGCCGGCATGACGTCTTCCAGCACATGGTCTCGTTCGGCCTTGATCTGCTTGGCGTAATGGACGAGGGTCGCATCCTTCGGCAGATACAGCCAGGCGCGCTGCGGCTTGGGCAGTCCTTCCTGCATCCGAACGAACCGCCCGACCACCTGCCGAAAATACATTTCCGTGAGGACGTTCGTGGCGTAGACGCCGACCCGTAGCCGAGGAATATCGACGCCTTCACTGACCATATTCACCGCGACCAACCACTGTTGCTTCCTGTGTTGCGAGAACGTCTCGATGGTCTGCGATGCGGACGGATCGTCCGAGACCGCCACTTCCGCCGTCGTGCCGGTGACCCGCTTGACGAGGTCCGCCACCTGGCGCGCGTGGTCTTGGTTCATGGCGACGATCAAGCCGCCCGCATCCGGCTGCTCCTGCTTGCGCAGCCGTGTCAGCTCGCCGTGCGCGTCGGCGATGACCGGCCCCAGCCAGGTTTCCTGCAGCAACGCGGTCTTGAGCCGTTCTCGTTGCCGATCGGCCCTGAGCCCATCCTCAAACGTGGCGCGATGCTCGCGGCCGCCCGACAACCACGTCAGTTCCCCTTCATAACTCGGGAACAGAATCGGACGGCAGACCCCCTCGCGGATAGCCTGGGCATAGCTGTAGGTGAAGTCGGCCTGGCTTTCGCCCCGTTCGTACCGCACATAGGGAATGGGATTGTTGTCCGATCGAAACGGCGTACCGGAAAGGGCCAAGCGGAACCGGGCCTCGGCAAAGGCGTCGCGCAGCGCGTTGCCCCAATCCTTGCCGTCTCCCGCATGGTGCAGCTCGTCGAAAATCAACAGGGTCGGCTTGCTTCGGCAGGCGCGACGGAAAACGTCCGGGGCGAGACAGACTTGCTGGTACGTCACTACCGCACCGTGGTAGTCACGGGCTTCCATGGCCTGGTCGTTGGTCAGCGCCGGATCGAGTTGGATGCCGACCAACCCGGCCGCGCTCGACCACTGGGTCCGCAGGTGGTTTGTGGGGCAGATGACCAGCACTCGGCTTGCCGCACGGTCTGCCAAATATTGATGGGCGATCCGCAGCGCAAACCGCGTCTTCCCGGCGGCCGGCGTGGCGGTCGCCAGAAAATCCTGGGTCTGGTGGGTCACCGCCGCCCCAACCGCGCGGGTCTGCCAGTCGCGCAACTTGGCATTCCAAGGAGGAAGGGTCACGCACACCTCCACCGGCCCACGACTGTGCTGCCGGGATCAATCGTCGCACAGCAACGACCAAACCCTGGAGGCACGACGCAGCATCGAGAGCGGGACGACAACGGCTTGGACATCGATGTTAGGGGAACCGCCTGAACCATTCGGCTGTGGGATGAGCCTGCACTATATCAACCCGGAGGGAATTCGGGAAGGGTCGCCCGGCCGGAGCCGACAATTCTTCGTAGCACAAGGAACCACAGGCTACCGGGGCAGATACCGCCGCCGAATCCGACCTTCGGCGACAGACTGCCTGTGCTGCCGGGATTAGGCTGAGGGTCGTCACCTAGCTCAATCCCACAGGTCGGGCTCCCCCGGCCGGAAGGAGGTTGCCATGAAACGATTCCTACTGAGCGCCGTTGCCCTGATCGGTTGGATCAGCGCGGCCGACGTAGCCCGCAGCTATGAAACCGCCATGGTCTTTTCCAGGAGCCAGGTCGAACACGTGGACTTGCGCAACCAGCTCCTCACGTTCAAAACGAAAGAAGGTCAAACCTGGACGCTGCGCATGGCGGACTCAGTGACGATTGAACGGGAGAAGCTCGCGAAAGGAGACGTGGTCAGTATCGAAGTGGATCTCGACGATCAGATCGTCAAGATCGTCAAAAGCGATCGAGTCTCGGACTCCCAAGGCGCGCGAGCCCGATAGCTCACGGGTTCTGGTTCTTGTTCTTCTTATCCTTCGGGTCGTCGGAAAACAGCAGCCAGGCGAGCACGATGAAGCCGATCACGACGCCGCCGATTGCCAACCAGGTGGGAAGTTTTTCCATCAGCTCCTCCGGTGTGGAGGTCCTTGTAACGCAGCCAGGGTGGTCTTGTCGAGGCGTTTGATTTTGAGCTGGTCGTCCACCGCCACCAGCTTGGCCGAACCCTCGACCACCACACGCCGGCTTTCCTTTTCCCGCAGCACGTGCGCAAACGTAAAGGAGGCTTGGGAGAGGTCCGGCATCGTCGTCTCGACGATCAGGGTCTCGCCGTAGCGGCCGGGCGACCGGTAGTCCACTTCGGCATGGACGACCACGAACTGCGTACCGGCATCGCGCAACCCCGCCACCGATAGGCCGCGTTCTTCCAGATAGTGCGTCCGCGCCCGCTCGAAATACTTCAGATAGTTGGCGTAATACACCACCCCGCCGCAGTCGGTGTCCTCGTAATAAATCCGAACTTCCATGGTATCTCGTCGTTCGTGAAGCGTATCTCGTGGGATTACGCTGATGCCTTACAAGTGCTTGAGGAGATTGCGGAGCATCCGCGATTCATGGTCGAGGCCCTCTATCATCTGCGCTCGGTCCCGGACGGTCATGAAACCCAGCTCGTACGCGAGTTCGACATAAGTTTCGAGTTCAGCACAAGACCCCAGTATCACATAGAGGGCCTGTCGAAATTCTGGATTGTGCTTCCGGTTAAGGCCTTCAGCCACGTTGGAGGGAATCGACACGGCGGCACGGCGCATTTGCGATACCAGCCCATACAGCTCTTCCCTCGGAAACCCTTTGGTGACCCGATACGCCTGCAGGACAATCTCTTTCCCCAACTGCCAGACAGCCAAATCACGAAAGTTTTTGATCTTCATCATCACGAGATACGCTTCACGGTTCACTAACAACGCCCCTGCCTAGAGGCTCAGCACAGGAAACGCCGGAAGCGAGCTCGTGTTGACGCCGACGAGTTTGATGACGATGTCGTGGAGTTGCTGGAAGCGTTCGAGCTTCACCGGTTCGAAGCCGTGGCCGAGCACGGCATGATTGGCGGCATCGAGCAGCGGTTTCATCTTGGGCCAGTCGCGGAGGAACGCCTGCCCCATCTGGTCGCCCAACCCCGCGAGCGCACGAAATTGACTCTGGAGCGGCAGTTTGTATTTGCCGTCCACGTCATCGAGGTAGCAGGTCCTGCAGGTTTCACGCAGCGCTTCCGGCAGTTGCTCCGACTGCACATCCCAGGTCTTAATTTTGTATTGCCGGTAGAGCTGGCGTTGGGCGCAGGCTTCCAATCCGCGGACCAACGCCCCCATCGCCCGTTCACCGTCATGGTCGACCAGCGCCCGTCGGTGCGCGTGGGCCAGCAGGTCCAAGGCCACACCTTCTTTCACCTCAGCGGGATCGAGCACGAGCTTTTCCAAAAACCCACTGTTGGCCTTGATCGCAGGCAACAGGCTCTTGAGTCCGGGCGGGCCGCCCCAGATCGTCGCCATCTCCAGCGCTTTCGTCGCCGTCTTAAGCTTGTCCCAAGCCTGGCGGTACTGAAATTGTTCCCAGAGTGCGTAGCCCATGGCGAGATCGCCGAGCGCACGATAAAGCGGTTTCTGCCCCCCGCTCACACGAGCTTCCAGCCCATGAAAGGCCGTGGCGGCCGCCCTGAACGATCCGTGGTTGAAAGATTCGGCCGCCTCGCGCCGCCCCACCGCAGCCGCCTCATCCCAAGGATTGCCTTGAATCCAGCGCAGATCCTGCCCGTCGATCTGAAGGGTCTCGCCATCCGGGTCTTGTCCCTCGACCAGCATGATCGTGCGAGACGTCCAAGGCAGCGTCGCAGCCCCAAGTGCGGCAGCCATGGCCGGAGTCGCTCCCGTCAGGTCCACCACCACCTCGCCGGGCCGCACGTCCCAAGTCCGGAACAAGTCTTGGATCGACTGGCCCAGTGCCCTGTGACAAGCGATCGGGTCGGATGCGTCCGGCGTCACGATCCAGTCCCACCGCTTGGGCATCTGCCGCACCTGCGGCTGGACCGACTCTTCGATCCCCGCCTTCGCCGATTCCGGCACGAAGAAGCAGAGCAGCTCGGGCTGCAAGCGGTTGATCACATGGACGGCGGGCGGTGGCGCGTCCGTCAAGGCGATCAGCAAAGCTTTGACCGGTGAATCGGTCGCCATGGCTGGCGCGGACTATACCATCGGTCCGAGAGCTGTTCAATGAACCGGCGCGCGGCCCGGTCCTTGACGCTCTACGGAAAGGCGCTTAGACTTGCCCCCGCCGAAGCGGTTCACGCGGCGTGCGGCGCGCCCGAGGAGGTGCGATGACCTGGTGGCTCTGGCTCTTATTGGGGCTTCTTCTGCTGGGAGCGGAAATCATCACGCCCGGCGGCTTCTACATGCTGTTCTTCGGACTGGCGGCCCTGCTCGTCGGAGCCCTCGCGGGTTTCGACGTCATCGCCGCCGAGTGGATGCAATGGCTGTTGTTCTCCGTCCTCTCCATCGTTTCCCTTATCGTCTTTCGTGGTCCGTTGCGGCGCTGGATGAACCAGGATGAAGCGGGTGCCGCGCCCGTCGACACGATGGTGGGCGAACTCGCGTTGGTGCTGGAAGACTTGGCCTCCGGCGCGTTGGGCAAGGTCGAGTTCCGCGGCAGTACCTGGAACGCCCGCAACGTGAGCGCAGTCCCCTTGCAGAAGGGGCAACGCAGCCGCGTCGACCACGTCGACGGCCTGACGCTCTCGATCAGACCGGAATAATGTACGTGAAGCGTATCTCGTCGCGCGTATCTCGCCTCGACCCACGCTTCACAAACGACGCTTCACGCTCCACTTACCGGAGGCCTTCATGGAGGAAAGCACTATGCCCGGCGGACTGACTGTCGTCATCTTCCTTGCCGTCCTCGTCGCCATCATCATCGCCAAGACGGCCCGGATCGTCCCGCAACAAAGCGCCTATGTCGTCGAGCGACTCGGGCGGTACTCGCGCACGCTCGGCGCCGGCTTCCATATTCTGGTGCCTTTCATCGACAGCATCCAATACAAGCACTCCCTCAAGGAAACCGCCGTCGACATTCCCGAGCAAATCTGTATCACCCGCGACAACGTGCAGGTCGCCGTCGACGGCATCCTCTACGTCAAGGTGCTCGATCCGCAGCGGGCGTCGTACGGGATCAGCGATTACCGCTTCGCCATCTCGCAACTCGCCCAGACCGCGTTGCGCAGCGAAATCGGCAAGATCGAACTGGACCGGACGTTCGAGGAACGGACCAACATCAACAGCCAGGTCGTGAACGAACTGGACAAGGCGACCGAGCCCTGGGGCGTCAAGGTCCTACGCTACGAGATCAAGAACATCACGCCGCCGAAGGACGTGCTCAACGCGATGGAGAAGCAGATGCGCGCGGAGCGGGAAAAGCGCGCGGTGATCCTCACGTCGGAAGGCGAGCGCGACGCGGCGATCAACCAAGCCGAAGGTGAAAAGCAGCAGGTCATCAAGGCTTCAGAGGCCAAGAAGCAACAACAGATCAACGAAGCCGAAGGCGCGGCCGCCGCCATCACCGCCATCGCCAATGCAACCGCCGAAGGGTTGCGCAAGGTCGCCGAATCCACCCAGGTGCCGGGCGGTTTCGAGGCGGTGCAGTTTCGGGTCGCGGAACAATACATCGGCAAGTTCGGGGAACTCGCCAAAACCGGCAACACCCTCGTCCTGCCGGCCAATCTGTCGGATGTCGGCTCGATGCTCGCGCTCGCCATGAACGTGATCGGCAAGAAACCGGAGACGCCGGCGAAGCCCACGGCCAAGTAGCGCCGGTCCTCGTTTGACAGGACGCTGCTGCTCTCCTACAATTCGGCCCCATGAAAGAACTGGCGATCAAAGCATTCGAGGAGAGCGCGGACGTCAAACGGGCGTTCGTCCGTGAACATGCCGAGCGGATCGCGCAGGTCGCGCGGGCCATCGGCCAAGCCTTTCGGGAAGGACGCAAAGTCCTCCTGTTCGGCAACGGCGGCAGCGCCACCGACGCGGCCCACATCGCGGCAGAGTTCGTCGGCCGCTATAAACGGGAGCGGGCGCCCTTTCCCGCGATCGCATTAGCCACCGACATCGCCGCCATCACCTGCATCGCCAACGACTACGGCTATGAGGAACTGTTCGCGCGCCAAGTCCGCGCCCACGGCCAGAAAGGCGACGTGGCCATCGCGATCAGCACCAGCGGAAATTCTCCCAACGTACTGCGGGCCGTCGAAGTGGCCAGGGAGTTGGGTCTGATCACCGTCGCCTGGACCGGTGGATCCGGTGGGCGGTTGGCCGGTCTCGTCGACTATCCGTTCATCGTGCCGTCGACCGTCACGGCCCGCATCCAGGAAAGCCACATCACGCTCGGCCACGTGCTTTGCGAACTCATCGAGGACCGCGTCCTTGGCACCCACGCGTAAGCGCGCCTCCCGCTTGTCACAGCCGCCGCGGTTGATTGCACCCATCGACGCTTCGCGCCTGAAGACCTATCCGCTCCAGCGCCGGCACAGCAAGGTGAAGGTATCGAACTTCGCCCGGAGCTGGCGGCGAGGCAAATCGTTCCGAAGCTTTCTCGACTCGCTCCCCGACATCCTGGCCGTCAAAACGCTGCGCGAGGTGGCCGCCGCCATCGTGAAGGCTCGCCGGCGCGGTAAACCGGTGATCGTCGGCATGGGGGCGCATGTCGTAAAGGTCGGGCTCGGCCCCTTGCTCGTCGACCTGATGGAGCGAGAGATCGTCACGGCACTCGCCATGAACGGTGCCGTCATCATCCATGATTTCGAACTCGCCTTGATGGGGCACACCTCCGAGGAGGTCGACGCCGAGATCGATTCGGGCCGCTTCGGGATGGCGGAAGAAACCGGACGCATGCTCAATGAAGCGATCACGCAGGGGATGAGGGAAGGCCGGGGCCTGGGCGAGGCATTGGGCCGGTTCATCCATCGTAACAAGCGCCTCTTCCCCCATCGTGCCACGAGCCTACTGGCCACAGGCGCCCGCCTGGGGCTTCCGGTTACCGTTCATGTCGCGGTCGGCACCGATATCATCCATATGCATCCCTCCGCCGACGGCGCCGCGATCGGGGCCTGCTCGCTGATGGATTTCCGCCGGCTGGCCGCCGTGGTCGCCGGCATGGAAGGCGGCGTCTACCTCAATCTGGGCTCCGCCGTGATTTTGCCGGAAGTGTTCCTGAAAACCGTGTCGCTCGGCCGGAACCTGGGCCACACATTGGGCGACATCACGACCGTCAACATGGACTTCTTGACCCACTATCGCCCCATGACCAACGTCGTCCGCCGCCCCACGCAAAAAGGAGGCAAAGGCTACGCCTTGACCGGACACCACGAGATCATGGTGCCGCTGCTGGCCGCCTCAGTCATCGAAGCCTTCGAAGGCTCGTTCTAATCGCAGCCGGCGGGATCTGCCCGATGGAATCCCCCATTCCCATACCAGCCTCGGACCGTGACCTGCAGACCCTGTGGGCGCACTATAACGAGCAATATTTCTCCGGCACCCTGCCGCCGATTCCTATCATCTGGAGTGCCCGCCTCACCTCGTCGGTCGGGATGTTCGTGAGCCGCGCCGGGCCGCGCTGTCCGCCGGACCGGGTGGCCGCCGTCGGGACCGAGCGGCGGTGCATCCGGCTCTCGTCCAAATTGCTCAAGCAGGCGGGTAGGGAACGGGAGATCGCGCTCACGCTGGCGCATGAAATGATCCACCAGTGGCAGTATGATGTGTTGAAGCGGCGGCCGAATCACGGCGCCGATTTTCGCCGCATGATGGACCGCATGAACGAGGACGGCCTCGGGGTCACGCTCTATCACTCGCTCGGCCGGGATGTGGAGGCCCTCGCGCGCTATGTCTGGCGCTGCGAACATTGCGGCCATCTGTACCGGCGGCAACGCCGAACGATCCGGCCCAACATGCACTACTGCGGCGCCTGCCAAGGGCCGCTCAGCGAGCTGCCGTTCGCCCGTCTCGAGCGGGCCGAGACGGAGCGCGCCGGACCGCGCCTCATTACCCAACTCGATCTCCCGTTTGCCGCACCCTGACCGGGCTCGACGATGACCCGTTGGCCGCGCCAGATTCTGTTCGGCGACATCGACGCGATGTTCGCCTCCGCCGCCGTGTTGGCCGACCCCTCCCTGGAAGGCAAGCCGGTCGCAGTCGGCGGCCCTCCGCCCCGCGGCACCATCGCCGCCGCGAGTTATGCCGTTCGCCGCTACGGCGTCCGGAGCGCGATGCCGACCGTCCAGGCCATGAAGCTCTGCCCTCAGCT
The DNA here is from genome assembly GCA_019637075.1 of Nitrospiraceae bacterium. NCBI lineage: Bacteria > Pseudomonadati > Nitrospirota > Nitrospiria > Nitrospirales > Nitrospiraceae > Nitrospiraceae bacterium. The sequence goes on along the minus strand of JAHBWI010000004.1, from coordinate 112,095 downwards.
CGTCTTGGTGCCGCCAGACCGGCCGCTGTATGCGCGGCTCCATCGCGAGCTTGAAGCGGTCACCGACCGATTCTTTCCGGAAACCGAATGGACGAGCATCGATGAGTTTTACACAGACACCACCAGACTCCAGATCCGCCACCCCGACCCGCGGGTGCTTGGGCAAGCGCTCAAGGAGGAAATCCGCGCCGCCACCGGCCTCACCTGTACGGTCGCGGTCGCCACCGGAAAAACTGTGGCCAAGATCGCGGCGGATGCCCATAAGCCCGACGGCCTCGCCATCATTGAGCCCGGTGCCGAAGCTGCTTTCCTGGCCCCGCTCCCGGCGCGATCCTTGCCTGGGATCGGCCCCAAAACCGCCGAGTCTCTCGGCAACCTCGGCCTCCGAACGATCGCCGACCTCATTGCCCCGCAGTTCGGGCCCTCCCTGCAGCGCCTCTTCGGCACCAGGCTGGCGGCGGTACAGGCATTGGCCCAAGGCCTGGATTCGGACCCGGTCGTGGCCGACCGCGAGGCCAAAAGCATGAGCCACGAAACCACCTTCGACGAGGACACGAACGATCTCCGCCTGCTCGAACCGATCGTGCACGGGTTTCTCGAAGCGCTCGCGCACGACCTGCGGCTCGAAGGTCTCGCTGCCGGCTCATTCACCGTGAAGCTCAAGGATGCGCAGTTCCGAATTACAACGCGGCAACGACACTTCCCCGCGCCGCTCAACTACGACCCCGAAATGTGGCCGGACATTCGAAACGGGCTCGCCGAGTTGGTGCAACCACGCGCGCGCTACCGACTTGTCGGACTGGGTTTGTCGGAGCTCGTCCCGGCGCCGGAGCCCCTGTTCGACCGAAAGCGGCGCGATGCGGTCGCAATCTTGGATCAGCTCATGAAGCGCCACGGCTCCGGCGTGATTCGCCTGGGTGGCTTGCCTCAAACCCGCGAAGGCGGCGACCTGCGCAAAAAACCGACCAAGCCCAAACATCAGGAAACCTGAGCAGCTTCGCGCAACGCCATTGATTCGCCGGGGATCGGCACCCTAAGATGGGACCGTTTACTCCGACGTCGACAACCCATGAATGAAAAGATCTTAACTCGTGACCAACTGCAGCCGATCCTGGCCTGCCGTCGAGGACAACAGCACCGTATCGTGTTCACAAACGGCTGCTTCGATCTGATGCATGTCGGCCATACACGGTATCTGCAAGCCGCCAGGGCGCTCGGCGACCTGCTCGTGGTCGGGGTCAATTCGGATGCCTCGGTCCGCAGCTTGAACAAAGCGCCAGACCGTCCGATCGTCCCGGAAGCGCAGCGCGCCGAGGTGCTGGCCGCCCTGGCCTGCGTAGACTACGTCGTGCTTTTCGGCGAACCGGACCCCGGCAATCTTATCGCCGCCCTGCAACCGGATGTGCTGGTCAAGGGCGGAGACTGGGCGTTGGACCGCATCGTCGGCCGCGAGACGGTCGAGGCTCGCGGTGGCCGCGTCCAAACGATCCCGCTCGTGCCGGGCGTCTCCACGACACTGCTGGTCCAGCGCATCCGTTCCACAACGCCATAGGATTTGTGTGCCTGCCGCCGCTCCCGCATACCTGACTCAATGGCTCACGCCCACGTTGGACGCCTTGCGCGCCGACGGCGGCAAACCCTGCCTCATTGGTCTGCACGGCTCGACGGCCGGCTTCAGCCTGGCCCTGGTCACGCAAGCCGGCCATGCCGGCTCGCTCGCGAGTCGCTCGTGGTTGGTCGTGGCGAAGAGCGACGAGGAAGCCGATCGGCTCTATCGAGACACTCTGTTCTTCCGGAAACTCTGCGGGCTTCCCTCCAGCGAGATCGTGTTCTTCCCCCAATGGGAGATTCTGCCCTATGAGTCGACGGCACCGCCCGTCGACCTGGTCGCCCGCCGCATGCAGGCACTGCAGCATCTGGCGACGGCCACGCGCACGGTGCTGTTCACCTCGGTCCCGGCCCTGATGCAGCGCATCCTCCCGGCCGAGGTCTTCACGACTGCCAGCCTCCTTTTTCAACCGGACGGCACGCTGGAGCGAGAGGCGTTGGTCTCGGGATTGCTGCGTCTGGGGTATCGGCAATGTTCGGTGGTCGAGATCCCGGGAGAGTTCAGCATCCGCGGCGGAATCGTCGACATCTTTTCCACGGCCTACGCCGAACCGCTCCGCGTCGAGTTTTTGGGCGACACGATCGAGTCCCTGCGGTTCTTCGACCCAGCCACGCAAAAATCCACCGACAAAGTGAAACAGGCCTGGGTGCTCCCGGCCCGCGAGTATGTGCGTCCTGCCGACTCGCCCGACGCCCTGACCCCGCTGGCCGCGGATGCCGAATGGCACGCGCCGACGTTGTATGGGCATATGGATACGCTGCTGGACTATTTTCCGCAGTCGCCGCTGCTGGCTTTCGACCAACCGGAGGCGCTCAAGGAGCAGACCGGGAAATGTTGGAGCGCGGTGGAGGAAGGCTATCTGCGCCACGAGGATCGCAGCGATCCGAATCCCTATCCGACCCCGGACCAGCATTATGTGACCTGGGAACAGATCCTTGCCATGACCGATGGACAACCGACCCTGGCCTTAGAACCGGTGACCGCTCCCGACGACAGTTGGCAGCCGGTCCTCTCCTGTCCGGCACAGACTCCGGCGAGTTCGGGGTTGGGTCTGCGGGGAACGGCCTTCAGCCGCACCTTGGAAGTGCTGAACCAACTGCGTGAGGGTGGCACGGTGGTGCTGGTCGCGCGCAGTCAGGGTCAGGTGGGGCGGCTCCTGGCGCTCTTCGGCGAACACGACCTGCCGGCGGTCGAATGGAAAACGGCCGCCCTCTCGTCAAGCGGCTCACAGAAAACCCCGTTCGCGATCATCAACGGCGATGTCTCGGCGGGATTTCTGTCGCCTGACCTGCGCCTGATCGTCCTGACCGAAGAGGAACTGTTCGCGAAGGGCCACCGGCACAAGCCGCAACAGAAGAGCAAAGCCGCGACGTTCCTGTCCTCGCTCGAAGACCTCAACACAGGCGATTTCGTGGTTCACGTGCAATACGGCATCGCCAGGTACCAAGGCCTGCGCCGACTGTCTGTGCAGGGGTTCGACAGCGACTACTTGATCCTCGAGTTCGCCGGCACCGACAAACTCTATGTGCCGCTGGATCGGCTGAACCAGGTGCAGCGCTATTCGGGCGCCGAAAACCATGTCCCGCGACTCGACAAGCTCGGCGGCACAAGCTGGGCCAAGACCACCGCCCGCGTGAAGAAAGATATCGAGGAGATGGCACACGAACTGGTGGACCTCTATGCCAACCGGGAACTGGTCCACCGCCCGTCGTACGGCCGGGACAGCACGATCTACCACGAGTTCGAGGCCGCTTTCGAATACGAGGAGACGCCGGACCAGCGCCGTGCCATCCAGGACATTCTGCAGGACATGGGGTCCGACAAGCCTATGGACCGGTTAGTTTGCGGCGACGTGGGCTACGGCAAGACCGAAGTCGCCATGCGGGCCGCCTTCAAGGCGGTAGAGGAAAATCGTCAGGTAGCCGTCCTTGTCCCCACCACCCTGCTCGCGCACCAGCACTACGACAACTTCGCCGAGCGGTTCGCGCCGTTTCCCACCAAGGTGGCGCTGCTCTCGCGGTTCCAGTCCAGCAAGGAAACCAAGGCGATCGTCAAAGACGTGGCAGCCGGCGTGGTCGACGTGGTGATCGGCACGCACCGCCTGCTGCAGAAGGACGTACAGTTCCGCAACCTGGGGCTCGTGATCATCGACGAGGAGCAATGGTTCGGGGTCAAACACAAGGAGCGCTTGAAGCAACTGCGCACACAGGTCGACGTGCTCACGCTCACGGCCACGCCGATTCCACGGACGCTGCAAATGGCGATGGCGACCGTGCGCGACCTCTCGATCATCGACACGCCGCCGCCGGGGCGCCTTGCGATCCGCACACAAGTGCTGCGGTTCAGCGAGAAGGCGATCCGCGAGGCGGTCCTGCGCGAACTCGGACGGGGCGGGCAGGTCTACTTCGTCCACAATCGCGTGGAAACCATGGAACGGACGGGGGCCTGGCTGCACCAGTTGGTGCCCGAAGCCCGTATCGTCATGGCTCACGGCCAGATGGACTCGAAACCGCTCGAAGCGGTCATGCTGAAGTTTTTCAAGCATGAGGCCGACGTGCTGATAGCCTCCGCCATTATTCAGTCCGGCATCGACGTGCCGAGCGCCAACACGATCATCGTGAACCGGGCGGATACGTTCGGACTGGCTCAGCTGTATCAGTTGCGCGGCCGTGTCGGGCGAGGCGGCGAACAGGCCTATGCCTATTTCCTCATTCCGGACGAAGGCTCACTCTCGACCGACGCGCAAAAGCGGCTCACCGCCATTCAACAATTCACCGAATTGGGTTCCGGCTTCCGCATCGCCGCCGCCGACCTGGAGATCCGCGGCGCCGGGAATCTATTGGGCAAGCAGCAGTCCGGCCACATTGCTGCGATCGGCCTCGACCTGTATCTCCAAATGGTGGAACAGGCGGTCCAGCGGCTGAAAGGCCATGTGGTGGAAGAACAGCCGGACCCGATGCTGCAGTTGAGCGTGTCGGCCTACATTCCCGAAACCTACGTGGTGGACAGCCACCATCGACTCTCGCTGTACAAGCGCCTCTCATCCTGCACTCAACTCGGCGACCTGGCCCTGATGCACGGGGAAATCGAAGACCGGTACGGACCGCCCCCCGATGCCGTGGAACGACTCTTCGAGGTCATGCAGCTTCGGCTGCTGGCCAAACAGCTCCGGCTGAATTCGATCGTCGAGCAAACGAACGGGGTCGCCATCACCTTCGACGCCAAGGCCAAGGTCCCCGAAAAGGCGGTGCAAACGCTGATGGACCGCTACAAGAAACGCCTGCGGTTCTTGTCTCCTCTCTCCTTCGAGCTCCAGATGCCGCATGAGGACTGGAGTTTGGTGTTTTCAGAACTCAACGCAACCTTGCAAACCCTCCAAGTCTGTGATACCAACAAATCAAGTCCACAGGTAGGATCGGCCTAAGCAGTTGACCCCCACAACCCGGATCACCCACATGATGCAGCCTCTGATATCGTTGTCCGCCGACTGGCGCGTACGCCTCGCCTGCGCCCTCATTTCATTGGGCCTGACCGGTTCGCTGACCGGCTGTACCGAGCCGCCGCAGGAAGAACCCGTAGTGGCCATGATCAACGGCCGCTCTATCACGCAATCCGAGTTCGACCTCCGATGGGGTGAACTGTCCCAGGCCACCAGAACCCGTTACGACAAGGAAGGCGGCAAGAAGCGGTTCCTCGACGAATTGATCATGCGTGAATTGCTCATGCAGGAAGCCCGGAAACAAGGCCTGGACCAGTCGGATGACATTCGCGAAAAGACGCAGCGCTACCGGGAACAGTTGATCCTGGACGAACTGCTGAAGGACAAGATCAAGACCAAGGTCGAAGTCTCGAAGGAAGAGCTCGACGCGTATCTGGAAAAGCACGCGAACCAGTTGTTGGCGAACCCCAAGGTCGCCGTCTCGGTGATGCTGCTGCCCAACGTCTATGCGGCGAAGGATTTGAAGCGTCAGGTGGAAGCCGGCGGGAACTTCTCGAAGTTCGCCGCCCGTTATTCGGTGGACGAACGCAGCCGCGCCAAGGGCGGCGACCTCGGCCCGTACAAGAAGGGCCTCCTCGAACCGGAACTCGACGCCCTCGTGCCCAACCTGCGGCCGGGAGTCTTGAGCGACCCGGTGAAGTCCGAGAAGGGCTACTACCTCATGAAGGTCAGCCCGCTCGAGCCCGAGATTCTTCAGGCCGACCAGGCTACGCGCGAGCGGCTGCGCCAGGAACTGTTGGCCGAAAAGCGGCGGAAACGGTTGGATGACGTCTTCTCAGAACTGCGGACCGGCGCCACGATTCGCTTGGCCGATGCGTCGCGATACGTGACCGACGAAACCGGCCGCCCGTAAACCGGAATTGGAACGAACCAGGACGCGTCGAATATGCAGCGACGCCTGCAGACGGACGTGCCCCTGCAGTGGCCGGCCTACGATTGCAGTCCAAGCTCCTCGGCAGGACGCCTCAGCTTCCTCGATGCCGCACCCCGGACGACCGCATTGACGCTCCCTTTCTGACCCGGCAATTGTGTACAATCCGATCGACCTATGACGCAGCCCCGCACCATATCGCCTTTGCACCGACTGGTTTCGGTCCGACACCTGGGCCTGGCCCTCGGCGTGCTCGTCTGGGCTTTGCCCGCATCACTCCCCGCCCAGGCCGCCAAGGTTGAAGACCGGATCGTGGCGGTCGTCAACAGAGACCTGATCATGCTGTCCGAATTGAAGCGGGATCTGCTCGCCGATCAGGAACGGCTGCGAAAACTCTATAAGGGCGAGGAGCTTGATCGGCGCCTGAAGGCAGCCGAGGCCACCGCCATCACCAAGATGATCGAGCGCAAACTCCAGCTCCAGGCTGCCACCAACAAGGGCGTGGAAGTCTCCGATCAGGAAGTCGTGCAGGCGGTCGAAGAGCTCAAGAAGCAGGGCGAGAAAATCGAACGCGGTGATCAGGCCGCGACGAGAAGCGTGAAGGAACAGTTACTGCTCATGCGGGTGGTCGATCGCGAAGTCCGCGGGGTCATCATGGTGGGCGACACGGAGATCAAGCGCTATTACCAGGAGCACCAAGACCGGTTCGCCTACCCCGAAGAATATCAGCTCAGCCAAATCTTGATCAAAGCGCGCAACGAGGACGAAGTGTCCATCGCGCGCGGCCGCGCCGAAGCCCTGTTGGCCGCGCTCAAGCAGGGTGAATCATTCGATGAACTGGCCCTGCGCTTTTCCGACGGGGCCAATGCTTCCAAGGGTGGCCGATTGGGGCTGGTTCGGCAAGGCGAATTGCTCCCGGCGATCGAACAGGCCGTGGCAGGCTTGCCGGTCGGCGGCACCACAGGCATCGTCGAAACGTCGGAAGGGTTCCACATCGTGCGGGTGGACGACAAGAGTCAGCGGCAGTTCCGGCCCTTCGATCAGGTGAAGCAGGAAATTCAGTCCCTGGTCTTTCAGCAGAAGACCGAGGACCAGTATCAGACCTGGATGGCCGACTTGAAGAACAAGGCTTTCATCGAGATCAAGTTTTAAGCTGCCGGCGGATTTCTCCCCAGAGGGCGTCCCGGCCTTCGTGCGTTTCGGACGAATAGGGCACGATCGGCACGTCATCCCCCACCCCGCAGGCCTTTCGCGTATCCCGCAAAGCAGCGTCTCGTTCGCTGCGGCGCAGCTTGTCGAACTTGGTCAAGGCGATCACCAGCGGGCGGCCGATCGATTGCACCCACTGCACGGTCATGACGTCCTGCTCCGTGCAGACCCGGGCTTCGATCAACAGCACCACTAATCCCAATGACGGGCGGTCCAGCAGATAACGCTCGATCAGTGGTCCCCATTGCGCGCGGACGCTCTTGGAAATTTTGGCATAGCCGTAGCCCGGCAAATCCACCAGCGAGAGCTGGGAGAGTTCCGGATCCGAGGTCCGCACCGTGAAGAAATTCACAGCCCTCGTTTTTCCTGGCGTTTTGCTGACCTTGGCCAGGCTCTTGCGATAGAGCAAGGAATTGATGAGGGAGGACTTGCCCACGTTCGACCGGCCCACGAACGCCAGCTCAGGCAGGCGATCGGAGGGAAACTGTTCTGGAGCCCCGCAACTTTTGATAAACTCGGCGCCGAGTACTTTCATGTGCGTTATTTACTAGAAGGTCAAGGGTGAGCAAGTCAACAGGCAGCACCTTCGGTCGGATGCTGTTGTGGGCCACCGTGCTGATCGGTATCCCCCTGGCCGGCTTGGCCCTCTATTGGCTCGTCACCCTTCCCGACGTTTCGGACCTCGCGAAACACCATCCCGCCGAAACCGCCTTGATGGAAGCGCGCCGCGCCCAAGCCAAGGAACAGGGGCGGTCCCAGAAGATCCAATACGTCTGGGTGCCGCTGTCGAAAATTTCTCCCTACCTGCAGCGGGCGGTCGTCGCGGCGGAGGACGCCTCATTTTTTGCGCATGAAGGATTTGATTGGGAAGGAATCAAAGATGCCGCGCTGTACAACCTCGAGGTCGGCGAGTTCAAGCGAGGCGGCAGCACGATCACCCAGCAACTGGCGAAGAACCTCTATCTCTCATCGGAACGATCCCTACTGCGCAAGGCCCGCGAGGCGCTGATCACCCGTTCCCTGGAGCAACACCTGACCAAGCAGCAAATCCTGGAACTCTATCTGAACGTTGCGGAGTGGGGACAAGGGGTCTTCGGCGCGGAGGCCGCGGCCCGTCACCACTTCGATAAGCCAGCGAAGGAACTCACGTTGGAAGAAGCGGCCCTGCTTGCCGCAATCCTCCCCTCGCCCCGCCGATACGATCCCATCCGGCCCACCAGGTACCTCGCACGCAGACAACAGCACATCATCCGCTGGCTGGAACGAGGCAACGGCCGTCGCCCGGCCTCGGTCACCAAGACGAAGAACGAAGGATAGGAATAGAACTTCGTCGCGCGTGAAGGGTATCTCGTGACGCGGGCACCGAATTCAGGCTGGCAGCTTCCCTCAGCTCTTCGTATTCCTACCGGGCTGCTATATTTGGGAAATGCCCGCAAAGCGACTATATCTTGAATTGCTCGTCATCGGAATTGTGTTCTTTTGTGTCTATGCGGGCAAGGCCCGTTTCAGTCACATCGATCTATTATTATTCCCAACGTCACCGAAACAGGCCGTAGGCTTCGCCCAGTACCTCTTTGGGAATTACCTCGCCGCAGCGACGGCCTACCTAGCCGAATCGGCAGACTCCGATCAGGTCAATAGGTCCGAATCTAGTCAGCCGAACATCAAAGGCCCGGAGTCTTCCCAAATCCCGGACCTGCTGCGCGCCGGCATGGTGTCGCTCGACAGGCACCGCGACGATGCCGCCCTTGGATTTTTCTTGGCGGTCCTTCAGCAGCAACCCGACCACATCGACGGCCTACTGCTGGCCGGCGTCACCCAAACCCGCCTGCACCGATATGATGACGCCATTCACTCGCTCGATCGCGCACTGAATCTGTTCACCTCCAATCAGCCCAGAACATTCTTTTACATGCTTCATGCTGTGGGCGAATTGCATACGCTCGAGGAGCGAAGCCAACCCTACTGCCTGCTTGCGCTGTACCACCGCTACTTACGGATCTATGATTCCAATCATGCAGGACCTGCCCTCGCCTATGCGCAGCGTGCTGTGGACAACGCCGATCATTCGGACATCGCCCATCTTACGATAGGCATTGTGCATTACCGTGAGCACGAACTCAATGAGGCCTTGCCGGCATTCCTGAAGGCAATCGATGCGAACCCCAAGAACGGGTTCGCCTACCGCTGGGCTTCAATCCTCTACTCTCATCGCGGTGATCTCGTTCATGAATACGAGATGTTGAAGCGGGGATATGAAGTCACCCCAAAAGATCAACATTTCCCCTTTCACGTTTTTCTCAGCGAAAAGATCGGTGACTACCAGCAAGCCCTTTCGCTGGCAATCGAGCGGCTTGAGGCAGAGCCCAACGACTGGCGCGCGCAGTACTTCGCGGCGAGGATGTACCACCGAACGGGGCATGACCCCGAATCACGGACACACTATGAACTCGCGCTTCGTCAGAACCCTCGGGATGCCGGGTTCTACGAAAATTATGGCTCGGATCTCCACCATATGAATCGGAATGAGGAAGCGATTGCTGCCTTTCGGGCCGCCATATCCTTGAACCCCAGCAGCGGCACCTCCCACCACGGCTTCGGTGTGGTCCTTGATCAGTTGGGTCGTTACAAAGAAGCGGCCACCGAATATGAGACGGCACTGCGGTTCGGAGCGCTTGATCTAGAAGCGCACCTGAATCTATGCATGGTTTATTTCATGCGGCTTCTGGACTTTCAACGAGCTGCTCCCTGTTTCCGTCAGGTCCTACAACAATCCCCGAGGAACCCGGTCGCACTGAGTTACTTGAGTCGCAGTTTGGACAATTTGTGATGATACACCGCACGCTCAACCACCTCGTGCAGCTGGCAAGGCCCTTCAAGGGCAGCATCCCATTCATGGCATTATCCACCTTTTCCATCTATGCGCAGACGGAATATCGAGTAGTAGGAACCTGGCTACCATTTGTCCTGCCTTTTCTTGCAGGTAGCCTCATGGTCCTTACCTTGACGGATCTTGCCCTGGAGTCAGAGGAGCTCAAAAAACAGTTCATGACCTCATTGCACGTCCTTCGCCGATGGATTCGCCTGTTGATAGCCGCATTCGCAATCCATAGTACGTTGATCGTGATTAATGGTGCCTTCGACGACAGTCCAGGAGCAGGCTATCACTCGCAAATCTCAACCTTGTCTGAAACAAAAACATCCATTGCCGGACAATCGGCATTCCCGTGGGTCGTCGTCCGTTGGGAAGGAGGACAAGAGGGAGATCGAGTTTTCGTGAATTGGAATGAGCGATACCAACTCTGGGGCGGCGAATTCGTCAAGATGCAGGTACGGCCGGGATTCTTGGCGATACCGTGGGTCAAGACGATTGACCATAACGACGAGCACTATTTCAAGGAGATCGTTAGCAGAATTCCGACTGCAACCATCGCGTGGAGAAACTTACTCTATCTATACATAGACCAGAATCGACTTGATGAGGCAAGAGATGCCGCCCTTGAATACTTGCGACTCTACCCCCAGGGCTACACTCAGGCGCTTCATGTGGGAATTGCGCTCAAACAAATGAGCCGATATCGGGATGCAGCCCCCTTCTTTGAGTATGTGGTCGATCATCATCCGACCTACGATGCCTACCAGCAGCTCGGCTGGACACTCCAACAGATGGGCGAAATCGACCGGGCTGCTACCGTCTTTGAAACATCTTTACCGCTGAATCCGAATTTCTGGGAAGCGTATTTTCATTTGGGCGAAGTCTATGCTGGGCAAGCGAGGTATGCGGAGTCGCTGGTCATGTATCAGAAAGTGCTCGAATTTCATCCTCACTTTCCCGAGGTGGAATCAGCCGTGATGGAATTGAAGAAGCGCATGAACGCGCTAGCGCAAATTTCGGGGAAGGATGCTGCGCTCTACCCGTCCCCTTACTGTCAACCTTGGACGTCGGTCAAATGCCGAAACCTGCACATTCCCGCCTCCTAGATTAACGTTTCAACTTCATGGGGGCCGATTCCGTCTCGGTTTGAATACCCGATTCCCTGCCGGTGGCCTCAGCTCTTTGACTCAAACCAGCAGCTTACCGATCGCCTTGTCCGACTTGCCGATGTTGGCATGCTATCAACGTAGACTTCTCGCGACGGCGGCTGATTGCCTCTGCCGATCGTGCGGGGCTCATTCGACACTATAGCGCTACTCGTCGCTGTCGCCGACCGAGGTGAACCCGCGTTCGCCGAAGATCGCCGATTCATGCGTGTAGTGTTTGAACTCGAGAAGATTGCCGGAGGGGTCTTCGAGGAAAAACGTGCGGTGTTCGATCTTGGTGCCGCAATATCGGTGCCGGGGCTGCTGATAGAACGTCAGGCCCCTGGCCTTGGCCCGATCCGCCAAGACCTGCCAATCGGTTTCGAGGCTCAGTACGAGGCCGAAGTGGCGAGGATAGATGCCCTTCTGCCGATGGATCTCATCCGTAGACAGATGGGCTACGAGTTGATGGCCGGCCAAGCCGAGGGTCATGGCCGTGGCCGACTCTCGGCCGAGTACGCAGCCCAATCCCTCGACATAAAACCGCTTCGCCGCGGCAAGGTCGTGAACGGGAAAAGCCAAATGAAAGAGGGCGTCCATACGTTTCACCCTCAACCACTCTACCAACCACTAGGAGTGCGGTGCAAACCGGCCCTGGACGACGGGCCGCCCGTCGCCCTTGCAATAACCTGCTGCCATCACGGGCGTGGTATGGCGGATCGCAAAGCGGCCGTCCGGTGCCAGAATCAAGGCGCCCGCAGCGCCGTGAGTACGGCGGGTGAGTGAAGCGAGGGTCTTCCGTGACGCGGCGGCAGGACTCAAACCCCGCGCCAGAAGATCGGTGAGCTCCTTGGCTGCGGCAATCCGGATGATGCTCTCGCCCAGGCCAGTCATCGAGACCGCGCCGGCCAGATTGTCCGCATAAACGCCGCAGCCGATCAACGGGGTATCCCCGACGCGGCCCGGCAGCATGACATCGACCCCGCCCGTCGAGGCGCCGGCTGCAAGCGTGCCCCGGCGGTCCAGCGCCACCGCTCCCACTGTTTCCTTTCCCAACGCTCGCTGGGCAAGCCGTCCGCGCCGCAGCAACGCGCGGTGCAGCCGGAAGATTTTATCAGCCTGGACCGTCAATCCTTCTCGGCGTTTGCGGGAGGCGCGAGGCGCCTGTTTACGTGGCAATCGCTCGAGGCCGAAGTGCTCGGCAAAACGGGATGCGGATGGCCCGACAAGCAACACATGGCCGGTCTCTTCCAGCACCAGGCGCGCCGCCGTGATCGGATGCACGATGCCTTCGATCGACGCCACCGCACCCGCCTTGAGGGTGCGTCCTTCCATGATCGAAGCATCCATCCGACGGATGCCGTCAAGCTGGCGATTGGATCCCCTCCCTGCATTGAAGAGGCCGGAACCTTCCAGCAGCCGGATCGCTTCTTCGACGACACCCATCGCAGGCATACCGCGACGCAGCAACTGATGCCCCTCGTTCAACGTCGCGGCAAGGCAGTCCGCCTGCGCGGCCGTCATGGGCCTTCGGCCGGCCCCGCCGTGGATCAAAAGGATCGGTCTCGTGGGCGTCAATTGAGCAGACTGTCTTTGAATTTGCGGTAGGCAGGATCCTGCATGCGATCGAGATCGCACCGGACAAATCCCAAACCGGTGACACAGAGTTCGAAATTCTCCGAGAGCTTTCTGAACAAGGGTGAATCCTGCTCCGGATCGTAGCCCCCATACTCAGCCACCAGCCCGTAGGACCGTTTGCCGGTCTTCACATAGTCGACCAGGAAGTCCTTATGGTAGATGAGCCCGGCGGTCTTGAGTCGGCGAAGATATTCGGGGAAAAGCCCGGCCATGAACAGGGTGAAGTCGCCGATGTGGCGATGGACGTCCCGCTCGCGCTCCAGAGACTGCGCATTGAGCATGAGTTCGGATTCATAAAGCATTTCAACCACCGAGTCGAGCTGGCGGCTGTCTTGATTCTGGATGCGGTAGAGGCGGTCGGCGTGGGCGAATTCGACGAGGAGGTTGGAGACGTAGTCGGTGACGTTCAGGTCTGGCCAACCGAGATGCTCAGTGAAACTCTTTTCCGTCAAGGCTCCAAACAGTTGCCGAAGCGGATGGTTGCGAGGGACGAGACTCTCCATCTCTACCTCCTGGGCATTCCGTGCCCTACGATCCAGCAGGCTGCAACACACTGCCAGTATAACAGACCGTGACTCGGGGGCCGAGTCTGCTCCACCTATTCTCTCTATCGGCCAACATCTGGCGTCTCTTTAGAGTCGCTCAAGACAGGAGTGACCTCACCGACTTTCACTAGGTACGCGTATGCGGCCAGTTACTATCGCGGGGACTCATCGTCCAGCAGGGGCTCACACAGGGCTTCAGCGAGGCCGCAGCCGACGGCCTCACCGGAGGCGTAGCCTTGGGCTACGTGAAGAATGCTGCCGAGGCGAGAACGACGCTGGTGGCCTGTTTCAGCAGCCTGCCGACGGGTTCCCCAAACGACTATCTACCAGAAACGTGACCGGCCCATCATTGAGCAGTTCCACCTTCATATGCGCGCCGAACTGCCCCGTTTCAACCGTGAGGCCCTGCGCACGCAGCCGGACCGCTGCCTCCTCGTACAGGGCCTGCGCCTCGTCCGGGGGCGCCGCCTGGTCGAACCCCGGCCTGCGGCCCTTTCTCGTATCCCCCAGCAACGTGAACTGTGAAACCAGCAGCACCGCCCCTCCCGCCTCGCCGACCGCCCGGTTCATCTTGCCCTGCTCGTCGCCGAAAATCCGCAAGGCCCCGATCTTCTCGACGATATAGCGGAGATCCGCCTCGCCGTCTCCCTTGGCCACGCCGAGCAACACCAACAATCCGGCGCCGATTCGTCCGATCACTTGCCCATCCACCTCCACGGAGGCATGGGTCACTCGCTGAAGAACAGCTTTCATCTCAAACCACGCGGGATTTGAAGCGTCTCTCGCATCTCGCAGGTCACGAAGGACGCCTCACGCACAGCCCCTACCCTTTCCAGTTGCTCCAGCGTGCCTTCCAGTTTCAGGAGGCGGCGCTTGATCGGCAGGCCGCAGGAGAACCCGCCGAGCGATCCGTCGTGCGCGACCACGCGATGACAGGGAACCACAATGGGCACGGGGTTAGCGCCAAGTGCCATCCCCACCGCCCGTGCATATTGCCTGCCTCCGACGCGCTCCGCGACCCACTGGTAGGACCGGACACGGCCATAGGGGATCTTGGTGATGGCCCGCCACACCTTCCGCTGAAACGCCGTGCCGGCTGACAGGTCGACAGCCATCGTAAAGGTCCGGCGCTGGCCGGCGAAATATTCACGTACTTGCTGTTCAGCTTCGTCCATCAACGCTGCTGCCCGATCTTCCGTCTGGCCTTCAGCCTTCGTGGTGCGAGGCTGCGCCTTGCCAGCCTGGTTTGTCACAAAATCGATGGCGATGACACCCTTATCGGACGCCGTGATGCGCACGAGCCCACATTCTGTTTCCACTGTCGTCTGTTGCGCCACGTCAGACTCCCCCGAATTTCTTCGCGACCCGCCCAAGCTTTCGCTTCACCAACCCCAACGCCACATCCAGTTCCTCGGACCCAAGCCACAGATGCGCGACCACGTAGCCGACGACGCTGCAGCCGATGCCTCCGGCCAACCAGACCGTCTTCATGATCCAAGCGCCCGGTTCCTTCCAAATCGGCGCTTGCGCCACCGCAAGACAGATCAGCACCAACGGCAGGCAGGCAATAAGCACTCGCCCGGCCGATCGCGCAACCGAGCCCCAATCCACACGCCCCAACCGACGGTTCAAGACTGCCACGAGGATACTGCCATTCAACATCGAGGCCAAGGCCGTGGCCAAGGCTAAACCCGGCGCGCCGAGCGGTCTCATCAAAATGACCGAGAAGATGATGTTGGCCCCAACGGCCAGCGCCGCGGTGATGGCGGGAGTCTTCGTGTCCTGCAACGAGTAATAGGCGGAGACGATGATGCGCACGCCGGCAAAGGCCCAGAGCCCCACCGCATAACAGAGCACGGCGGTGGCGGTGGCGGCCGTATCGGCCGCGGTAAAGGACCCGTGTTCGAAGAACAGATGCACGATCGGCACTCTCAGCAGGATCAAGCCCAGCATCGCCGGCAGGATGATGAACAGGATCATCCGCAGCCCAAATCCCAGCGTCGTCCGCAAATCGTCCAACGCGCCGCGCGCCGCCTGAGCTGTAAGGGTGGGCAGGATCGCCGTCGCCAGCGCTACGCCAAAGATGCCCAGTGGAAATTGAATGAGGCGCATACCGTAAAACAGGTAGGTCGGCCCCCCGGGGAAGAGCGAGCCAAGGAACGTACTGACCAAAATATTGATCTGCGTGACCGAAAGACCGAGCAACGACGGCACCATTAGAAGCCCGATCCGTTTGACGCCGGGGTGTTGCGGCTGGAACAACAGACCGAACAACATGCCGCGTGCATGCAACCCCGGTAACTGCATGGCAAACTGGGCCGCCCCGCCGACGACGACGCCGATGGCGACGCCGAGAATGGGCTGCTCCATCTGCGGTGCCAGCAGGAACGCGCAGCCGATTATCACGATGTTGAAAAAAACCGGCGAGAACGCGGGGGCCGCGAAGGCGCGCATGGAATTCAACACGCCCATCGCGAGCGCCGCCAGGCTGATGAACAGCAGGTAGGGAAACATCACGCGGGTAAGCACGGTCGTCAGCTCCAGCTTGGCGGGGTCGTCGTGGAACCCCCAGCCGATGAGCCAAGCGATCCAAGGCGCCGCCAAAATTCCGGCGAGCGTGATGGCGGTGACAATGGTCAGCAACGTCGTGAAGGCGGCGCTGGCCAACTCCCAGGCGTCCTGCTTGCTGCGCAACGTATGGTATTCGGTGAAGACCGGGATGAAGGCCGCCGACATGGACCCTTCGGCAAAGAGTTCGCGCAGCAGGTTCGGAATACGATAGGCGACGAAGAACGCATCGGCTGCCGCCGTAGCCCCGAAGAGCCTCGCCAGCACCATATCGCGCACAAACCCGAGGATGCGGCTCGAAAACGTGGCAAGCCCGATGAGTCCCGCCGCCTTGACGACGGAGTGGTTGTCATCCTTCGATGGTGATGGAGCAACAGCGGGGGCGGGATCGGACATCGGTCGGATTGTAGCGAAACCGTGAGAGGCAGTCTATTGTTTCACGGGAATCGGATTAGCCGGGCTAATCGACCGAGTCTCCATGCGAACCGGAGGCCACCGAACAGGACCGGCCGACGCGTGGTGGATGTTCGCAGAGCCGCGAAGAAGCAGCCGACCGTCGTCACCGCCTGCACCAGCCTCCCTGCCAAGCCATCCCTCTGCGGCTCGACTGCCGCCTGCCCGACTTGGCCGGACAGCCGTTGCAGTACATTGTGCGTAATTCGTTCCGTATGGGCCTCACGGGCCTGCACGAGCACGCGTACCCAGTCGGTCGTCGCGGCGTTGAACACGGTGCCGCCATCGGTGAACAGACCCATCGTAGCGAGGCGCACTTCCTTTCCCGTCGGGGCCGGCCCTTCGTTCCACCAGCCGGTGACCCCGTTGCCGAACTGCCTCAGCCTGGCCCAACCCAGGATGCGGAAGGACGATGGCGTACCGTCTCGATGATCCGGTTCCATCGCCTGCCCGGGCTGAGGCATATTCGAAACCGACGCGCCGTCGCACTCGAATCCCACCAACGCAGCCTCGCGGCCGAATGTGTCGCCGGCTTTGAGTCCCGTTCCCTCGAAGACCCAAGATTCCGGATGCTGCACGGTGAATCCCAGCGGTTCACGCGCTTCACCACCCCACCAACCGCCGCCGTTTTGGAAACTCACGCCCGTAAGATGATTCTCAGGACGTCTGGCGCCGGACCACCAGAGATCGCCGTTGTCGATTTTCCGGCACTCCAGTTGTGCGCCGTCCAAGCGGACCCGGACCCGCCACCAGCAAGTGTTCCCGCTGAACCATGCAATGTTGCCGCGGGCTTTGACGAACGCCTCCGCGTGATCGCGCATCTCGGTCGACCAATATTCGTGATGGCCGACACAGAGCAAGAGCCGATAGGCGGGCAATGTCGCGCTGCCTTCATGAAGGTCGAGGTCGGTGCAGACATCAACCCGATACCCATGGCTCGCCAACCAGGTAAGAAACGGCGCGTCCCAATGGGCGAAAGTATTGCGCGGTGAGCTGTCATCGTACCAGTCGCAGGCGCTGCCGCAGTGATCGTCGTATTCTCCGCCGATGTCGCCACCCGTGCCGGCACCGGGGCGGCGCAACGAGACGCGGTGGACGCGGTCCGCATCCGGCGGATCACCTTTCATATAGAAATTTAGACGACCGGTATAGTTGTAGGCCTGATAGGTAAAGAGCGGAAGATTGTACAGAATGCTGGCTTTGGTGCCGGGCGCAGCGCTTTTGACCACGAACAGAATGCGCCCGTCGCGGCCATCGAATCTCGGCATGCCTTCGGGCGGCCTGATCGGCTTACCTTCGCGCCCCTCGACTAACTGCGCGAGATAGACACCTGAGGGCCAGTCGGACGGTACCGGTATGGTATAGGCAGGCCAATTCCAGTCACCTGTCCGATCAAGGGCCGTAGACGGCTCCAACACATGCCGTCCCTCCAACCAATCGGATTCTTGTACGAAGACCAGTGAAGTGTCTTGCCGAAACAACCGGACCCGAAACTCAGGAGCAGTGGTGGAAACGTGGAGGGAGAGCTGCCCGCCGGGCAGCACGCTCGGGTTTCCCGCATACCCTCGAATCACAGAGAGACTCCCTGCTCTAGTGTTGCATTCATTCCTGAATGACTCGATTGGGTAGTTCGTCGGGATTGTCGCCAGGGCGTGGCGGAAGGCGGTCGGCCAAGAACCGGCCACAGTGCTCGATACCGGCACACAACCCCTCGGCGAGATTTCCGGCGGAG
Organism: Nitrospiraceae bacterium; assembly: GCA_019637075.1. Classification (NCBI taxonomy): domain Bacteria; kingdom Pseudomonadati; phylum Nitrospirota; class Nitrospiria; order Nitrospirales; family Nitrospiraceae; species Nitrospiraceae bacterium. Next base: position 93,951 of record JAHBWI010000004.1, on the reverse strand, counting down.
AGATGGGGCACGATGGTCGCCACAACCGGCTCCCACTCCAGCGCGGGAACCAGTTCGCGCAGGGCCCGGTCCGGCCAGAGCGAGACTTGCCGCTCCAGCAACGACACCAACAGGAGCACACCGGTACGTTCTCGGGTTTGTCCCACGCCATGTTGCGCAAACGCCCGTTCCGCTCGCATGAGTACTTTGTGACGCATGCGCTCCCGCGACACAAACCACCGAATGCCTGTTTCGGTAGTACCGAACCACGCCCCCACCCCATAGGCCACTATCGTCAACAGCAAGAGCAACACCCCGTTTCCGGCGTGCCATCCCCAAGGCAACCAGAGCGATTCTGTAGTGAGCAACAGCGCCAAGGCCGCGGTAGCCGACACAACCCCGGCGCGGTAGGGCGCCTCGCGATAGAGACCTGAGCGAGCCACGACCATGGGCACGATTTCCGCCCTCGTCCGCAACTCAGTTTCACGGACGACCAATTCGACGCGGTTTCGCCCCTCCTCGGTCAGGAACATCGGCTTACCAGTCGCCACTGGCGCCTCCTCCCCCGCTGTCGCCACCCCCGCCGCCGGAAAAGCCGCCGGAGTCTGACGAAAAACCACCGAACCCGCCAGAAGATCCCCACCCACCGTCTTGCGTACTGTACCAGAGGCTATCGTCGGATTGACGTCTACGTCGCCTGGATTGAGACTCTAAGGAGCTCATGGCCGCGTTCACCAGCGACATCAACAAGAACGTCGCCACGGCCGCAATTCCAGCCGGAACGAGCCAAGGCGCGGCCATGAGTGAGATACCGCTGCCGACCGCCGATCCGGCCAAGCGATTCACTCGAGACAGCACGAGCCCGGCGATGGTGCCCACGAACACGGCCAAGAGGATCTGGGGTATAGGCCCCGACGCCCCCGAGGCTCGTTCCGCCTGTTCTGGTGCTCGATACTCACCGGCGATCGTTTTGAGGATAGCCTCGACCCCAGCCGTCACGCCACCGGCAAAGTCGCCGGTGCGAAAACGCGGCACGATCTCGAAACGAATGATGCGAGAAGCGGCGACGTCGGTCAACGCGCCTTCCAGTCCATATCCGACGTGAATACGGACTTTTCGCTCCTTTGGAGCAATCAATAGGAGGACGCCGTTATCGGTACCCTTCTTACCGAGTCCCCAGGCGACGAAGACGTGCTGTGCCACGTCTTCAACCGATTCTCCCTGGAGTGAGGGCACGGTGAGAACCGCCACTTGGTTCCCGGTCTTTTGTTCATGCGCCCGGAGATGTTCGGTGAGCTGGGCGGTGGATTCGGCGGATAACAGCTTGGCCTGATCGACGATCCAGCCACTGAAGGGCGGAACGTCGAGCGCCTGTGCGGGCAGGACGCACAGCAGTACCAACAGGACGGCCTCAACCAGGCGCCTGGAGCGCGGCCCCTTAACCCGCCACATGTCCCGCTCCCTTCAATCGGAGTCGACGCTAGAACTTGACCTCAGGCGGCTTGGCCACCGCCTTCTCGTCCGCCACGGTGAAGTTCGGCTTTTCTTCGAGATGCAGCAGGAACTTGGCGGTGATGTTGGTGGGGAAGTAGCGGACCATCTTATTGAACTCGGCGACCTTATCGATGTAGCGTTTGCGCGCCACGGTGATGCGATTCTCTGTCCCCTCGAGCTGGCTCTGGAGATCACGAAAGTTCTGATCGGCTTTCAGGTTGGGATAGTTTTCCGCCAGCGCAAGTAACCGGCCCAGGGCGCTGGACAGCCCCTGCTGGGCTTCCTGAAACTTCTTGAACGCGGCTTCGTCTTTGAGCAACTCCGGCGTCAGTTGGACCTTAGTCGCGTCCGCACGTGCCTGGACCACGCTTTCCAGCGTTCCTCTCTCATGCGCCGCATAGCCCTTCACCGTGTTGACGAGATTCGGAATAAGGTCGGCCCGGCGCTGGTATTGGTTGATCACCTCACTCCAAGCCGCTTTGGCGTCTTCGTCCAACCCTTGGAGATCGTTGTAGCCGCATCCCGAAAGGACGAGCACCCCCGCGAAGATCCACGCCCCCGCCATCCGCTTGCCTGACGTGCCCATGCATGCCTCCTTCGCGCCCCGTAATCATCGACGCGTAGTGAAGATCTAAGACCGCCACCCGCGAAGTCAACGCCCGATTCCAGTGATAGCGCGCACCGCTACCGAACCTCGCGTGCCGCTGATATAATCTGCCCGTCTCTACCCCTACTGCACCGTCGTCCGCCCCATGGCTATTGAACGTTCGACTAGAAATTCCGGAGGCTATCAAATTCGCCATGGCGAACTCGGCGTGTTCCAAGGCACATCGATCGGCCTGGCCTTCTGGCATCCCACGTCCAACATGCCCGAACACGGGCTGTGTCGCTTTTCAACCAGGGACAAGGCGGAGGCTTATGTGGCTTACCTCACGTCGCCGACATGCCCTGAGCCTTTGCGGCCCGCAGATCTTCATATCGAACCCTTCGATCACTCCGAGCATGAACGCCTAATCTCGGATTATCCCCAGGCATCTGCTTGGGAAACACCAATCTAGTACGCATCGCCCACGTAGCAGAGTGCTTGCCCTTCACGATCCGGTTCTCGATCCGCCGGCTGAGGTCTTGGTTTGCACGAATGCCAGCAGCCGCTTGTTCTCCTGCGCCGCCCGCAAGAATTTGAAGGCGATGCCGCGGGAGCTGATCGATCGTACCATCGCAGCGACTTCCAAGGGGTCTTGCGCGCCATCCAGCGCAATCTGCAAGTAGAAGATGTCGTCGACGTGCACTGGCGCATCGCTCTCGATCATGCACCCGCCCATGGAAATATCCAGCACAGTGCCCTTCCCTTGAATTTTCCCTCCGGAGAACGAAAGGAACAGTCGCACCGGAATTCGCAGATGTTCGCGGCGATCCACGGTCTGGGTTGGATAGACGCGCCCGAGGCGGGATGCGGGAAAGCGAAAACTGCAGGACTGGCAATGAAAAGGCGATATGCACGCGAGCGCTTGAAGCCATTCGAGCCATGTGTGGCAGCGGGATCGAAAGACTTTGTCTTTCCCGCATTGTGGGCACGTGAGGGGTGTGGGCATAGTGGGTTCGTCTGGCCTTTCGCCACGGATAAAGCATCACCCCGCTTCTGTCAAGGGAGCAAGCATTTCGCACCAGGACTTAAGCTCGAGGGTGTGCGATGCGCACCGCTGGTTAAAGTTCTCGCCGCCAGCTTGGACACAACCTCCGGAGGCGCTCCATGATTTGTCAAAGTGAGATCACCTAACCGCCTCAATCTACAGAATAATTTCGGTTAGAACCTTCTAACGTCGCACTAACAGCGATTTAATCTCTCGCTGTTATTTTCTCCTTCGCATGGGCAAGGCCCTAGAACGAACAAGGGCACAACTCAAAGGAGGTGGGAGCCATGACATGCAGACGTTGCCAAGGACTGATGGTTGATGAATGGCGGCCGGACTTTTCGCCCGAAACCTTCGTCTGGCGTTGTATTAATTGCGGATCTCTCGTGGATCCCTTGATCGAGCAAAATCGTCGGACTCGGGCCGCCGAGCAACTACTGATGGAACCGGTTGAAGCATTGCAGTAGACCCGCATGCGAAGCGGGACACAACGGCGCGGGAGGCGGCGGGCTGCAAAGCCGTCCCCGCGCAGGTCCTGCCTAGAGACTGAAGTCGGCCCACAGGAACGTATGATCGGAAGGTTCGGCAGCGCGGCGAGGTTCGATGTCGACCTCGACCTTCTGACATTTTGCCGCCATCGATAAGCTGGCTAAGATGTGATCGATTCGCCACCCTTTGTTTGCAGCGAGTGAACTTGGAGCGCGGTAGTCCCAAAACGTAAATTGCTGGCGATCTGGATACAGTTTGCAGAACACATCCTCGAAGCCCCACGCAACGGTTCGTTCGTACGCCTTGCGCGCGTCTTCGTGATAGCAGACATGTTTAAGGTGCTTCTCCGGACTGTGGACATCAATGGGTCTTGGGGCCACATTCATGTCTCCACACCAGATCGCCGGCTCCTTCGGAGAGAGATGTCTATCGAAATAGCGACGTAGACGGTCGTACCATCCGAGCTTATATTGATACTTCGGCGAATCGATTTCGAATCCTTGCGGAATATAAGTATTGACGATCGGAACTCCGCCGACCACCACCCGCATCAACCGGGCCTCCTCCGTGTCCCCACCGTCGTCGAACCCATAAAACACCGCGTCGGGCTTGGTGCGCGTGAGCACCGCTACGCCGTTATAGGACTTCATACCCCGATAAGTGATTTCATAGCCGGACGGCGCGAGCGCCATTAATGGGAACTCGCTGTCCTGCACCTTGGTTTCCTGCAAGCAGAGCACATCCGGTTGATGGCGTTGGAGCCACTCCAGAACGATCGGAATTCGTTTTCGCAGGGAATTGACGTTGAAGGTGGCGACTTTCATAGTAGCGGGGGATTCTAGCAGACCGTCCGCGCCGCCAACAATGGAGATTCTTCAAACACCGCGGCCCGCCACCGGGGATCACCCGATCGCGGGCCGTCGATGAACTGGGGCGAGGATCACTCGCCTGCTCGCAAGACTTAGTTTTTCACCGGATCCATCAAGTCGTGAGCCATCCCGTCCGCTTCATGCTTCATGTCATCGGCGGAGTGCTTCACTTCTTTGGCCTTGGCATGGGCCGAATCCCGTTTCGCTTTGGCCGAGGCCTTGAGCTGATCCTTCTTGGCCTTCATCTCCGCTTTGGCATGCCGCTTCTTTGATTTGGCTTCTTCCCGCTTGGACTTCATGTCGGCCTTGAGTTGATCCTTCTTGGCCTTCATGTCATTCGTCATGTCGTCGGCATGGCCTTTCACATCATCAGCCATACCGCCGAACTCGCTCTTCATCCCTTCGGCAAGATGGCCGCCTTCATCCGCAAACGACGGTGCACTGATTCCCATCCACGCGAGAGCAACCATCATCGCCACACACTTTCTCATCGACGACCTCCCTTAGTACGACAAGTTATGGACGGCACCGCGGCTGTCCGTTGTGCCTCCAGGAGTATCGTGAAGATTCCGTTTTGCCAATTGTTTTGTCCTTTTGTGCAAGGCTCCGCGGGCACAGGGGAAGACAGCGGGAAACACAGGGACCGGAGAGTCGGTAGAGGTGGCTTCCGCGGCTACTTGGCCGATCGCGTCACCGCCAGGTATCGACGGAGGATCGCCTGCTCGACTCTGGATCGGCCGCGGTCAGGCGCCGGGAAGCGGAGAACAAGGTGCATTTTGCCGGCCTCCGGCAACTGGATCGTGATCCGAGGTTCCGGTGACGGCGCTTCAAGCAGATTCCGTTGCTCCAACAACTTGAGTTGCCGGGTCATTTCCTCCAGAAACGGCGCGCATTCCGTCCTGGCCGCGTCCAGCAGCGCGCGCTCCGCGATCGCCCAATCGTCCTCACCCCTCAGGGGAACCGTCATCACATACAGCCCGTAATCCTGCGGGGGGTTCTCTTTCACCAACCCGTTGGTGAACAGCATGCTGTTCGGAAACACGACGACCCGGCCGGTATAAAGATGAGACAAGGAACCCGGCCCGATCTCGAGCAACTTGGTGGCGAAGATGTCATGGTCCAGCACTACGCCGCGATACGATCCGATCTGAATCCGATCCCCGACCGAGTAGACGCTTCCACCAACGCGCAGGGCGGCTCCGCTCCAGCAGAGAATCAGCTCCTTCGTCGCCAGCACCACGGCCGCCGCCAACGCCACCAATGAAACCGCGAACGCTTCGATCTCATGCGCCCAGATGACGACCAACCCCACCGCAAACGACAGCACGATGCTATTGCGGGTGGTCACGATCCATCGGCGCTTCGCTTCGATCGTCAAGGTCTGATTGCGGGCGATGGAGCGAACGAGCAGCGCCCTAGTGGCGAGCAAAATCGACAGGAGTAACAACGACTTCAGTAGATCGAACAGAACACTTGAGTCCAGACCAGGCAACAGTGACTGCATCAAGACCTTTCTCCGTCGTTACGGCGTGGCGGAACCCTCTCCTCCGGACCGCGGGACGCACTCCTCACGCTTCCAGCTCTTGAGCACCTTGGCTTCATCGAACGCAAGGGTATAGCGGTAGCAGTATAGCGGCTCCCGGTAGGCCTCTTCGCTTCCGGCAAGGCTTTTCCCGAACGGCGACGGCGAGGGCGGCGCTTTGGTTTTCGGTCCGGCCGTCAAATTGCTGGGATTCCAAGGATGAATCTCCTTGTCCCCCATTGGCACGCGATACGTCCAAATCGTATCGCCGCCAAGCGCCGGCGTCTTCAGCGTGTGGGGAGGACCAAGCTTTTCCGCCACCTGGTCCTGAGTCAGGTTGTTCAGCCCCTTCTCGAGATATTTATCGCGCCAAGGACCGCCGCAGGCCGTCAGCAACATCATGGCCGCGAGCAGAAGAAACGTAGCCGATCTGACTAGTCGGTGAGCCAGCAAACTCCCGTCCCGTGCCATTTACTGCGACTCCCCATCACGCTGTTCGCGCATCCAGCGGACGGAGCAATACATTGCATAGCCCTGCGCGGCCATTCCCGTGACCAGAAGCCCCAGCGCCGTCCGCAACCACATGGTCTCAGTATGGTCGAGCCCATACATTCCCAACACGAACCCCAAGGCCGTGAATGAAATTCCAACCCCTCGGGCAATGAGGGCTCTCATGCGCAATTCCGACATCACCCATCCTCTCGCTGATCGAATGCCTTGCCAGCGTACGCTACACTGGACCGGTGTATCGGTTCAACGGGCCTCCGGTCAGGGCTTCTTCTTTCCTTTGATACTCGAGACACGATCCTCCAAAGCCGCCGCCTCTGCCGTCCTCCCTAACTTCCGCAGCGTCCCGGCATAGTCTTCAAGCGTCTTGATCAGTTCGGGATGGTCCTTCCCGAGTTGCTTCTCGCGAATGGCGAGCGCGCGCGCGAGTAAGGGAGCCGCCTCCCCCCACTCACTCTGCGCCAAGTGCATCGTCGCCAGGTTCGTGAGCGCCAGCGCGATGTCCGGGTGCTCTGCCCCCAGCAAGCGTTCCTTGATAGACAATGCCCTCGCCAATAGCCGTTGGGCGTCCGCATATTGACCATGCTTGCGATGCAATACGCCGAGGTTGTTCAACGCAGCGGCCACATCCAGATGATTCTCGCCGTGTACTTCCTGATAAATCGTCAGGGCCTGCAGGTACACCGGCTCGGCCTCGACGAACTTGCCCTGCGCCGACAAGGCTTGGCCTAGACGAGACAGTGACACCGCCACCCGCCGATCGTGCGCGCCGAACGCTTCGGCTTTTTTCACCGCTGCCGAGAAAGTCCGTTCGGCCTCTTGATACTGCCCCTTCTGAAGAGAAGCCTCCCCGGCTTGCATGACGTCTTCCCAGCTCTGCTGCCCGCAAGACAGAACGGCCGCGGCCGTCAGGACGATCCCCGGGATGCGCCACCTCGAGATCATGGGGACTCCAGCTGTTCCACGATGGATTCCGCCGGGTACGTCACGATTTCTGCCAGCGTCGGATGATAGTGCGGCATACGCATGAGATCGTGGGCGGTTCCGTGAAAATGCATGACCGCGACCAGCTCATGAATGAGTTCCGCTGCTTCGGGGCCGACGATGTGGGCACCGATCAACTCCGCACGCTGCGGTTCGCACACCAGCTTAACGAATCCATGCGTGGCACCCAGGCACATAGCTTTACCATGGTCGGCGAAGTGATACTTGGCCGACAGGTAAGGCATTCCTCGTTCCCGGCACGTCCGTTCACTGAGTCCCAGCGTAGCTACCTGCGGATCCGTGAACACCGCCTCCATGTCGAGCCGTCGATCTACCGTCCGAGCAGGTCGATCTGGATGGGTTGCGTTATAGCCCGCCACCTCACCTTGAATGACGGCCGAGTGCACGACCGGCGTCAAATCGTTCACATCACCGACGGCAAAAATGTGCGGCTGAGCCGTGCGCATGTCGGGACCGACCGTCAACCGTCCATCGATAACGGCAATCCCGGCGCGATCAAGCGCAAGCCCATCTAAGTTGGGACGACGGCCCAGCGCGTGGAGAATCTCCTCCGACATGATCGACCGCTGCGCCCCGTCGGGGAGGCGAATCCTGACCGTCTTGCCCGTCGCGTCGCGGGTCACTTCATCCACGGAGATTCCCGTCAGCACTTCGAGACCTTCCATCCGCAAGGCCGCCGCCAACGCATGCCCTACGTCCTCGTCCATATCGGAGAGCAGGGTTGGACTACGCTGGATGAGAATCACGCTCGTTCCGATGCGCGCAAAGAATTGCGCGAACTCCACGGCAACCGGTCCTCCGCCTAACACAACGAGCGATGCCGGCGGCCGTCGGATGTCCAGCGCCGTGTCGCTCGTGAGATAGCCAATCTCCTCGAGACCAGGGATCGGCACCTGGCTGATCGTGGAACCCGTGGCGATGACAAAAGACCCGGCCGTCACGCGCTCAGCACCCACCAACAGTTCGGCCGGGGAGAGAAACTCGGCACGGGATTCGTAGAGCGTGAACTTCGGGTCATGCAGCGACGCGATTCGATCGGCGGCAAACTCTTGAACCAACCGGTTTTTGCGATCGACGACTGCCGCAAGGTCCGCACGGGGAGTCATCGGCGCCAAGCCAAACTCCGGCCCTCGCCGACTCAACGCCGCAACTTCCGCCGATCGCAGAATTGCTTTCGTGGGCATGCACCCGCGAAGGATGCAGAGTCCCCCAAGCGGGCCGGAATCGACGATCGCGACATCGGCTCCGGCATCACGAGCGACACGGGCGGCGGCATAACCGGCCGAGCCGCCACCGATGATGACGACATCATGACGACGCGGTGCGTTGAGCGGGGCTTGTGGCGACATGCGGTGTCCGATAGACTGGCGCGGGTAAGAATACACTATGCTTCAGCTCGGTCGCTATCGTCACTACAAGGGGAAGGACTACGAAGTCATCGGTGTGGCCCGCCACTCCGAGACGGAGGAAGAGTTCGTCGTCTATCGTCCGCTTTATGGAGAAGGTGGCCTGTGGATCAGGCCCATGGCGATGTTCCTGGAGTCTGTCCTGGTCAGCGGCGTGGAGATGCCCAGGTTCCGTCGGCTAGAGGAACGTCCAGGTTGAAAACGTCGCGGCCTGCCCGAGTCGGTGGCCGGTTGCATCCACGACGTTCCACACGGTCGCACGCTCCACCAGAAAACGGCGGCCGCTGCGGGAAATGCGCACTCCCCGATAGTTCTCGATGTACCCGCGAGTCTTCGCCTGCTCGAGCATCCATTCCCGCTCGGCGCGATTGACCGGCTCGGCCGTCAGACGCGACGGCGTCTTCACCAACTCTTCCCACGTCGTCTCCCAAAGTTCCAATGCGCGCTGATTCCCATAGTTGAGAACAGGATCTGCCTCCAAGCCGTGTGAGACGACCACGATTGGGGCGAGAAACAGAGCCTGCGCCTGAAATCCATGATCCCCGACTCGATCGGTCAACTCCCGTCCGATCCAGCGGCGATAACTGTTCAAGAGACACTGCGCCCACTCGATCGCAGCAGGCCGACTCCACGGCGGACTGGCAGGTTCCATGCGATTTTCTCCCCGACAGACAACGGGCGCGTGGTGCCTGGCACGACGCGCCCGCCGGTGGTATCACGGTCCTGAGGATCAATGCAACGAGGCTAGGAGGAGACCCTTCTGAGGTGGCGTACGAACAGGGTCCGGCCTTCTCGTCCCGTCAGGGTCATGATCAAGTCGCCCCGCTGAAACGACATCTGGCGTCGCACGTCCATGCGGTCCTCGGTCATGGTGGTGCAGCGCCATGTTTCCACCGCCCCGTCCTGCCCTTCTCTGCTCAACGTCACGACTCCGCCCAGTTGCACCCTGTAGGACATTGCCTGCGGGATCGTGGCAAACAGCGTCTCCGCCTCGCTGACAATGGGCTTCGACGAATGCGCGGATTTCATGCTTCCATGATCGGCATACTGAAACACTTGGTAGGGCAACAGATAGGGAGCGCGCGGGTCGCGGAAGCGATAGGGCGAGTCAAACCCCACCAGCTGCCAGCTTCCCAACAGGTCGTCGGACGTGCAAGAACGAGCCACGTTGCTCTGCGGCAGGGTATAGGCCTTACTGAGCGCCTTCGCCGGCGAGCGATCGGCAGCCTCCACGGAAGCGGCAACGGTTACTCCCCAGGTTGCGAGCAGTGTCACGAGTACGATTCGGCGCACCATAGTCCCCTCCCTGGCCGACGGATCAAACAACTGGTGTAATGATAAGAGTAGCAGAGCGCTGGAAGTGGCGAGGAAATCGGCGGTATTAGGGCTCTTTCCGGACGTCTGGGGTCGCGGGCGGGCTGGGAAGGGCCTTGGGGGCTCGAGGCAGTACACGATACTCGATCAAACGGCAGGTGCAGAACGACACCTGGCGCCATTCGGCCGTGATCTTGACGATCACCGAGCCGCAGACCGGGCATCCGAGCGCCCGGGGATCCCGCTTGATGGTCCAGCGAGGAATCGTGATCTGTTCGCAATCGAGTGAATCGCGTTCCATGGGCACTCTATCGGTAGGCAGTTTCAAAATCTGAAGCTCCCAGACGCTCGCCGCCTTTGGCCTTGATGCCGACCGCCTGCTCCCATGTATAATAGGCTCTTTTCTTCGCGCCCTGGAGGAGCAGAGGATGGCCGGACAGACACTTTTCGACAAGATCTGGGATTCGCACGTCGTTCGATCGGAACCGGACGGCACGACATTGCTCTATGTCGATCGTCAGCTGGTTCACGAGGTCACCTCGCCACAGGCCTTCGAGGGGCTCAAGGTGGCCGGACGAAAGCCGCGCCGCCCGGGCGCCACGCTGGCAGTGCCGGATCACAACGTCCCCACCACTGACCGGAGTCTTCCCATTGCCGATCCGATCAGCGCCAAGCAGATCCAGACACTGGATGAGAACTGCACCGACTTCGGCATCACGCTGTTCCGAATGAGCGATATCCGGCAAGGCGTCGTCCACGTGATCGGTCCGGAGCAGGGATTCACCCTTCCCGGCATGACGATTGTGTGCGGTGACTCCCACACGTCCACGCACGGGGCCTTCGGATCGCTCGCGTTCGGCATCGGCACGAGCGAGGTCGAGCACGTCCTGGCTACCCAGTGCCTGATTCAGAAGCGCCCGAAGACGATGGAGGTTCGGGTCGAAGGTGAACTATCGCCGCGCTGCTCCGCAAAGGATGTGATCCTTGCCATTATCGGCCGGATCGGCACTGCCGGAGGCACCGGTTACGTCATTGAATACACCGGCTCCGCCATTCGCGCACTCAGCATGGAAGGCCGAATGACCCTCTGCAACATGTCGATCGAAGGTGGAGCCCGCGCCGGAATGGTGGCTCCGGACGACAAGACCGTTGCCTACATCAAAGGACGGCCGATGGCACCGACCGGCGCCCTCTGGGACCAGGCAGTGGCTGCCTGGCGTCACCTTACCAGCGATCCCGGGTCACGGTACGACGCAGTCGTGGAGTTGCGGGCCGACAAGATCGCCCCACAAGTGACCTGGGGCACCAGCCCCGGAATGGTCACCGGCGTGGACGGTCTCGTTCCCGATCCTCGGACCATGCAGGACGAAAAACTCCGGCATTCCACAGAGCGCGCCCTCGATTACATGGGGCTCACGGCCGGGATGCCGATTCGGAATATCAAGATCGATCGGGTCTTCATCGGTTCCTGCACCAATTCGCGGATCGAGGATCTGCGGACTGCCGCCGCCTTTGCCAAAGGTAAGAAGGTCGCCTCTAGCGTGCACGCGATGGTCGTGCCTGGCTCGGGCCTCGTGAAGCAACAAGCCGAGCAGGAAGGTCTCGACAAGATTTTCCGCGAGTCCGGCTTCGAGTGGCGTGAGCCCGGTTGCAGCATGTGCCTGGCCATGAACGCGGACGTGCTCAAGCCCGGCGAGCGTTGCGCCTCGACCAGCAACCGTAACTTCGAAGGTCGGCAAGGAGCCGGAGGCCGCACGCACCTCGTGTCGCCGGCGATGGCCGTAGCCGCCGCCGTCGAAGGACATTTTGTCGATATCCGGCACTGGGGCTGATACTCCGGTTACGCCGTCGCATCTCCTGGGCCTTCACGGCACCCTGGCGGATGATTCAAGGGAGAGACGAGACTCATGCAACCATTCACGACACTGACAGGCATCGTCGCGCCGCTGGATCGGCTCAACGTCGATACGGACCAAATCATCCCGAAACAGTTTTTGAAGACGATCAAGCGGACGGGTTTGCGCGAAGGGTTGTTTTTCGATTGGCGGAAGCGGAAGGACGGCTCCGCCGATCCCGGCTTTTTCCTGAACCAGCCGCGCTACCAGGAGGCGACGATTCTATTGACCCGCGACAACTTCGGCTGCGGTTCCTCGCGCGAGCACGCACCCTGGGCGCTGTTGGACCAAGGCATCCGGTGCGTCATCGCCCCCAGCTTCGCCGACATTTTTTACAACAACTGTTTCCAGAACGGGATTCTCCCGGTGGTCCTGAAAGCCGACGAGGTTCAGGCGCTCTTCCAGGGCGTGACCGGGAAAGAAGGCTACCGCCTGACAGTCGACCTGGCGGCACAGCAGGTGACGACGCCGTCTGGCACCTCGTATCACTTCGATGTCGATCCGTTTCGGAAGGACTGCCTGTACCGGGGCCTGGACTCGATCGGCCTGACGCTCGAACACGCCGCCAAGATTTCGGAGTATGAACAGCGCCGACGCACCCAAGCGCCTTGGTTGTTCCAAGACCTCACCTCATAGGAAGGAGTCTTCATGACCTGGTGGGAAACCCTGCTTTTCCCCTTCATGTGGCTTTGGCGACCGAAACTGTTTCTGACGCTCCTCTTCTTTGGAGGGGCGGCCTACCTCCTGATCGTATTCAATTGGAGCTACTCCGACGGCGACCGCGCCGGGTACTTGCAAAAGTTTTCACGCAAGGGGTGGGTCTGCAAGACCCACGAGGGCGAGTTGGCCATGACCACCGTTCCCGGGGTCGCGCCGCTGCTGTGGGATTTCAGCGTGTGGGACGATGCCGTGGCCAAGAAGCTGGATGGACAGATGGGAAAGCGGGTTGTGCTCCACTACAAGGAGTTTCGATACATTCCCACCAATTGCTTCGGAGAAACGGCCTACTTCGTCGATCGCGTCGAGGTTCTGGATTAACGCGGAAGGTTTCCGTGGCTAAAGCCACTTTTTCTGCTTAAAGAAATAGAGCATCGCGCCGCCGCTGAACGCCATCACCGCGAGGACCGCCGGGTAGCCATAGGGAGACTTCAGCTCCGGCATGTGCTCGAAATTCATGCCGTAGATGCTGGCGATGAAGCTGAGCGGCATGAAGATCGTGGTGATGATCGTCAGCACCTTCATGACCGCGTTCAGTCGATAGCTCACGCTGGATAGATAGACCTCCATCATCGAAGATACCATCTCGCGCAGACTCTCGATCGTATCGACGATCTGGACGACATGGTCGTACACATCGCGGAAGAAGACCTTCGTCGTCCCCTGAAGGAACTGTCCATCCGAGCGCGACAGGTTGTTGATGACGTCCCGCAGCGGCCACACGGATCGCCGAAGAAAGAGCAATTGCCGTTTCAGTGCGTGGATATCCCGTAGCGTCTCCGGTTGGGGGTTGGTCACGACGGAATCCTGCAACACTTCGATCTTCTCCCCCAGCGTTTCGAGCACGCCGAAGTAGCGATCGACGATCGAGTCCATGAGCGCATACAGAAGGTAGTCCGCCCCGGCATGGCGCAAGCGTCCCTTCCCAGCCCGAAGCCGGTCTTTGATCACTTGAAAGACGTCGCCTCCGTTCTCCTGAAACGACAGGAGGACATTTTCGCCAAACACCAGACTAACCTGTTCGACGTTGATATCGCCTCGCCGCTCCCCCTCATACAACATTTTCAGGACCACGTAGCCATACGTGCCATAGTCGTCATATTTGGGCCGTTGGTCGGTATTGGCGATGTCTTCCAGCAGCAGCGGATGGAGACCGAACGTCTTGCCGAACGTCTCCAGCACATCCACCTTGTGCACGCCGCCGATGTCGATCCAGCGAACCGCCGCGTCACCCGCAGCGGTAATATCTTCTGGCTTCAAGCCCGTGCGTTCCTGAAACTGCCCTTCGCCGTAGTCAAAGAGGCTGACCTTGACGGTTTCGGCGCGCTTCTCCCCGATGTGTACAAGCGTGCCCGGCGGCAATCCTGATTTTCGCGACCGCTTTTGCACCAGTTTCATGATGGGGTCGCTTGTACGCGCATCGCCGGACGCGGTCAAGAGCCTTCTCGTGTATATTCTGTTCCCCCTTTGCTCCGGCCCGACGACCTGATACGGTAACTGAAGAACGTGTCGATGAAACGAAAGCGCGGTGAACGGATGGAGCGAGAACTCAAGACATTGAAAGAGGCCATGCTGGCGGCCGGTACCGAAGCGCTGCGCCTGGCCAAAACCGGCTTCGAGACTCGGACGAAGAGCGATCAATCGCCGGTGACCACGGCGGACTTGGCCGTGAACGAGATTCTCCAGTCTCGCTTGGGCGAGGAGTTTCCGGAAGATGGATGGCTCTCCGAGGAATCCCAGGACAACGGAGATCGTCTCTCGAAACAACGTGTGTGGATCGTCGACCCGATCGACGGTACCCGCGCCTACGTCAGGGGCGATCCTGAGTTCTGCATCTCCGTCGCACTGGTGGAAGACGGCAGACCCATCCTCTCCGCCATCTATAATCCCACCAGGGGAGAATGGTTTTCAGCCATTCACCGAGGCGGCCTCATGGTCGAGCATCTGTCGAAGCCGGATGCCGGTCGATTCGAGCCAGGGGAGCGGCCCATCGTCCTCGTCAATCCCTGGGACCTGCGAAGCGGCAGGCTGCGGCAGTTGGAATCGCGGGTCCGCTGCCAGCCGATCGGCTCCATCGCCTATGGCCTCGCATTGGTGGCTGCCGGTCAGGCGGAGGCGGCGATCATGCTCGATGGCGGCAACGAGTGGGATATTGTCGCCGGTATCCTGCTGGTCATCGAAGGAGGCGGACAGGCCACCAATGCATCCGGCGAACTCCCGTGCTTCAATCAACCCAATACGCGTCAGCGAGGCGCACTCGCACTGTCTTCGTCGATTCACCCTCCCCTATTGAATCTGCTGAAGAAGACCGCGGCTGCCGGCCGGTAGTCCGGCTTTCCCCTTCCGATTCCCTTTCGTCCCGCGTACTATGCCACCACTCATCGGGAAAAGGAGTGGAGGCATGCAGCTCGCGTTGTTTGGAACGGGCGTGTTGGGGAGCGCTATCGCGGAGCGGCTCCACAGAACCGGCCATCTGGTCACCGTATACAACCGCACCATCGAGAAGGCTCTGCCCTTGCGCAATCGGGGGCTTCGCGTCGTCTCACGATCGGCGGACGCGATGGGCTCGGCGGAGGCCGTGCTGTTGCTGCTGGCCGATGAGACTGCCATTCGATCGGTTCTGCTCCAGGGAGAAACCGCCCAACGGCTGGCCGGACGCACCATCATTCAAATGGGCACGATCGGTCCTGATCAGAGTCTCGAGCTCGCATTCGAGATCCAGCGACTGGGTGGGGCTTACATGGAGGCGCCCGTCTTGGGCAGCGTGACCGAAGCCGCGCAAGGGACCCTGCTCGTGATGGTCGGCTCCACGCCGGAGCAGTTTACTCAGTGGTCCCCGATGTTGCAGGCGCTTGGGCAGGAAGTCCAACGGATCGGACCGGTCGGAAGCGCTGCGGTCATCAAATTGGCCCTCAATCAGCTCATCGCGGCCGAAACCGCTGCCTTCGGTCTCAGCTTGGGGTTGGTGCGCCGCAACGGGCTTTCGACGGATACCTTCATGGCGCTCCTCCGAAAAAGCGCCCTCTTTGCCCCCACATTCGATAAAAAGCTGCCCAGACTCACGACTCGAGAATACCAGCGCCCGAACTTCTCCACCCGGCACCTGTTGAAGGATGTCGACCTCATGCTGGAGACCTCACAACGGGCAGGCCTCAGTACGCTCGGGCTGCAGGGCGTCCGCAGCTTGCTGGAGAGAGCCCTTGAGATGGGATTTTCAGACGGGGACTACTCGGCACTGTACGAAGCGATTGACGGAGCCGGGAACGGCCGCGCGTAAGACTTACGGCCGAGCAGAGAGGATGGGAACACTTCGGGCATCCAGGGGGAGAGCATTCTTCGTCACGTGGAACCGTCCGCCGGGCTTCTGGGGATTGCGGTCATCTTCGATGCGTGTGTACCACCAACGCCCATCACCTTCACGGTAATCCGAGGAAAGGGTGATCTCGAAGCCACCCTCCCGATCGTTCTCCCGCTGAATCCACGTACCGCTCCATACACGGTCGACTAACCGATGCGTCACAAACTGCCCGTCTTTGAAATCGTAATTGCCGTTGCCGAAACGATCTAAGATCAGCGTGATGGTCATGCCACTTTCTTCGTATTCCCATTCCCCTGCCAATCGCTCAGTCTCGCCGACCGCTCCTTGATTGATTTCCGTTGATCCAACGAGGGGCGCAGGCGTCTGATGCCGACTCTGCTGGTGGCCGCAGCCGACGAGCATAAATAACCAGACCATGGTCGCAGCAAGGCTCAGGACCCGACTGCGTTTGCCCATTGTCGTCATGCCACTCATCGTTATGATTGTGTCACCCCTGGCTCGACCTTACGATGCAACCCTATTTTGATACCATGGCCGTTCCAGTCGTACAAGCATCGCGTCGCTTCGCGCTCTTCGCTTGGAGCTTCTCCCGCTAACCCAGACGTGTCAGTCGACGGCAGGCCTCGCGCAAGTCCTCGTCGGTTTTCGCAAAACAGAACCGAACAAAGCGATGGCCTGCGGAACTCTGAAAGAACGCCTCGCCCGGAACTCCCGCCACTCCGGATTTTTCGAGCAGGTACATGGCGCGCTCCTTTCCTGTCGTGCCAGGCAGGCGCGAGACATCCGCCAGGACATAGTAGGCGCCCTGCGGCACGGCCGGCGGCAGCCCTGCGTCGGACAGGGCTCGGCAGAATAGATCACGCTTGGCTTGGTACTCGCGCGCTAAGTCCTCGTAGAAGGAGGCCGGGAGTTGCTCGATCCCGATCGCCACGCCTTGCTGTAACGGAGCCGGAGCACACACATACAGGAGATCGTTCATGGCTCCGATGAGTTGAGCCCATTGCTCATGCGCCAGGCTGTATCCGATACGCCAACCGGTGATGCTGAAGGTCTTAGAATAGCCGCCGATCGTAATCGTCCGTTCAGCCATGCCTGGGAGGGCTGCAATACTCTGGTGACGGCGCCCGTCGAACAGAAAATACTCATAAATTTCGTCCGTGAACACGAAGAGGTCGTGCGCCTGGGCGAGTTCGGCAATCCACTGCAATTCCTCCTGACCGAACACCTTGCCCGAGGGATTGCTTGGGGTATTGACGACAATGGCTTTGGTCCGGCTGGTGATCGCCCGGAGCACATCCTCGCGAGAAAATGTCCAGTCCGGCGGGGCGGTACGGACAACCCGAGGCACGGCCTCCACTGCGACGATCGCGCTCGTATGGTAGGCATAGTAGGGCTCGAAAACGATGACTTCATCATCTGGATTTAAGAGCGCCAGGCAGGCGCAGTGGAATGAGCCGGTCGCGCCTGCACTCACCGTGACCTCCCGTTCCGGATCCGCCCGAAGCCCGTTGTAGGTCTGAAGCTTTCCAGCGATGGCTTGCCTCAACCGGGCCAGACCATCGTATCGCGTATAGATATTGATGCCTTCGTCAATCGCCTGCTGCGCCCCGCGCGCCACGACTGGTGGGACTCCCGTGTCGCACACCCCCTGAGCCATGTTGATACCCTGCACGTGCGCGCAGGCCTGAGTCATCGCCCGGATCTCGGATTGTGCCAAGCGTTCCATCCGCTGGTTGCCGGTACGTCCCATCGCCCGTCCCTCCTGCCTGATGAGTCCAAATGCGCCCTGTATACAGGAACGGCCAAGCCTGAGACAACCACAGGCCCTACTTGCGCGGTACGCTGTCAGGGTCATGCCGAAATCCCGATTTTTGACTAGACTTCTAGAGGAGACACAGACAGGCCGCGAAACAGACTCCCGCTTCCTCGGAGGCACTCGCAGGTGAACTCGAAACCCACCACAGCAGAAAGCCGACGCGCCAGGCGCATGGCCGCGACATGCCACTTGGTATTTACGGGGCCTGACGGGCTTGAGGGTCAAGCACAGGTTCTGGACATCTCGACCACCGGTTGCCGCGCCGAATCCGAGATCGCAGTGGAGGTCGGGACGGAGTTCCAGATTTCAATCTTCCTGGCCGATTTTTCCTGGCCGCTGCGAATCGACCGCGCCATCATCCGGTGGGTCGATGGCTATACATTCGGCCTGGAATTCGACGTCATTCTCCCCGCACAACGCGAGCGCCTTCGCCATCTCATCATGAAGGGCAAGCCGTTGGCTTAGTATCCCGGATCGGCTCACGTCTCCTCCCCCATCCCCTTTTCTGTGGCAGAACGACATCGCTCCCGTGTAGGGTACCGTCTGATCTTCTCCGCGCCCGCGGGTAAGTTTCGGAACGGTACGCCCGGCGAAATCAACTGGTAACCCCCTCGTGACCTCCATCTGGCTGCTCGGCGTACTCGCGCTCCTTCTCGGGTTCCTCATGCTCGGCCGGATGCTCGCCTCGACCGGTTGCAGCTATAAGGCTAAGATCTTTTGTTCCGCCCTGTTCGTCTCCGGCCGCCGGCCTGATGACATCTTGGCAAATGACGTCGGCGTCGACGACTTGTCTGTACTCCGCCACTTCTCCTCACACGTGGATTACGCGAGCAAGCGAGTAACCGTGAGCTTCTGGGGACTGGTCAGGCGTACAGCCGTCTATCGGGGACGATTGGGCTGCGCCTTGGAGTACCAGGCTGCCACGGATGCGGGTGGAATGTCGTCCGCGTCGACACAGAAAGATCTGCAGGGGCACCTCTCCTCCCCAGCACGACCGACCTTGCGGGAACACACATCCACGCTCGGGAAGGTCACCTACCCGTCACTCCACAACGTCATCAACGCGGCATTTGCGGAACAGGCGGGGTCCCCCCGTCGCCGTACAAGGGCGGTCGTCATCCTTCATCACGGCCGCCTGGTCGCCGAACAATATGCAGAAGGCTTCGGCCCCGATACGCCCCTGTTGGGCTGGTCGATGGCCAAGACGGTCATCAACGCCTTGGCCGGGATCTTGGTTGGCCAAGGTCGGCTGTCCCTCACGGGGGAACTCCCGCAGTCGTTCTGGCGAGAACCTTTCGATTCCCGTCGTGCCATCACCCTCGACCATCTCCTGCGGATGACAAGCGGGCTCGACTTTCATGAAGACTACCGCAGTCCATTCAAAGATGTGATCCGCATGTTGCTCCACCATCCGGATGCAGCCGCATACGCGGCACGCAAGCCGCTCCGGACCCCTCCCGGATCCGTCTGGCACTATTCGAGTGGAAATACGAACATCATTTCGCGGGTGATGCGGGACGCCATCGGTAACGAACGGGCGTATCTCACCTTCCCAAAGGAGGCACTCTTCGACCCTCTGGGGATGGAGCATGCGGTATTAGAGACCGACGGCAGCGGCACCTTCGTCGGGTCGTCGTTCATGTATGCGACGGCGCGGGACTGGGCTCGTTTTGGTGCGCTGTACCTTCAGGACGGTGTCTGCGAGGGGAGACGAGTTCTTCCGGAAGGGTGGGTCTCTTATTCGACGACAACGACTCCACAAGCCACCGATGCCTGCTACGGTGCACACCTCTGGTTGCGAGTGCCCAGGGAGTTTCGGAAGCTCGAGGGGCCGGCCCGGGCTTTACCGACAGCCTGGCATGCAGTGGGCTATGAGGGACAATTCACCAGCATCATCCCGTCGCACCAACTCGTGGTCGTACGGTTGGGTCTGACACGACGTCCTGATGCCTGGGACCACGAGGACTTCCTTTGGCAAATCCTCCAGGCCATTGCCCCCTCTTCCTAACGAGCCTCCCCGTTATTTCGCAATCGTGATCGCAGGCGTGGGGACTCTCGACACATCCGTCACCGTCACCTGGTACAGCATCGCCAACACGCGAAAGGCCTCCTGATTCCAGGGCGCGCGAGCACCGAGCGTCCGAGGCGCCTTCTTGATGGAGTACCACTTTCCCTCATATTCCACCGCAAAATCGCTGTCCGTCGGTCGCTTGTCTGTTTCATCGATTTGAATGGTGCTGGGCGGATTCTGTGGCCCCTCGGGCGTGGCGGGGTGCCGCTCGACCGCATATTCCGGCCCAGTGGCAATACCCAGAGCCAGAAAGCGCAGCACCGCGTTGAAGCTTCGCAGCAACATGACGCCATGCAGGGGATACTCCCCACCCGGATAATTCGGCCGAATGTCGACCAGCACGGTACTGGGGGGATTCCGCTCTGCTTCCCGCTGCAGCTGACGGCGTTCTTCGTTGGTGAGACTATGCAGATCGTAGTTGGTGATGATGACGCGGCCCATCATGCGCTTCGTGAAAACCAACGGCGTATGTTCATTGGGGGCGATCCATCGGTACTGCTTTTCCGACGCATCCATCACTGTGCCCATCATGCCTTCACTCAACTTATGGTCGATCGTAATGGGCAACGGTTCCTCATACACGATCGGCGACACGTAGAGCGAACGATTGTTGTGTAGAGAAGAGAGGTGGTAGACCCGCCGACGGAATTCCTCATACTCGTCCCGTCGCGACGGATTGTTGCGGAACAGCGTCCGCTGGGAGCCACCGGTCAAGACGATCTCCCTGACCATCAACCGAAGCAGGATGCCCGGTTCAATCCCCTGCTGGAACAAGAAGGCCAGCTTGGTTTCATCAAACGGAGTTAGGATGCGACTCGTAAACTCTTCGCC
The DNA here is from genome assembly GCA_019637075.1 of Nitrospiraceae bacterium. Lineage (NCBI taxonomy): Bacteria > Pseudomonadati > Nitrospirota > Nitrospiria > Nitrospirales > Nitrospiraceae > Nitrospiraceae bacterium. The sequence continues at coordinate 73,086 of JAHBWI010000004.1, read as the reverse complement.
CTGAATCGGAATAATCGTGACAGTCGGCCGTTCCGCAATTGAGCCTCCGACGCTCATGAAGACCGTCTGATTCGGCGGATCCACCCGCTGATACAAGAGACTGTTCAAGCCGCCGGTGGCTGAAAAATCAAACGTCGCCGCGACGCTGGAGATCGTCGTAAAGTGCAACGGCCTGAAATGACTCGTCCTCGCAATGTTGAGCAGCAACATTTCTGCTTCCAGCTCTGTAGCCGTTCGGTCGTACTCCAAGACCGCACGATGCATGGCAATCGGCGAGAGACATCCACTCAGCGAGAGGGAAAGGAGCACCGGCGCTATCCATAGCGCTCCGTGGTGAGACTGTGCGGCTTTCCGGAATCTGTCCATCCACCACTTCAGCATGCATCAGCCCCCTTTCTTACGACCATCTACCGATTCACTCTGACACAGGCGGGTGTCGATACTATCCCGCATATCCCCCGTCCGGCAAGGCGTGAACCCTGTGGGCAAGCGGGCAAACACGCACAATACGCTTAGTCAGACGAACCAGGCGCATTGCATAACATATTGGAAATACTAGAACTTCATGACTCCCCCTCCTTTCACGGTACTACCAAGGCTGCATTGGCAAACCGCGATTGGCTGGTAGCTTTGACTCATACAGGCGCGCGAGACGGATCGAGTCGGCGGCCACCACCAGAAACCAGGGAGCCCACGAATGGAGAAATACTATACCTGCCGCGCAGAAGCCCGACAGCCCCTCCGCTGCAAGTTTCAATATTTCCTCGATGAAGGCGTTGCTGAAGGGACCGTGTGGGATCTCTCCAGCTCAGGATGGCGCGCAAGCGGGACGGCCCCGGTCACAGTCGGCATGGAGATGCCGGTCTGTTTGTATCTTGGAAATGAGAAACGATGGGTCTCGATCGGCCGGGCGGCAGTGCGATGGGTGAAGGGGTCGAACTTCGGTCTGGAGGTTGTACAGATCGACACCCAGGAGCAGGAGCGGCTGGATCATTTCCTCGAGAAGAGTCGGCTGGAACTACCGCGGCCGACAAGACAGGCAGTCTGAGTCCGCTCCACTGTCCCGATCAACCTGCCGGGTAGAAAGAGCCCTCCCCGGCAGGTATCCGAGGTCTGCCGAGAACGGCCGCTCCCTCCACCTCATCAAACTGCTCTTACTACCGCTGGCTCAACCGTTCGGGCTCACGTCACGGAAGTCTAATCCAGAGCAGAGGCTTGTGAGCGAGCGGCCCGCCGATCCGGCCAGAGGGGAATCTTCCGCGCTGTCGAGGGTGCGCCGGCTAGAAATCCACCGTAGTGGCTCAGGACCCGCTCCACATACTGCTGCGTACCGGGAGACGGTGGAAGACCGGCCAATTGGCTCACTCGCCCTTCACCCGCGTGATACGCAGCCAAGGCCAAGGCAAGATCTCCATGGAATCGATCCAACAGCCGCCGCAGAAGCAGGGCGCCGGCCCGGATATTCTCATCCGGATCGAACGGGTCCATGACGTGCAAGGCCGCAGCAGTAATCGGCATCAGCTGCATCAGACCGAGCGCTCCCTTCGGGGAAATTGCTTGCGGATTGAAGTTCGATTCAACCTTGATCACGGCCTTCAACAGGGCCGGCTCCAATCCATACTGCCCGGCGTATGAGACGATCAGAGTCCCTAAGGGATCGGATGGCTTTGACTGCCACCGCTCCAAGGGATTGGGATCGAGCGCCAAGCGGGGGACCGAAGGCAAGGCGGCACTGATGGTGGCCGCCACCGCCACTGTGCAGAGCGTACGGGCCACAGGTGTCCAGCGTGGATTCCAAACGGGCCAATTCATGATTGCCTGAAAGTCGTGCCATTCAGCCGCCAAGGGCCAAATCGTCCTCAATATCAACTCGGTGATGTGCGGCGCTGATCCATACAGCGCTGCGGCATGGGCATGGACCACTGTCCCATGACGTAGACCGATCGCCAAGTAAAAGAGGAAATCGAGGCAGGGGGCTGAAGGCGGGCATCGGGCCACCGGGGGAAGCCATTCTGTGGAACTTAAACGGCTCGAGCGAGTCCCTCCACAAAGTGACGTTGTTGTCGCTGTTCTTCGGCCTTGAATATCCGGTAGTAGCGGAACACCTTGCGCACATAGCGGCGGGTTTCGCGGATCCGTGCGATATGTCCATGCCCTCGGATCCGATGCACGCCGGCATTGTAGGCGGCAACGGCAAGCCGCAGGTCGCCGTCGTAGACGCCCAGGAGATAGTGCAGTTGCCTAGCCCCGCCCCGGATGTTCTGCACGGCGTCAAAGCGGTCATGGACCCGCAAGTCCGCGGCCGTGTCCGGCATCAGCTGCATCAGGCCGACGGCCCCCTTGCTCGACACCGCATCGGGCTGAAAATCCGACTCTGCCTTGATGATCGCGCGTAGCAGGGCAGGCTCAAGCTGATACTTGTGAGCATAGAAGACGATCGCGCGTTGAATCTCGTCGTTCGAATACCGGGACCTGCCGTCGAAGTCGGACTTGGTCGGGGCCGGCCACCCTAGCGTAACCAAGAGAAGCACACTGAGTGGGCAGAGCATACGACGCATCACGGCGGATACACCCCAAGCCGTGAAGATCCGCTGATGTCGGTTGTTGTTCAACGAGACAGGCATCACAACCCGGCATAAGCTCAACTTCCATGCCAGGAGGGATGTCGCAGAACTCTATGATCGGCAACGGAAAAGGTGCTCGGCTTGACGAATCGGCTCCGCCCAGTCTGTGTGCACGAGAGGAAACTTGCGACAAAATTCGTTGCAGCGAATCGGGGCTCTCGTCAGGCATCATGGCGCTCCCCACAGCTCTTCAAGCCGCTGTGCCCTCCCGCAGTTGTACTTGTAGAATTTATACCGAATGGGATTCCTCTTATAGAAATCCTGATGATACTCCTCCGCCGAGTAGAAGGGGGCTGTCGGCGAAATCTCAGTCACAATCGGCTCCTTGAAGCGCTTGCTCTCTTCGATGGCTCGCTTGGATTCTTCTGCTAACCGGCGCTCCTCATCGTTCTGGACGAAGATCACCGCACGATACTGCGACCCGTGGTCGCAGAATTGCGCATTCGGCGTGACCGGATCTACGTTCTTCCAGAACGCGTTCAGGAGGTCGCGATAGGACACTTTGGCGGGATCGTATGTCACCTCGACGGACTCCGCATGACCGGTCGTCCCGGCCGACACGTCCTCGTAGCTTGGATTGGCGACCCGACCCCCCATATAGCCGCTCACCACGGCTGTTACCCCTGGCACTTTCTCAAACACCTCTTCCATGCACCAGAAGCAGCCGCCGGCAAAGAAAGCCTTGGCGCTGCCGGGCCGTTCCTCCGCCGCACTCGAAGCAGTAATTCCCCCCAGCAATAGCATGACCAGTACGAACCTGTGAAAACCAGTACGAGTTTTCATTGGACAGCCCTCCCAATCCTCTGTCGCGCGCCTCTTCGATTCCTTACTTGCCGGCCACACCGACCGGAGGCGGTCCATCCTCGCCCTCGATCAGTACTACGGCGCTCGAATTCCGCCGGATGTTTCGCTATGATGACCCCTATGCATCGCATTCAGGCCACGCTCCTCCTCGTCGCCCTGCTATTGCTCCCCGGCTGCGCGTCCTGGTTGATGAAGGGCGAGCCACCGGAAGTACTCGTCACCAACGTCACGCCGCTGGAGGCCAGCGCCTTCGAGCAACGACTCAAGGTCGACCTTCGGCTCCGCAATCCCAACGATTTCGATTTGAAGGTAACCGGCATCGACTTTCGCCTGGACTTGAACGGCAACCGCCTCGCACGGGGATTGGGAAACCAGGACGTCCTCGTTCCGCGACTCGGCGAGGCCATCGCCTCTGTCTCGACCAGCACCTCGACACTCGACGTCTTCCGGCAATTCATGGCCTTTTCCCCGGACCGCCCCGTGACCTATACGATCAAAGGTATCCTCCACACAGGCGATGGCCGGCTGCCTTTTGAGAGTTCCGGCGTGCTGCTGGAAAAAGGCCCGAGTTCCGACGCCCCTGCCGGGCAATAATCGGCCGTGCAGGGCCGATTCCCGTTCACTCTATCAACGGTTGGAGTCGGACACCAGGGTGGGAATTCCCCGAGAGGCGAAGGACTGAAAGGGGATACGAAAAGGGGACTACGGAACGCAGGCCGCCGGTATCGGGAGCGTCATACGCCGCCCCAGGACCTCGCGCCTTCAACGACCTCTGGTTGGTGTCGCTCAAACTGCTTCATGATGAGATTGATGGCCTCCTCGGGAGACTCCACGGAGGCCAGATGCTTTCCGCCCAGCTTTTTAAAGAACTTTTCCTCGACCGGCGAAGCACCCACCAAAATGACCGGTTTGCCTGCCTTCAGTGCAAGAGCCACTTCGGAAACGGTTCCGGAACCGGTCAGCCCGCAGGCCACGACGACTTGACTGGTCATAACGTTGACGTTGTTGCGGGCGTTTCCCATCTCCGTGACGATCGCCAGGTCCACATACTTCGACACCCGATCGCGGCCGGAGGGCAGGACGCCGATCGTCAGACTCCGGGGAACCTGCTTGGCGCCCTGGCATGCGGCATCCATCACGCCGACATCGCGGCCGCCCGTCAGTACGACCCACTCACGCCTGGCAATGAGTTCCCCCAGCATGCGGGCATTTTCGATGTCTTTCTTTCTGGCCTTGGCCGGGCCCATTACGCCGACGATAAATCGCATCTACTCCAATCCTCGCCTCACCCGCCGCACTGCGGATGCCACCATCCTGTCACAGCCACGGTCGCATAGTAAACGGCCCAGGCATCGGAATCGTCGGCAAAGCGGCAGTAGGCATCGACATCCGAATCCGTGACCAGTCCCGTCGCGACATATTTCTCTCGCAGCTGCTGTGCCGACAACTTCATGAGGCGAGGCACCAGCGCTCCCCCGGAAGCCAAATGCCCCTCGTAGTCTACGGTCAGTTGGCTGAGATGGTGTTCCTGAAACAGCGCGGGCAGCTTTGCCCCGGTAGCGTGGTCCATTCCCAGCGACGCGAACATCCCCTCAATGGCCGCCGTAATCCGATCGAAGGCGCATTTGTCGTCCTCGGGTCCCGAGATCGCCCGGGCGGCGGAAAAGTCGGGCTCCTCGATCACCACCCACCCGCCTGGTTTCACGCACCGCAGGATGCGCTCAAAGACTTCTCGATAGTCGGCAAGATGAATCAGTACATACCGAGCATGCACGAGGTCGAAGGCCTCCGCCGGCAGGTCCACGTTGCGAATGTCCCCCTGCACGATTTCGATCGTGGACGTCCCGCTTCCCCGCAGAAACCGGGGATTGGTGTCGACCGCCAGCACCTTGCCCGACGGCCCGACGCGCTGTTCGAGCCATCGCACGATGGAACCGGCTCCGGCGCCCACCTCGAGGCAACGCCACCCCGCGCTCAACCCCGTTGTGAGCAACCGGCGCTGGGTACCGGGATCAAACGCCGCTTCGATCGTCTGCAGACGCTCGAGTTCTCGCTGCTCTTCCCCTGCCTGGAATACATACTCGGTCCTGGACATCTCCCGCCCTTCTTCTCCCTGTGCGATGCAGTTGTGCGTTGTCCGAGATGGACTCGCCCGGGGCTAAAATCTCGACGTCAGTAGGGTGACATCTGCGCCTGCCCACGCCGTCCGAAATCGCGCGTCCGTGCGTTCCGCGTCATCCTGTTTATGCTGTGCTCGAAGGCTTTGCGCCAGTCCCTGCAGAGCCCACCCGTTTTCCGGGTTGATCTCGAGGTCTTCACGATACACCCGCTCGGCCTCGGCCGGCAGCCCGGCAAGCATCAGCACCGCGCCTAAGTTGTGGCGCACGGGCTGGTACCAAAACGGGGGCTCGCTGTAGGGCAGCGCCGTCTCCAGCCGGACGGCCTCCCGCAGGGCTTGGATGCCGGCATCATACCGCCCCTGACGCGCCGCCAACTCTCCGACCAGGACCCGCTCCGCCACTTTCAATATACTTCGACTCGTCTTGCCCTCGGAGGTCTTCGCCTTGGCGAACACCTTCATGACTTTTCGCAAGTTGGACAGCTCGCCTTCCGCGCTGCCGAAACGGGTGGTAGCCGCAAAGGCCAAGCCGCGCACGAAATGCCAGAGCCCCGTGGTCAGTCGACGTTCCCTCGCCGGCGGCGGCTCCCGGATGATTTCACTCCAGTGACCGAACCGCGCCAGCGTCATTAGCGCAGTGGGCGCATAAAACTCTCCAGCCGGGTCGTCCTTGGTATCCCAGGCCGACAACTTCTCCAACAAGTCGTGCGCTACCCGCAGTGCCTCGGCACTCCGCCCCTCCATCATCAACGACGCATTCAGGAAATGGAGGTTGTGGGCGTAATACCCGATCGCATAAGTGCTGCGCGATCCATGATGCTCCAGGTAGTCGCTGTCGACGGCGGCAGCCGACGAGTTATGCTCGGATGCCTCGCGATAGAGGCCCACACGCATGAACACATGCGCGGGCATATGCACAAGATGCCCGGCACCCGGCATGAGCGACGCCAACCGCTTCGCGCAGTCGACCGCACGTTCCGGCTCCCGGGACGCCTCGACTGCGTGAATGTAGTAGTGACAGGCGCCGGGGTGATCTGGATTCACTCGAAGGGCCAGCTGCAATGTACTGACGATCTCTTCGGTGCCTGGCTGCGGCCGCCCGTCCGCACGCCAGTAATCCCAGGGGCGCAAGTTCATCAGCGCTTCCGCCGCCAACGTCAAGGCATCGGCATCGGCGGAGTACGCGCGCGCAACCGCCTGCATGGCCTTCGCGTAGGCCTCGTCCTTGATCCTGCGTGAGGATCCCCTTTTCGTCGAATACCGTACGGACAAGGCTTCGATATAGGCCCGCTCGCGGGGCGTAGCCCGGCCCAGCCGACTTGCGGCCTTCTGCAAGGCCTCCGCCGCACGGGGCTCCTGCTTGGCATCCATGGCTGAATTGATATTGGGGCCAAGACTCAGCCCGAGTCCCCAGTAGGGCATGGGCGCGTCGGCATCGAGGCGGATCGCCTCTTCGAACGAGGCGACGGCCTCCTCGTGATTGAAGGCAAACACCAGCCGAAGCCCCTGGTCGAAGAACTGCTGCGCTTGCGGCGAGGTGGTGGAGATCTCATGGTGCAGGGAGCCCAGATTGTCGAACAACGCCGTGGCGGCGTTCGCGAGCCCCGAGGCGCCGGACCCCATCGTCACCGCAGCGACCAAGAGTCCCGCTGCCGTTACCCTGCCTATGGGGCCCACCATGCGCTTGTCTCCACACAAAACAGGGAACAGCCCGTGATTCGCTCATCTATCTACGGTTCGGTCCCCGCAGCATGCGACGCGTACAGCCGAGAGTGAAAGCTGACGTGGGAATCCGTGGAACGGAAGGGAACCGGCGATCAGGCGTTGATATAGGGAGTTTGGCTGGCGTCGGCCGATGCTTCGCGTCGATCGAGCGACCCGGATTTCCCGCGGGAAACCACCACACGACCGGCAATGGATTTCCCGTCGGTTTCGGTAGGCTGGGTCGTGTCCAGCTCCTTCCCCATATACACCAACACCTGCTGCTGAGAGGCCACGATAGCCCGAAGATCTTGAAGCTGAGCCGTCAGTTGTTCGACCTGAGTTCGCTGTGCGGCCACTTGTCCGCGAAGGTCGCTCAGCTCGGCTTGAGTAGCCTGCGTGTGCTGGACCATCCACTCCTTGATCTCGCGGGCCTGGGCCATCAACGCGCGTTGCACGTATCCAGCTCGATCGCGGATGCGGAAAATGACCTCTCCCACCGACCCCTCCCATCGGCGGGAGGGCACCAGGGCCGATTCCTGCGGAAGCGAGCCCTCGTTATAGCGATCAGGCAAGGCCCCAAGCCAGTGCCGGACGCGCTGTCCAACCGGTTCGAGCGCACGTTCCTCGCTTCGCCCATGATGACACCAATCTTCGAACCGTTCCGTGAGATCTTCAAGCTTCACGAAGACGTTTCTCACGGCCGTGCGGACCGGAGAGGGCAGCAAGGGGTTTGGCCCGGGCGTCTTCCCCTCGGAGGGCGCGAGCGTCAGCAATTGTATCGGCTTTTCCGCCAGGCGTTGTTGCTTTTTCGTCATGATTCTATAGTACCGGCACTAGGGCGCCACCTTCATTCATTACTCTTTCCGTTAGGCTGAGTCAATGGTCGATTCAGGCTTTTTTCCATTCCCCGCCTAGATCACCCGGAAGGCACACCGTCGGCTGTCAGGAGACACCTGGAACCCCGCTCCGAACCGGCCCCCGGTCTAAAACCGCGTGACGCTGGAAAAGTTAAAGTCATGCAGGCGCATCGCCGGCACCAGGCTCTTGCCGGTCTCCGACGTCACGGCTTCCGCCGGGGTGGTCCAGGCCTCGAGGTGATTGAACGCGCGAAGGGGACTCTCGTGGAAACGGAAGTTCCGAAGCGCCGATACGATCTCGCCGTTTTCAATAAGGAATGTCCCATCCCGCGTCATGCCTGTCAGGGTCAAATCGGACTGGTTCACCGGACGGATGTACCAGAAATTGGTGACGAGGATCCCCCTGGTCGTGGTGCGAATCAAGTCATCGACCCTGGAGCCGATCGGCCGTTCCCCTGATAAGAACGGGGACTCCAATGTCGGCAACTGATCGATCCCATGCGCCTTGGCCGTATAGCGGTCGTATTGCAACTGGGTAAGGACACCGGCCTCAATCCAGACAGACTCCGTCACCGGCAACCCTTCCGCGGTGAATCCATAACCCAGCAGATCGGGATGGTCGGGTTGATTCGACAGTGTGAGGTGCCGGTCGATGATGCGCGTTCCGAGTTTTTCGCAATAAGGACTCGTCCCTTTATCGAACGACTTCGCGTCAAGCATCCAGGTCATCCAACTGACGAGGCCGGCCACGGCCGCCGGTTCCAGCACGACCGTGTACCGACCGGCCGGCAATTCCCGAGGCTCATCGGCGCCCCGCTTGGCTTTGGTGATCGCGGCCAGGGTCCGTTCCTGTACGCGCAGATGGTCGATCGATCGGTGGGAGGCGGCGGCCCAACCGGTGGCATCGCCCGCCTGCACCGTGATGCTGAAGCGCGCTTCCGTCCGTTCCTCGTACGCATTGAGGCCGGTGTCCGCCGCCAGACCGACGATCGAGGTCGACGAGGCCACCGTTCCCGCCGCGCTCAGGTTCTCCATCTTGCACTGCCCGATCGCTTCGCGGGCATAGTCAAGCCGCCGGGTCGGACCGGCGAGCACGGTCTCGGGTCGCGATGTCGGCAAGGAGAGGTATTGTTGCGGGCCGACGGGAGGCAGATATTCGGGATCTTCCGGCGCGGCACGGGCCACGCGTTCGGCCCTCTTGAGCGCCTCACGCACCGCTCCCGCCGTGAAATCCGTCGTGGTCGCGGTGCCGCGACGGCGACCGAATGCCACGGTCACGGACAGCGTGCCGCGGCGACTATTCACATTCTGCACGATCTGATTGTTGGCGAAACGCGTCGTCCCGCCGTGCGAATCATGCAGCTGCATGACGGTATGGTCACCGGTCGAGTGTTTCATGACCAAGTCGGCCAGGAATTCGAACTCCTGCCGGCCCGTCATCTTGGGCCAAGTCTTGCTGATGACGGAGCTCATCCCTTCGCCTCGCCGCGCATCACCTGGATGCGCCGGAATCTCGCATGGGACGCAGCATGGGTCATCCAACCGGACTGACCCGGCTGGCCCTTCCCGCAGGTGATGAACCCGTAGCGCCGACGGTGCGAACTGTCCGCCACAGCGTCGCAGCTCCCCCAGAACTCCGGCGTGATGCCGTGGTAGATCACATCTCTCAGCATGTGGGTGCGCTTGCCGTTTTCGATGAGCCAGAAAGCGTCGCCCCCGAACTGGAAGTTGTACCGTCGCTGATCGATGCTGTAGGACCCGTGCCCTTCGATATAGATGCCGCGTTTGACCCCCGCCAACAGCTCGTCGAGTTGCGCGGTTCCCGGGGCCAGCCCGATGTTGGCGATCCGCACGATCGGGACCGAGCCCCAGCTGTCGGCCCGATTCGAGCCTCGCGAACGCTCGTCGCCGATTTTCGGAGCCACTTCCCGATTCGTGCAATAGCCCACGAACAGGCCGTTGCGCACGATGTCCCATCGCTGGCACTCGACTCCGTCGTCATCGTAGCCGGTGGCGGCGAGCGTTTCCGGTTCCGTGTTGTCGGCGATCAAGGTCACATGGTCGGAGCCGTAGCGGAATCGGCCGAGCGTATCTGGGGTGAGAAAGCTGGTGCCGGCATAGTTGGCTTCGTAGCCGAGCGCTCGATCCAGCTCGCTGGGGTGCCCGCAGGATTCGTGGATCGTGAGCGAGAGATGTTCCGGATCGAGCACCAAATCGTACGCGCCGGCCTCGACGGCCGGGGCCTTCACCTTCTCGACTGCCTGCTCCGCAATACGAGCCGCTTCACGATCGAACCCCGCATCGAGAACCAGCTCGTACCCCGTACGAAGATGCGGTGTATTGAAGGATCTGGTGGCGAATCGCCTATCATGCACCGCCGTGGCGGCACAATCTCCCTGCAGCGCCAATACATCGAACTCCAACCGGCTCCCTTCGGTCGAGACGAACAGCTTGCGGTCACGCTGCATCCAAAGGCTTGCTTCGCTCCGCGCGATACCGCGCTGCTGCTGAATCCGTTCCATGATCTCCAGCAGGAGGCGCGTCTTGTTTTCGAGCGGTACCGAAAAGGGATCGATACGATAGGGTGTGACGACGCGGTCGAGATGGACGGGCTCGCGCGCCAAATGGACTTTCTCGATAGCGAGGGATGCGGACCCCTTGGCGATTTCCACCGCCAACTCTGCCACTCGTGGCACTTCTTCGAGCGAAAGAATCGAACTTGCGGCAAAACCCCAGGCCCCACGGTGCAGCACCCGGATGCCGAACCCGTGGTCGTCCGCGTCGCGAATGTGGGCGATGCGCCGGTCTTCCCCGCGCAAAGATTGTGTCGTGCTGTGCAGGATGCGGATGTCGGCGTAGTCCACGCCGGCCGCCCGTACGCGACTGAGTCCCAGTTCGGCCAGCTCGTCCCACGAGGGTCCGGTCATCACGGGTCTCGGCGGTGAAGGAGATACGCTGCAGTATACCAAGATCTCATGACATGATTCTCGCCTTTTCATCACGCCCGGATTCTCCTATGATGACGGAGCATGCTCGCACCGGAACAAACCCCGCGCCAACGTATCATCGGCCTCTTGACGGGAACGCTGATGACGTCACATCAGCTGGCGCAATTGCTCGGCATGCCCGAACGCCAGGTGGAGGAACATCTCCTCCACGTGGTGAAAACGGTCGCGCGCGATCCGACGCGCACCTTCATGTTGGAGCCATCGGAATGCCAGACCTGTGGGTTCGCCTTTCGCGATCGCACTCGCCTGAAGAGACCCAGCCGCTGTCCCCGCTGTCGCAGCGAATCCGTCACGTCGCCCCGGTATGGAATCCGCGAACATGAGGACGGGAACGGGGAGCCCGCAATATGATGACGATCCTTCGCATCGGGACAGCGCAGCCAACGAACCTGGTCCGACTCGGCACCACGTTGTCGGCCGGTTTCGCGGTACTGCTCTTGATTCAGCTGGGAGGTTGCGGGTCAGACCAATCGGACCAACTGCTGGAGACCGCTCGATTCGAAGAGCGTCAGAACAATCCCGCCCACGCCAAGGAACTGTACGAACAGATCCTCCGGGACTACCCCGGTTCGCCTGCCGCCGTCCCGGCGCGCGAGCGGTTGGCTGCGTTGTCACCCAAGCCCTAGCGAGCCATCCAAAAGAGCCGTCCAGCGATGTTCTCGGCTGGGCCATATGCCTCGTCGTGCCTACGGAATCCGTCGCCTGCCCCACCGCTCTTCCACGACAGATCAAGGCCTTACGATGACCGGCTATACTTAGTCGGTATCCATCGCATGCAGCGCTTTTTCTCTCTGGATGGAGGCCTTCATGTTGTCGCGCACCGTCGGACTCTGCGTCGTCGCGTTCTGCAGTCTGAACCTTGTTCCCGTTTGGGCGGGCCCTGCTTTGCCGGAGTCCGCCATCAAAGACGTGATGAAGCTGTCCGGGATGGAGCAGACGCTTCGGCAGATCCCGCAACAGGTCGTGGCGGGGTTCGATCAACAGAGCCAGAAGATTCCAGCGCCCCAACAGGCAGCGTTACGACGGGCACTCATCGAATCGTTCGACGCCCCTCTGATGGAACGGCACGTCGCGAAGGAGCTGCAGGAGACGCTTCGTCCGGAGGTGACGGCTCGAACGCTGGAATGGCTGCGGACCGATTTGGGAAGACGAATTACCAAACTCGAAGAGGCAGCCGCCGACCCTAAGCGTGTGGAAGAGCTGCAGACTTTCGCCAAGCAGCTCGAGAAGACTCCGCCGCCGCAAGACCGCCTGCAACTGATTCGTCGCATCGACACGGCGACAAGCGCGTCGGAGCTGCTCCTGGACGTCACCGAGTCGATGATGGTGAGCATCGCCTCCGCCTACGACGCCACCCTGCCCGCGCAAAAGCGAACCGGAGCCGATCGAATCCGGGTCCAGGTGTCGCGGGAACGCGGCGCTTGGCGTCCGCAAGCCCAGGCCCACGTCCTCGTCTCCATGCTGTACACCTACCGTAGCCTATCTCAATCGGAACTCGACCAGTACGTAGCATTTCTGGAAACAGAAAACGGACTGGAGTTCTACGTGCAATCAGGTGCCGCCCTCAAGGGAGCCATGGACCTGGGCATCCACCGCGCCACCCGAGCCATGATGGAGATCTTGAAGCCAGGCACGGCACGCAAGACGACCTAGCAGGACCGGAAAACTAGCCCGACTTTTTGGGAAACCAAGGGAAGAACGCGTTCGTCGTTCGCTGGTAGGCCGCATATTCCTCTCCCCGGCTCGCCGAAGCCTGAGCCTCTGCCCATGGGATTCCGGTCACCTTGAGCAGGGCGACTCCCATCGCCACAGGCCCAATCAGCGTCAACCCCCAGTTGCCCATCGGCAGCGCAACACCCATCAGCGCATAGCTCCACCAATGGAGCCATTCGAAGAAATAATTCGGGTGGCGTGAATAGTACCAGAGCCCGACCCGGCACACCCGGCGCACGTTCCAGGACTTGCTGCGGAACGACGCGAGCTGCCAATCGGCAATGGCTTCCCCCGAGACCGCAACTCCCCAAAGCAATAGCCCTGCGAGTTCCCACAAGTGAAAGGGCGGATGCGGGTTTTGCATCACGAGCCAGGCCGGTAGGACGAACAGCGGAAGCGCCAGAGCCTGCAGCTGGAAATAGAGCGCCATCCGCCATCGAGACTCCGTTCCCCACTGCTCACGCAACGATCGATACCGAGGGTCTTCCTGTTTGTTCCACACCCGGTCGACGAGCACATGGGTACCGAGCCTGACGGCATAGATACAGACCATCATCGCAACCAGTACTCGACGGGCCGGTTCCCCCGACACGTGCCAGGCACACCAGATGGCGCTACCTGCAAGACCATAACACCAGCCCACGTCACCCACCGAGGCGTTGCGACAACGCTCCTGAAGCAACCAGAGCAGGACCATGAGGACAGCCCCGCCAAGCCAGGTGTGAATCAAGAGTGAAACCGGGTCCATAGCGCGCCTGATACTCCTTGTCGGTGATTGTACGCCGTCCAGAAGGCCGAGCATACCGAGCGGCCCCAATAGCATCGTAGCTACGGCAAGGGTATGTTCTGAGCCTCAAGTCACTATGAGGAACGGCTTGACCCCGCGATTGCTGTTCGCGACGGGCCTGCTGGTTTTCGGATCCTGCACCGGTCTACCACTGCCTGGTATCGCTGAAAGCTCGAATGGGGCGACGGATGTGGTAAGGGGAAAAGTGATCTTTCTGAAACTCTGCGCGGGATGCCATGGGCAAAGGGGGAAGGGAGACGGCTAGAGAAAATTGGGAGTCGACCCTGCGAACCTCCCCGCTCCCGGCACGCAGGAGAAGCCGGACAGCGGGCTGCTTGCAACGATCCACCAGGGTAACGGAACCATGCCCTCGTGGAACGGCCGTTTGGCTGTGGAAGAAAGCCGGCAGGTCCTCGCCTCTATTCGATCGTTGCCGAAGTAGGTCACGGCGAAGCCCTCTCATCCCAGGCGTCACGCCCGACCGATCGCGGCCTCGAAAGCCATTGACGAAACCCTGGTAGCGGGAAGGACAGCAACCGCTGGAGCTTGTTGCTGTTCATCGAAAGATCCGGTGGACGAGGGGGGCCGACGTAATCGGCGACCGAGCCTGGTCGGATCGCGGCCTTCAGGTCAGGATACCATCCAGCGAGCAATTCCCCGATCTCCCATCGCGAGAGACGTTCCCGCCCGCCCAGATGATAGAGGCCGGGGCGCTGCTGCTCAATAAACTCCCATATCGCCCGCACAAGGGGACCGGCGGGAATCGGGCATCGGAATTCGTCGGTGAACAGTGTGAGCGTAGCACCCTTGGCCGCCGACCGGAGCATATCTTCCACGAAACTCCGATCGGCGGTGGAAGAGGCACCGGCCGTCAAGGCGACTCGGATGACGGAATGGCCGCGATTGGCCAACACGACTTGTTCGGCTTCGGCTTTGGTCTGGCCATACACATTGAGGGGATGCACCGCATCGGTTTCCACGTAACTCCCCTTCGCTCCGTCGAACACTTGATCACTCGAGAGAAAGATGAATGGGATGTCCCGCGCCACGGCGGCAAGGTGCCGTGCCGCCTCCACATTGATAGCGCGCGCGAGCGTTGGGTTCGACTCGCAGGCACCGGTTCGGCTGAGCGCCGCGCAATGGATGATCACTTCCGGCTTGTGGCATTCCCACAGCCGCTGCACGTGATCCGGGCGAGTCAGGTCGCCGTCCGCCCTCGTGAGCCCGCGCACGTCCCACCGTGAAGCCCACCGGCCTGCCGTGTTCATCAAGTAACCGCCGATCAGACCCGCTGCCCCGGTCACGAGAACGACGGGTTTCATCGCGCGTCCCGCCCCAATCGTCGAATGTCCGAGACCTCGAGGATACGCGTGGCAGCCGGCGGCTGCTCGACGGCCCACACCATGGCGCGCAGCATGTCGTCGATCGTCACGAGCCCGAGCCGCAGCGCGGATTCGCGCGTGCTCGACCATCGTTCCATGAACCAATAGGCGGGACGCAGGGCTACCGGCCACCAGTGGCCCGGCCCCAAGACGTACCAAGGGCGGAGGATCGTGGAAATGACGCCCGCCTTTTGCAGCGCCGCCTCACAGGCCTCGCGGACTTCGATGTAGTCTTTCATGATCGGCGCGGGATGCGCCACGCTCACATACACAATGTGCGAAATCTTGGCATCCTTCGCTGCGGCAATCGCCGCGAGTGCGGAGGGCCCATCGACGCGCCTGAATTGCTCGCCTTTCCAGGGCGCAGGTTTCGGCACACCGACGAGATGCACCAACGTATCCGTTCCGACCACCTGATCGGCGAATGTTCCGGCATCGAGCGGATTGCCGACGACGGTTTCGATCCCGGACGGAAGCTTCGAGGCCGACCCGGGACGGATGAGCGCGCGGACCATATGACCGCGGGCACGCAACAGGGGGACCACACGCGAGCCTAGATACCCAGTGGCGCCGGTCAGGAAGATACGTCGCGTCTCCATGGGAGTCAGGGAGCGGTTCGTGCTGAGGGTCCCAGTCTGAGAAATTCCGCCAGGTCACCGGTCCGCTCGGCCTCTTCTTTGCCTTCCCGCACCAACCTCACAGCGGCATCGGTCAACGCCGATTGGTCTTCCGGAGACAGTGCGAGACTGGTCTTCACACGGGTTGCACGCGAACCAAGCGGATCACTGTCCGGCAGATGCCGCAACGCCACATGCCAGAAGCGACACTGGCCGCTGCTGCCGTTGCGTCCCACGGAAAATGTTCCAAATTTCGCTCGATCCTGTTCCGTCTCCGGGATGCCGGCCAGCTCAAGCACTTCGCGACGGTGACTCTTCAGCAGCACCGAAGCGGCAGACATGGGCTCCCGGTTGTCGGTCGCGCGGCCGGTGGCATCGACGGCGATGACCAGGCAACCACGCGGAAACAGCTCCGGCATCGGACGTTGGGCCGCAGCCCGATCCAGTACCCGCATCACGGTGCGAATCCCGAGGTTGTCCGCCGGGCCCCCATCATAAATGAGCAGGGTCGGCCGGTCGGCCCCTCCACTATTTGCATTCCCGTCATAGAGCGGAATCGGCTCCATCAACCCGGGATATGCCGCAGACATATACACGGCACGCGCCACACTGAGCGATGCCAAGGGTTGATGCAGCGACGCAAAGGCTTCGTTGGAAATGACGAACGGTTCGCCGGTGAGGGCATCCGTCGAGTTGAGCAACAGCAGCGGTCTCGAGGGGTTAAGGTCGGCGAAGGTCGCGCCGTGGAAGATTTTGTCGTCCAAGACACGGATCACAAGGTCGGCGGGAATCATCCTCGTGACCTTGAAGCGGAGTAGGTTCGCCGGTGCGCTATACCAGGGACCCGCGAGGTCTTGCTGGAAGTCTTGGCCGATCTGTTCCAGAAAGCCGTTCTGGAAGTTGAGGCCCCGATAGCCATCGAGCGCATAGGCGGCTGCCGGGATCGCCCCGCCGGAGACCGCCGACAGCACATCGACTTGGGGCAACAGCGTCAGCCGATCCAGTTCCTTCATCACGGCTGCGGCGAAGACCGCGGAACGGCTGCCCCCGCCGGAAAAGGCGAGCCCGACGAAGCGACCGTCCTGAAGTTCACGGTCACGGAGCTGGAAGGTGGCGGGGATGGACGGGGATGGAACGGCAAGCAACTCGGCGGGCAACCGTCCCGCCGGGACACAGGCCCCCAAGGCCAACAACAGTACCAGGACCCACCGGCCCATTCCGAACCCCCGCATGGTCCTCATGCCTGTCTCTACGGAACGGACAGGAGGTTGGATGTCTGGATTTAGTTTCTCGTCAGTTTCCGGTAGCGGATGCGATGGGGCTGATCGGCTTCCTTGCCGAGCCGCCGCTTGCGGTCCGCTTCATACTCGCTGTAGTTCCCCTCGTACCACACGACCTTGCTGTCCCCCTCGAAGGCGAGGATGTGCGTGGCAATGCGGTCGAGAAACCACCGGTCGTGGCTGCTGATCACGGCGCAGCCGGCAAAGCCCTCCAAGCCCTCTTCCAACGCGCGGAGCGTATTCACGTCCAAGTCGTTCGTCGGCTCGTCGAGGATGATGAGATTGGCCCCTTCCTTCAGCATGCGGGCCAGGTGCACGCGATTCCGTTCTCCACCCGAGAGATCCTTCACCTTCTTTTGCTGATCGGTGCCGGCGAAGTTGAACCGGGCGCAGTAGCCGCGGGCGTTGACCTCGGCCTTGCCGAGCTTGATCATGTCCTGCCCGTCGGAGATGACTTCGTAGACGGTCTTGTTGCCGTCGAGGCTGCGGTCCTGATCCACATAGCCGAGCTTGACCGTCTCGCCGATCTTGATGGTGCCGGCATCGGGCTTTTCCTTCCCGATGATCATCTTGAACATCGTGGTCTTACCGGCGCCGTTGGGACCGATCACGCCGACGATCCCGCCCTTCGGCAAACTGAAATTCACATTCTCGTAGAGGACCTTGTCGCTGAAGGCCTTGGTCACGCCGGTCGCTTCCACGACCACATCGCCCAAGCGGGGTCCTGGCGGAATATAGATCTCCAAATCCTCCGCCAGCTGCTCCTGCTTTTGATTGACTAATTCTTCGTAGCGGTTCAAGCGTGCCTTACCCTTCGACTGGCGGGCCTTGGGCGACATCCGGATCCATTCCAACTCATGCTCGAGGGTCTTCTGCCGCTTGGTCTCCGCCTTTTCTTCCTTCTCCAGGCGATCCTTCTTCTGTTCCAACCAGGATGTGTAGTTGCCTTGGAACGGGATGCCGTGTCCGCGATCGAGTTCGAGAATCCAGCCGGCCACGTTGTCCAGGAAGTACCGATCGTGCGTCACGGCGATGACCGTGCCCTTGTACTGCTGGAGATGCTGCTCCAGCCACTGCACCGATTCTGCGTCGAGGTGATTCGTCGGCTCGTCGAGCAGAAGAATGTCGGGCTCCTGGATCATAAGGCGGCAGAGGGCGACCCGGCGCTTTTCACCGCCGGAAAGCGTCCCGACCTTTTGGTCGGACGGAGGGCATCGCAGGGCGTCCATCGCGATGTCGAGTTCATTTTCCAGCTCCCAGCCGTTGGCCGCTTCGATCTTCTCCTGCAGCTGCGCCTGCTTGTCGAGCAGCTTCTCCATCGTATCGGGATCGGCGGACCCGATCTGGTTGCTCACGTCTTCATACTCCTTGAGCAACGCGACCAGTTCCTTCTTGCCTTCCTCGACGACTTCCTTGACGGTCTTGTTCGAATCGAGCTGCGGTTCCTGTTCCAACAGACCGACGCTGTAGCCCTTTGAACGCGTGATCTCGCCGACATAATTCGGATCGACGCCCGCGATGATCTTCAGCAGCGAGCTTTTTCCCGATCCATTGAGGCCCAGCACGCCAATCTTGGCCCCGTAGTAGAAGCCCAGGTAAATGTCGCGCAGCACTTGCTTCTTCGGGGGATAGACCTTGCCGACCCCGACCAGCGAGAAAATCACTTGTTTATCATTCGTCGCCATAGCCATCCTCGTTGTAAAAGGAACCAGCCGACCACCATAACAAAGACCTGCAGGTCCGCACAACCGGCGGGAACGGAGAACGGTTGCGGATGAACCGCCGGCGTGATTGGATAAGCGTGACACGCTCGGACTATTGGAGGTCATGTTCATGACGCGGATTCCTCGATTCAGCCGGTGCCTTGCAACCATGATACTGCTGTTGGGCCTCACATCCGCCCCGGTGAGCCATGCGGCCGACGACCGCGAACAGCAGATTCTGGTCGACGAGGCGCAAGTGACGCTGAGGAATTTCGTCGGCGATTCGAACATGGGCTGGTTTCGTGACCACCTCAAGGAGGCGAAGGGACTCTTCATCGTGCCGCAGTTCGTGAAGGCCGCCTTGTTCTATGGCGGGGCCGGGGGGAGCGGCGTGTTCGTCGCGAAGGACGAGAAAACCGGCGAATGGAGCGAGCCGGCGTTCTTTACCATGGGGGCGGCAAGTTTCGGCTTTCAATTCGGCGCGCAGGCTTCGGAAGTCATCCTGCTCGTGCTGACCGAGCGCGGAGTGGACTCGCTCCTGCTCGGCAACTTCAAATTAGGCGCCGACGGATCGGTCGCCGTCGGACCGGTAGGAGCGGGAGTCTCCGGCGCCACCACCCCCAATCTCAGCGCCGATCTCCTGTCGTTCGTACGAGCTAAAGGCCTGTTTGCGGGAATCTCATTGGAAGGCGCGGCCCTCATCAGTCGAGACGAGTGGAGCAAGGCCTACTACGGAAAGCCGGTCACGCCGACGGATATCGTCATCCGCCGTGAAGTGAAAAACCCGCACTCGGACGTGCTGCGAACGGAAATTCTCAAGGCCCTCGAAGGGAAATAACCCCGGCTCCGGCGACTCGAGTCGCTCGTCACAGCGAATGGAGCACCGGCGCTCCCGCCCTCGCCTTCTCCGCCAATTCGGCGAGTCCCGCCCGGGCCTCCTGCGCATCGCGCACGGGACTGGCGAAGGCCAATCGTCCTCCCTGCATCCGGTCCGGCGTTTTCACCCGGAGGTGAAATCCCAACCGATCCATGGTTGTGATGCTCGCCTGTTGCGCGTCGAGCCCGCCCAGGACGCGGGCAAGCAGCAAGAGCGTGTCCTGTTGCTGCGTATTGATCTCCCGAATGAGATCCGTTGCCGTACCCGCCAGCGGGTCCACCGTGGCCGCTATATAGTCAGCCGGTGCGACCCAACCCATCGACCCGAAGCCGCCCACGAAGTAAATGTCGGTCAGCGCCATCTGGAAAAAGCCGAAGTCGTCGAAGTCCACCCAGTAGGAGGCGCTCGCATGCCGCGCCAAGTAGCGCTCGCGCACCGGAGCGGCGTGCTCCTTCGGCACCCTCGTCACCGAACCCATGAGCGTCACCCTGGCCGCACCCAACGGATCCCGCTGACTCTCCGGCGGCGTGATCAGCAGGCTCGCGCGGGGATCACCGAGCAGGTTGTGCGTATGCATCGCCATGTTGCTGATCAGAAAGCTCGGCTGCCCGTGATCATCCAAGCCGTAGGGCATGACCGACCCGAACGGCCATCCCGAATGCTTGCGAGAGAGCGTCGAGAGACCGCCCGTCTGCTGCAAATGCACCAACGTCCGCGCCTTCTCGGCGTGGGAGGGCTCGGGAACTTCCGGTTCATCCGAATCAGGCCCGCTGCTGTGCTGACGCGATGATGACACATCGCCTCCTTCTTCTTGGTACGGTCACATGCCCAAATCTTGGGTGAGCCGCAATTCCGACTCCTCCACGATTTCTTCCAGACAGGTGAAACAGGGAAACGGGAAGCGGTCCACTGGAATCGCACAGACTTCCCCCACCGGTGATTCTTCCAGCGCGGGCCCACCACATTCTTTGTGCACGAGAATCAACATTGGTTACGCCTCACGAGAAACCAGTTTGCGAAACACGCTCAAATGCTCCGGACTACTCAGCCGATGGTCGCCGGTCTTGAGCAACAGTTCGATCGGAAATTCCGGATCCTGGGCCAGGAGATGCTGCACGAAGTTCCAGCTGCCTTCAGGCCGAATCACCGTATCCTGAAGCCCATGGAGAATCGTCGTCTTGACCCGCCGCGGCGTCGATAGCCGTTGCTCCCACAGCCCGCGGCTGTCCTCCACCCAATGCCAGGGAATCGGTGCCTGAGCATGCAGTGGATCGTCGTCCCACGGCATCGCTCCCGTGTCCTGCCACCGTTCCCGCCGCTCAGCGGGAATCTCCGTCGCGCGCAGGCCCATCATGTTGAATGCCGGCGCGATCAGGATCAACTCCTCGACCGACGGCTGCGCCTGTGCCACCAACCAGGCCAACCAGCCGCCGAGCGAATTGCCCACGATGGTGATCGGCGGTCCTTCCTGCAGCATTTTCGCGACGGCCTGCGCATCCGCCAACCAATCCGTCAGTCGATAGTCGCCCCACGTTCCACCGGAGTCGCCCCAGCCGCGAAAATCAAAACAGGCAACACCCCACCCTCGCTCCTTACACCATTGAGCCAGTGCTTGGCTTTTGTTGCCCCACCGTTTGGACAAGAAGCCGGTTATGAACAGAAGCTGGCGGTCCTTCCCTAAGGTCCGATCGCCGCGAATCATCTTGCCGTCCGATCCGGTCAGTGTGAACGCGTGCATGGGTCGTCACCGCGTGAATGCAGCGGTCACGAATCGGCCGAGCTGTCTCAGCACCGGTTCGGGAATTTCGTGGCCGCCGCGGAAGGGCATCCATTCGACCTTGAGACTCGCCTGCTGAAATTCGTCGCGCAGCCGCTCCGCCATGGCATAGGCGAGAATCGGGTCCTGGGTGCCATGGCTCTGAAACACCGGCAGCCCCTTGCGCTTGGCGAGGAGCGGGCTCCACTCCCCCTGTGCGACCAGCGTCCCTGACAACTGAACCAACCCGGCATAGGACTGCTGACTGTGGAGTAACGCGTCGCAAGACAGCATAGCCCCCTGCGAGAATCCCCCTAGAATCGTCCGCGAGGGTTCAACGCCGAATTTCTTGTGCAGATCCTCGAGGAAGAGGCGCATCCGTTCCCGTGCCTCGGGCATACCGCGCGGCACTTCCCCGGACATGTCTCGGATCTTACCTGCAGCCCGATCGGCCTGGATGCGCGCCATGTCGATCATCCACCAGGCGCGCGAATCCCCGAACCCCATCGGGATGGAGATGGGCGCCTCCGGAAAGAGAAACCGTGTACCGGCCGGCACGTCCATATATTCGCCCAATGCGACAAGGTCGTCTCCCGGCGCGCCGAAGCCATGCAAGAGTACCACTACCGGACCATGCCCCCCGCCTTTCCCATCGGTCCCGCCGGTGATGCGCACCGTCAGTCCGCCTAGTTTCTCTATACGCATCGTGTCAGCTCTCCCGTTCAGCTTGTTCCAGATTGGCCCTGATGCGTTTGTACCGCTCCCAGTCGAACCGACGTACGAAGTCCGCCGCCGTCTCGACCCCGCGGGCAAACAGATCCACCTTAGCCTCGGGGGTCAATCGGAAATCCAGCCAATAATGTTCGCCGGTTTGAATGTACGCAATCAGGTTTCGATAGTCCCGGTGCTTGACCAGAAAATCCGTGTCCGCTCCATTGCGCGCCGCTTCGAACAAGGCTCGGAGAAATTCCACCGGACCGCGAATATTGCGCGGCGCGTTTCGTTCCAAACCCAGCTTGACGCCGAAGGTCGGCGCCAGCGGCACGCCTGGCTGGTGAAACAAATCGATGGGAAAATTTGAGATCGTGCCTCCGTCCACGAAGATCACTTCATCCGGAATGGGTCCGGAGTAGTGCGCCAGCGTCGACCACTGTCGTTCGGCGCTCGGCCCTTTCGGCAACGAGCGGACACGGAACGGATGGAACAACACCGGGATCGACATCGATGCCCGAACGAACTCCGCGGGATTCACCCGATCGGGATCGGACCAATAGAGCGGCGCCATGCGGGGGAAATCCACCTTGCTCTCGGTCGTGAGTTCCGCGGCCACCATCGAGAGACGCGCATCGAGTTCTCCTTCGGAGAGTATGCGCCCGTCCCGGCTTCGAAGCCGTACACCATCCGACGGGCCCATACGCTCGCGCAGATCACGGTAGGTAGCGATGCCGACCTCGGCCAATCGTTCCTTGATCCACTGACTGAACACGTCGCCCGGGTTGAGCCCCAACTGCCCGAACAGGTTATCGAGGACCTGGGCGCCGCGGAAGACCAGCGTGGGGGTGCCGGCTTTCTCCACGATCGCCTCGACCATGCGGCGCGCATCCCCGTCCCCATCGACGAAGGCGAAGAGATCGATCTCGGCCAGCCAATCGAGAATCCTGTGACTCTTCGGTTGATCCAGACGATCCAGCGCCGCCATCAGCAGCGCATTGATCGAACCGGCCGAGGTGCCGCCGATGCCGAGAAACCGGATGCCGAGACATTCCAACGCGTAGGTGTAGCCGACCAGCGCGATGCCCAGCACACCGCCGCCTTCCATGACCAGGTCGACGTATTGCCGGCCTGAATCGTCGACGATGTCGGAAAGCACGCGATCACCGGCATCGCGCCGCAGCGCGTCGATCGTCGCGCGAACCCGTGGATCATCGATGAAGGTGCGAACGTCCATGCGCGCGTCAGCAGCAGGGAAAGAGAATGCCCAACGATGACGGACGGCAGTCCTCCATCACGACGAACAACTCACCGCGATGTGTTTGCCCCAGTTGGGCGGCGCCGCGGCGTACGACATCATGCCGGGCCGCTCGGTGAACGGGTCCTGCAGCAACTGTAGCAGGCGATCGATCTCCGAATAGTCCTTCTGTTGCGCTTTCTCGATCGCCGCCTGGGCGAGGTAGTTGCGCAGTACATACAGAGGATTCACGCGATCCATACGTTCGCGCCGCTCCGCATCACGGCTGCCTTCGGCGCGCAGGCGATCCCGATAGCGCCGAGCCCAGGCATCGAACCGTTCCCGATTGAGAAACTGTTCGCGCAGGCGCTCGTTCGAAGCGTCGTCCGCCGTCGAGAACATGCCCAGTTCACGAAAGAAGATTGTGTAATCGACGCGGCTGCCGGCCAACAGCCCCAACAGATCCTGGAGCAGATCCGTGTCGTCGTCCCGTTCCTCCCGCAACCCCATCTTGCCTCGCATCAGCCGCCGATATTCATGATCGAATGTCCCTTGGTAGGTGTCGAGCGCCGCCTTCAGGTCGTCTTTCTCGGCTAGCGGCAACAGCGTCTGGGCCAGGCAACTCAAATTCCACAAGCCGATGTAGGGCTGCTGATTGAAGGCATAGCGACCGTTGTGGTCCGAGTGGTTGCAGATGAAGCCGGGATCATAGTCGTCCATGAAGCCATAGGGCCCATAGTCGAGGGTCAGTCCGAGGATCGACATGTTGTCGGTGTTTAACACGCCGTGAGACCAGCCGACCGCCTGCCAGGCCGCAATCAGCTTGGCCGTGCGCGCCACCACTGCGCCCAGGAAGCGGACATACCGGTCCGGCAATCCGGCCAGGTCGGGATAATGCAGATCGACGACGTAGTCGGCCAACTGCCGGAGATAATCGTGTTGTTTGCGATAGTAGAAGATCTCGAAGGTGCCGAACCGAACATGCGACGGCGCCATGCGGACGATCGCCGCGGCCGTTTCGACCTGCTCGCGGTAGACCTTGTCGTCGCTGCCGACCAAACTGAGCGCGCGGGTCGTCGGAATGCCCAACCCATGCATGGCTTCGCAGCAGAGGTATTCGCGGACCGCCGAGCGCAACACCGAGCGTCCGTCGCCGTCGCGCGAGAACGGTGTCATTCCCGCGCCTTTCAAATGCAGATCCCAGCGTTCGCCCCGACTGTCGAGGACTTCGCCTAGAAGGATCGCGCGCCCGTCGCCCAACTGCGGCACGTAGATCCCGAACTGATGACCCGCATAGAGCATGGCCAGGGGATCCATGCCGGGCGCTAACAGGCTTCCTCCGAACACGCCTGCGAATTCAGGCCGCCCGGCCTCCTGTGGATCGAGATCGATCAAGTCAGCAGCCGCGCGGTTGAAATGAATCAGGTGCGGCGGAAGGGTGAACGGTGTGGGGTGAACCTTCGCGTAGAAAATCCCGGGCAGGCGTGCATAGCTGTTGTCGAAGGTCAGCCCTTCGAGGGTGCGGCGGTCAGCCATGCGTCCTTCTAACACGACCACCGACGATCCGGCCAGCGCGCAAGCAGGAGAGCGTCAGGCGGCCGAATCCGTCAGGGAAATGAAGGTTTCCTGCTTGGCGTCGTACATCCAAATGTCGCCGGTGGCGATCGAGTAGACCCATCCATGGAGTTTGAGCGAGCCTTTGCGCAGTTTCGCCGCCACGGTGGGGTGAGTTTGGAGATGCTCGAGCTGAATGCGCACGTTCTCCTTCGTCGTGGCGATCTGAAGGGCCTGCCCTTTGAGGTGGCCGTACACTTCCTCCACGACCCGGCGGGTACTCTCCGCCTGGTAGAGCCATTTCTTGACCGCCGGCAGGTCACCGACTTGCTTCGGGTCCAAGAGGGCTTTCACCACGCCGCAGTCCGTATGGCCGCAGACGATGATGTGTTTCACCCCGAGCACCCCCACGGCATATTCGATCGCCGCGGTCGCGCTCCCGACGCTGGTGCCGTAGGACGGAATGATGTTGCCGGCATTGCGGAGGATAAACAGCTCCCCCGGCTCGGTTTGGGTCAGCAGGCAGGGATCGACGCGGGAATCGGAACAGGTGATGAACAGCGCGCGCGGTTGTTGCGAACTCGCCAGTTTCCCGAACAGTTTCTTTTTCGAATGAAAAATCTGGTCCTGGAACCTTTTGACCCCTGCGATCAGTTTTTCCATCGAACCAGTCCTCCTCGGCAGGTCAGCGGAAGCTGCCCTCCGCGTCCGAATCCAGCGTGAACACGAAGATGCGCTCGCCGACGTGGGTATCGATATCGGTAAAGAGCGCCGTGACTTTGGCGCCGACCAACTCCGAGATCTGCTCGCACAGGCGTTCCCGTCCCTGCGCAATCAGGTTCTGGCGCAGGCGTTTGACCATATCGATGCCTTCGGGAGTCTTGGCCAGCTGCCGCTCCGCCGGCGTCAAGACACCCTTGAGGCGGACGACCAACAGATCGCGGACAATGAAGGCTCTGACGTCGTCCGGCCCCCGCCCCAGAAACTCCTGCTCGAATTTGATGATGGCGGTGCGGACTGCGGCTTCGGTTTCGCCTTTGCTGCGCATAGGCGCGGATACTCCTGTCGGGTAGCGATCAAATGGGTGCGGCGGGGCCGATTATAGTCACACGCCGTGCATTCCTCCAGTGTCTTGTATCGTCCTTGAGGCCGGTGAGCGACGGGCCTTCGGGTGGAGACGTTCAGACCATCGGCAGCTCCGAGGTCCGGGACTTTTCCCTTGCAATTCAACGGCCCGGACGGCTACATCTAGCGGAGTTTTCGGTGGAGCCGCGAGGAGGCCGGACGGTAGGCGCGGAGCCACACCCCCATTTGGATCAGACAGGCGGTAGGGTTTTCCGGCAACTCTTCAAGAGCGGCCGGGAACAGTGCAGGCCAGTCGTTGGTTCCTTCGCCCAAGGACCGCCGGCTGGCCTTTCGTTTTGTATGGGGCCGTTGCGTATGCGTATTCGCAAGAACCAGCACCAGCCGCAAAGGGTCGGCAGACCGAGGGAGGCCCGCTAAGGATGGCGTTTCTCTGCCTGGTCTCGCTGCTGCCGCTGCTGACCGCCTTCATCGTGCTCACGGGCGATCGCGAGGAACAGGAGCACAATGCCAAGACCGGACTGTGGCCGATCGCGGCCACGTTCCTCGGCTCGTTGGTCACCCTGCTCGTCGTCTCCACGCAGGGTCCGATCACGGCGCAGCTCTATGATCCGGCCTCGCCGACGCTTGCCTTTCCCATCGGTTTCCACATCGACCGCTTGGGAGCGGTGATGATGGTCCTGATCTCCCTCGTCGCGACGCTGATCTATCGCTATTCGCTCGGCTACATGTACCAGGACCGCGGGTATGGGCGGTACCTCGGTCTGCTGGGCATCACCACGTTCGTGCTGCTGTGCATGGTGTCCAGCGGCAACCTCGTGATGCTGTTCGTGTTCTGGCAGTTGATCTCGTGGCTGCTGTTCATGCTGGCCCACAACCACGGACACGCCGCAACCTTGGATGGCGCCTCCCGCACCTTCACGCTCCAGCGACTCGGGGACGCGGCCTTTCTCGCGGGCATCGTGCTGGCCCATTCCCTCTACGGCACCGTCGAATTTCAGACCCTTTTCACCCGCGCCGCGGACACTCCGGTGACGTTGTCGATCTGGCCTGCCGCCGGCTGGGAAATGAGCGGGCCGACCGCCGTCTCGCTCTTGATCTTCGTCGGCGCGATGAGCAAGTCGGCCCAATTCCCGATCCATATTTGGCTGCCCCGCTCCCTCTATGCGCCGACGCCGATCCACGCGCTGCTCCACGCCGGCATCATCAACGCAGGCGGGTTCCTGTTGAATCGGTTGGCACCGCTCTATGGGCTCAGCCCCACGACCCTGCACGTCGTCTTCGTCGTGGGCATGCTCACCGCGGTCCTGGGCGCCACGATGATGCTGACCCAAAACGACATCAAGAAGACCCTGGGATTCTCGACCATCGGCCAGATGGGCTACATGATCATGGAATGCGGCCTCGGGGCCTTTTCGCTGGCGGTGTTCCACTTGATCGCACACGGGCTGTTCAAGGCCACGGTGTTCCTCAACTGCGGCAACGTCATCCATAAGGCGCGACAGGAACCCTCCGTCCCCCATACCGACAAGGAAACGGAGGAGCATGAATTCTCCAACCTCACCTGGTCGACGGGCTTCTTTACGACGCTGCTGTTGCCGCTGGTCATCCTGTTGGCCACCCACGGCATCCTGCGTATCCCCTTGCTGGAGTCGCAGGGCACGGTCATCTTCCTTTTCTTCATTTGGGTCACCTCATCGCAGGCGATTCTCTCGCTGACGCGGATCAGGGCCGTCGCCTCGTGGAAGGTGTCCGGTGCGATGCTGTTCACGTTGGTGTTCGTCGTCTTCACGTACCTCTTCGCAGCCGAGACGTTCACCCATTTCCTCTATCCCGACCCGACCGCCGTCGCCGCCTACTTCAAAGCCGCGGCGCTGCCGGGCCGCCTGTTCGACGGCCTCGTTGTGGGAACGACGCTCTCGGTGATCGCCAGCTGGTTTTACCTGTACACTGCCGCGCA
Source organism: Nitrospiraceae bacterium (assembly GCA_019637075.1). Lineage (NCBI taxonomy): Bacteria > Pseudomonadati > Nitrospirota > Nitrospiria > Nitrospirales > Nitrospiraceae > Nitrospiraceae bacterium. The sequence goes on along the minus strand of JAHBWI010000004.1, from coordinate 45,310 downwards.
TGGCCGCACGATCCCGATGCCCCACTGGATCGACGGGCTCCTGGCCCGCCTCTATGTCCTGTTCATGAACCGGCTGTACATCGACGTGCTGCATCTGAAGTTCGGTCGGGCCGTGACCCGCCTGGCGCATCTGTTCGAGAAACAGGGGATGGGAGGCGGCGCATGACGGGCCTGTCGTTGCTGCCGTGGATCGTGGCGGCGCTGCCCTGCGTGGGCGCGGCCGTCAGCCTTCTCTTTTGGTCCGACGCCGAGCGCCTGCGTGCAGCCGCATTAGTCGTGACGGGAACCAGCCTCCTGGTCAATGCCGGAGCCGCCTGGTGGCAGAGTGATCTACCCGGCAGCGCGCTCTTCCTGTGCCTGCTGCCCCTGACGGCGTTCATCTCGTTGCTCGGCCAACCGATCCACCGCGACAACCGCACCGCTTGGGTACTGACCCTCTTGCTCCTTGGATTGACGCTTGGCTCCCTGGTCGCCTCCGAGTCGGCACGGCAACTTGTGCGGATCGGTCTCTTGGCCGTCGTGGCCTTGGGCATTCGACGTTTCGGCAGTGCCGCGCCGACGATGCTACGCGGCCTGGTCAGCTATGGAGTCGGCATGGCGGCCGGCGCGGCCGCCCTCCTGATTCCGGGCGGTGCCGGAATGGTCGCAGGCCTGGTTGCCAGCGGAACGCTGCTGCCGTTGCTCCCGTTGCATGCAGGACAGATCGCGACGCTCACCGCACTGCCGGGCAATCTCCCCGCGTTCCTAGCGCTGGCGCTCCCGGTGGTGGGATTCCATCAGCTCCTGCCGCTGCTGCCTGATCTCGATCCCAGTCTGCTGGGAACCGTCCAGGTTCTGGGCCTTGCGGGTGCCTTGTACGGGTCTCTTCGGTCTTTGACGCTGGTGCGGACGCTGCCGCTGCTGGCCTACGGAAGCCTAGCCTTTACGTCTTTGCTCTGGTGGGTAATTGGAACGACCGGGTCGGTTGGTCCACAGTCAGCCGTCTACCTGTCTGCTTGCGGGTTGGCGATGACGGGGCTGCTGCTCGCCTGGTATGCCGTTCGCGTGCGATACGGCGACATCGACCCGCGGGCGCTCGGCGGGATGGCCTATCCGATGCCCCGCTTCAGCACGCTGTTCGTACTGCTGACGCTGGCCGCGCTCGGCATGCCGCCCTTCGGCGTCTTCACCGGATTCATGGGACTGCTGTTCGATCCGACATTCTCGGTAGGGGCCAGCTTCTTCCTGATCATCTTGGCCTGGCTCTCCGCTTCCTGGTATCTGCTCGCGCCGCTCCAACAGCTCGTGTTCGGTCCGCAACGAAGCGGGATTCCCTATGCCGACCTGCGCAACCATGAGGTGGCGTCGCTGGTGATCGTGTTGCTCCTCCTCCTGGTTCTGGGAACGGCCCCGGCCCGAGTATTCGGATGGAGCGTCGCGCCGGCATCGCCAAACATTGCGATGAAGGGAGCGGCATGGACCCGCTGAACCAGACCGCCGATATCGAAGCCCGCCGGATGGAGTTACGCGGGACGATTCGCCTTGCGAGCGAAGTCATCGCCCAATACTGGCCGATGCGCACCTTCGTCCACCACAATCCGTTACACAGCCTCGAATACCTTCCCTTCGAGGAGACGGTCCGCCTGGGCCATCGATTCCTCGGAGGAACCGGCTACCTCTCAGGCGATGAGTATCGCCGCTATGTCTCGTGCGGTCGTATCCAGCTCCGACACCTCGACGAAGCTCTGGCCTCCCTGGGAAAGGATGAGGAGATCGTGGTCGGTCCCTGCCGTATCTCCCACCGGGAGGTCCTGCGTGCCTGTTTGACCCACGGCCTGTCCTCCATTCGAGAGGAAGCCGTCGGCTCGCTCATGGACGAAGGCCCGGACGAAGAGCAGCTCGAAACCCTTGCCGACCATCTCTCGACGCTATCGGTGCCGACCGTGAAAGATCGCATGGCTGCCGCAGTTCGGGAAGACCTGGCCTCGCTGGGCCATTACCAAACCCTCTCGGGTTGGTGCGATCACGCCCTCGGAACCCAGACGGTGCAGCAGATCAACGCCGAGGTGATCAAGTGGTGCGAAGCCTTTCTGGACGAGGGCCATGCCGCCTGGGCGATGCCGGGTCGCGAGCAGGGGCTCTACGCAGCCTGGAAGGCGTTGGCCGCCACCGAATGGTCGAGCTGCGGCATCCTGGACAGCCGCCGCAAAATCGCCTCGCTGCCGGAGCATCCGGAGGATGCGGTGCTCGAGAGTCTTGAGGCGCTGGGCATTCCGGCGGAGCTGCGTCAGGATTATCTGGGCCTGCAGTTGGCGGCGCTGCCGGGTTGGGCCGGCTACATCAAATGGCGGGCCGAAGAAAGTGACTACGCCTGGCAGCAAAACTATCCGGTGGGACTGGTGAAGTTTTTGGCCATCCGGCTCTGGTATGTGCGCGAGCTGGTGCAGAAAGCCTGCCGGGAGGAACTCGGCATCGACGGCCGGTTCCAGGCGGTCACAGCTTTCATGCAATCGCAGACGCATGCCTATTTTCTGCGCAGGGAACGAAGCGCGGGGCGGCTCCCGGACCCATGCGCCGAGGCTGTAGACCGGCTCCGACATCATCACGGTCCCTCGCCGGCTTGGGAGCAGTTAGCCGAGCGCTACCAGCGGGAGTACGGCCCGCGGCTCGCCCGTTCGGCACAACGGACCATGGCCCGGAGGCTGCTGCGGCTGGCGCAGGCCCTGGAGATCGTGCCGACCGCGTTGTTGGAGGGCCTTCCGACGGACCTTCGACGCCTGATCGAGTGGATGGACGCGTTCCCCGAATCGGCACACGGACCCGTGTGGCTCAAGGCTTTCGAGGCAGGCTATCACGAACAGTTGTTCGGTATGCTCATGCGGACTTCCGCCGCCGCCGGGCGCCGCGAGGCATCGCCCCCCGTCCGCCCGCAGTCCCAGTCCGTGTTCTGTATCGACGTGCGGTCCGAGCCCTTCCGGCGCCATCTGGAGTCCACCGGACCGCATGAGACCTACGGTTTCGCCGGGTTCTTTGCCGTCTTCATTCGCTATCGCGCCTGGGGGAAGGAACATGATACGGAGCAGTTCCCCGTCATCATGCGACCTCGGAACGAAGTCCGCGAGATCCCCCGCAGCTACCTTGATCAATATATCTCCAAACACCAGTCGCGAGCCAAGCTGGTCCATGCCGGCCATACGTTGCTGCACGATTTGAAGGAAAACGTCGTCACGCCCTATGTGATGGTCGAATCCCTCGGCTGGTTTTACGGGGTGCCGATCGTGGGCAAGACGGTGATCCCGGCCCTCTATCGACGGTTCACGGGCTGGCTGCGCCGACTCTTTGTGCCACCGATCGCCACCAGCCTGACGGTCGACAAACTGTCTCCGGCCGAGACCGAAGAGATGATCCTTTCGGAACAGCGGGCCTTGATCTGGCGGGCCCTGCGCGATCGGTACGGACTGAATGCCTCCAAGCTCGACCCCGCTTTCGTCGAAGCGCTGCGCCGCAAGGCGCTGGATTCCGAGGCCGCAGTGGATCAGGAACTCCACGACGGGGGCAAAGAAGCCGAGCTGTCGTCCGAACAGGTGACGGCCCTGCTCGACGACCTCCGCCGCCACTACCAGATCAACCAGCGGTCGGCCTCGCGGCAGAAAGAACGCATCACCCGGACGGGCTTCACCCTCGATGAACAGGTGCTGACCATCGAGACGGTCTTGCGCATGCTGGGTCTCGTCAGGAACTTCGCCCGCCTCGTCCTGTTCTGCGCCCACGGAGCCACGAGCGAAAACAATCCCTTCGAATCCGCGTTGGATTGCGGGGCTTGCGGCGGCAACGAAGGCAAACCGAACGCTCGTGTGATCGCCGCGATGGCCAACCGGCCGCAGGTGCGCGAACGGTTGGCAAAGCGCGGCATCGACATTCCCCCGGACACCCATTTTCTCGCCGGTCAGGTCGACACCACGACGGACGACGTGCAGCTGTTCGACTTGGAAGACGTGCCGCCGACGCACCGCAAGGATGTCGGCCGGCTCTACGACGATCTCCGGGAAGCCTCCCGACTGACGAGTCAGGAGCGTTGTGCCAGGTTCCCGGACATCGGCGCCACGCTCCCGATGGAAGACGCCCAGGCTCTCGTACAGGAACGCAGCGCCGATTGGAGCCAGGTGCGGCCTGAGTGGGGCCTCTCCGGTAACACCTCGTTTGTCATCGGCCGCCGCGCGCTCACGAAGGGACTGAACCTCGGCGGGCGAGTCTTCTTGCACTCATACGATTACCGCGAAGATCCCGGTGAGCGTCTGCTCGAAGTGCTGATGACCGCGCCTCAAGTGGTCGCTCAGTGGATCAACATGGAACATTACTTTTCTGCCGTGGACAACGAGGTCTATGGGAGCGGGAGCAAGATTTACCACAACGTGGTCGGCCGGTTCGGCATCATGTCCGGTCCCTGGAGCGACCTGCGGCTGGGACTGGCCTGGCAAACCGTGAAGAACGGCGACGTGCCCTATCATGAGCCGATGCGGCTGCTGACGCTGATCGAGGCGCCGCGTCCCCGCATCGAGAAGCTCATCGCCCGGCACGAGATCCTGCAGCACTTTTATCATAATGAATGGGTGCACCTGGCGGCATTGGACCCCGAGGACGGAGTCTGGTATCGCTACATGCCCTCCGGCGTGTGGCGTCGCGTCAGGCACGCCGTGGACATAGAGACAGAGAATGCGTGAACCGATTGAGAAGAAAGACCTGCGGGAGTAAAGGAGTAATGCCATGGGCGGATTGACGCTGCATCCCATGAAGGAAATTCGCGTCATCGTGTCGGGCGAGCACCGGCCGTTTGTGACCGATCTCTTGGACAAGGTCGAGGCCACGGGATACACCATCATCGGCAACATTTCCGGCAAGGGCCACCACGGCTTGCGGGAAGCCCATTTCATGTTCAGCGAGCAGGAAAGCCTCGTGATGATCATGACGGTGGTGCCGGAAGAGAAGGTAGAACCGATTCTGGCTGGACTGCGGCCGCTGTTCGACCGCTACTCAGGCGTGATGTTCTTGTCCGATGTTGCCGTAAGTCGGCGCGAATACTTCGGAAAAAAGGGCGGCGCGAAGTAACGTCCCGGGAACCTCGGTGGCCTTCCTTGGGAGCCAGCCGACCCGGACCGATCTTGTCTTCCGGCCGTCGTTTGTCTAGAATGGGCCCTTCGCGCCCTGTGCGGGAAGTCGATTCATCCCGCAAGCGCCGCGAGCACAACCACGGAGGGATCTGAAACCCTCCGCCCCGGGAGGACGAGGTGAAGGGACTCAGATTCGAACGGCTCGGACGCGACCGATACTACAACGTCATTTTCCACATCGGCAGCACCTACGTCCCGGTCAGCGATGAAACCATCGACGACTTGAAGGCCCAGAGTCTGTTGCCCGCCGAACGCTTCCTTGACCTGCTCCTGGACAAGATCGGTTACTCCACCTATCTCAAGGACCAGATCCGCACGGAACTCAAGACCGCGGGCGATCCGGTCACGCAGATTACGGTGCTCCAGGGCACGATCCGCGAACTGTAGCACCTGCTGAACGCTTCCTCTCACCGCGTTCTCGTCGTTTGTTCACCTCACCGTACGGCTCACAGTACGCTTCGGCGCCGCAGACTTCCTGCGGCCTTGCGAGCGCAACCTTTGAGCAGGCACTGCAAATTGATCCCGACCAACCCTACTCTCACATTGTTCAACGGTTGAACGAACCGCCACGGGACCTGAAACACGACGACGTCGACGGTGAGCTTGCCCTGCCGGGCCGCTACAGCGAGGCGGTCGAGCACTTCTTGCCTCGCCCTTGACCTGCCGTGAGCGGATGAGGAGGATGGTTTCTCGGACGCCCGATTTTCTCTCCGAGCCGTCTGACGTCCGGCGTCGCTAATCCCCGACCTGGCCGCTCTGGAAGAGCTCGTTCATGATCTGGTTTTTTCGATCGGGGTTCTTCTCGAGTCGGAGGGACTTGGCAAAGTTTTCGGCGGCGACCTCGCGCTTACCCTTTGCGGCGTAGATCTTTCCGACGCCGTAATAGGCGCGGGCCTCGTCGGGATTGGCCTTGATGGCCCGGTTGAAATAGTCCATCGCTTCCGTCATCCGTCCCTTGTCCAAGGCCATGAAACCAAGGGCGGTGTGGCCGGCGGCAAAATTTGGATCGACCTCTACCGCATCCCGATAGGACTTGGCGGCGAGATCGGTGCGGCCGCGATTTTCATAGAGCCCCGCGAGCGCGAAGTGGATCTCTGCATCGTTCGGATTCAGGCGCAACGCTTCTTTATACTCGCGCAAGGCCGGCTCCAGCTTCCCTTGCTCGGCCAAGGCGCAAGCTAGGTTGGCATGGGCCACCGGATCGTCGGGATTGAGGGTGATGACTTCGCGGTATTGCGGGATCGCCATTTCCAGCCGGCCCTGCTCCTGGTAGGCCACCCCGAGGTTCGTGCGGGCGGCGGCAAATGATGGGCTGAGTCGAACCGCCTCGCGATATTCCTTGATTGCCATTTCGATCTGGCCGGCGCGTTCGTGCATCTGCGCCAGAAAGTAGTGGGGATAGGCGGAGTCCGGCGCCAGCTTGGCTACGTCCTTATAGACCGCCATGGACTGTTCCGACTGGCCCGATTGAGCGAGAAAAAGGCCCCAGACCAGTTGAACCTGGGCATTGTCCGCCTGTTGCTCGTGGATCTGCTGCACCCAGGCCCGGACGTGTTCGATGTCTTCCGGTTCCTGGAGCGAGCGGGCGTGTGTCTTCCAGGCGCCGGCGAAATCCCCCCGCATGAGCTGCGTCACGTTGAGCGCGAAGAAGGGCCGGGCGTTGCGTTCGCCTGCGGAATCGACCGCCTGGACCCAGGCAGTCGCCTCGGCCGCCACTCTGTCCCAATCGCCCGCAAGCAGGGCCGATTCGATTTGTTGCTGATGGTCGGTCATGGAAGAGCGAGCCAGAATTAGCGGGTCAGCGCGTCCTGCACATCCGGCGGGGTCGCCTGCATGCGGTCGCCGAGGATCGGGTACCGTTCGGCCAATTTTTGCTTCATGAGCCACGCGATCGTGCGGTAGGACCAGTGGCCCTTTACGCCGGAGCGCAGTTTCGCAATATATTCCGCCTCGGCAAAATCCATCTTGAACAGGCAACGGACCCGGAAGCCGAACGGGATCGCATACATGGCCGCTTCCTGGCTCGATTTGCGAAGGTGCTCGATGTCGGTTTTGACCAAGCCCATGGCGTCGCGGTATTCCTGCTCCAGCCCGGCCTCGGTCAACACGGGCGGCGTGTCGAACCCGTGGACCGTCGTGAAGTTCTGCTGTACCTGCTGACAGCGTCGGTGCCGGTGCATGTCGCGCCACCCCCCGATGTCCATGAGGATGTCGAAGACGAATCCGTAGCCGCTGCGGAATTCTTTGATCAGCTCGTCATGTGGACCTCGTTGACGGAAAGCCACCTCCAGCGTGTCCTGCTTCTGCTTCTCGGTCCAGTCCTGCACGACGGCGAGAATCTTCCGATAGGAGGCCTGCGAGACGCGATAGAGCAAGGTCGTCACGATTTCGTCGAGCGGATGGTGCGGCTCGAGGAGATCCACCGGCTCCTGGTCACCCCAAGACCCCGGCTGGTCTAACCCAGTCCCCCGCAACACTTCCTTCGCGTGCCGAGCCAGGTCGCTGTACACCTCTGTCTGGTAAGGACTCGCTTTGGCATAACGCGCCAGCGTCGGCGCCAACGGTTCGGCCAGGCCCGCGGCTTGTCCTGACAATTCACCCCACAGGTTGACCGGAGGTTTTTGGCAGGCATCCTTCAGGTCTTCGCCGATCATCCGGAGTTCGGGCAACTGCGAGGAGAGCAGCCGGGAGATCTGTTTCTCTAAGGTGCGGATGCTGACCACTTGGCCGACGTTGGTACGCGCAGCCAACGGCAGCAGATAGCGAGTTACGTCGAAGGCTCGCGCCGCAATGGCCCGTTGATAGGCGCCCGGCGTCATCTCTTCAGGCCGAGGCTCCCGTTCGGTCAAGAAACGGGTGAGCGGCTCATGCAAGGCTTGGTACACCGTCCCAAGTCCGCGGAGGATGCCGAGATACATGGCTTCGGTCTCTTGGCCGCGAATGGCATCGGGCAGGAACCAGTTGTTCGAGGCAAAGTTTTGGTACCGACTGGACTTGGCCTGACCATCCCACAGGGGCTCATCCTCGAGCCGAATGGCAGCCAACTCCGAGATCTGTTCGAAGCAGACGATCACGTGCCCCAGGTCGGCGATCGAGGCATGTCCGTAATCGAAGTAGAACTGTTCCCAGAACTTCTCGGAGGAATGGGAATGGACCCACTTGATACTCTCCTCGATTGGGTCCGGGGAGCGGCTGTACCGAGCCAGCGCATAGGCGGACTTTTCCGGCGGCATCGGCGCGATCGCGAGCACGCGGCGAATGTGGCGCTGTTGGCTCATGGGTGAAGCTATCGCTCAGGAAATGGTCAGTTGCGAGTGTCGGGCACTATACGCTCGCATGGACATGGGTGCAACTGCCGCGTTCGTCATATCTCGTCCCTCACACGGCGTTGGATTGCGCCCTACGGCCTTCTCACGAGATACACTTCGCGTTTCACGAGACACGTCCTGCGGCTTCATTGACTTGCCTGTAAATCCGCCGCTATAGTTCGCCCCCGAACCGGGAAACGTGACCGTCACGTTCCACCGAATCCCTGACGACATCGACGTATGATCAAAGGCATCAAGGGCGTTAAGGACATTTTGCCCGAAGAGACCCCGCGCTGGCGGTTGATTGAAGAAACCGCGCGGCGATGGGCCTCATGGTATGGGTTTCAGGAGATCCGGGTCCCAATCTTCGAGGTGACCACACTGTTTGCCCGCAGTATCGGCGCCACGACCGACATCGTCGAGAAGGAAATGTATACCTTCGCCGACCGTGACGGCACCTCGCTGACGCTTCGACCTGAAGGGACTGCCGGCACGGTCCGCGCCTTCATCGAGCACAATCGAGCGGCGGAGCCGTTGCCCCAAAAGTTCTGCTACGTCGGCCCCATGTTTCGACATGAGCGGCCGCAGGCGGGACGCCTCCGGCAGTTTCACCAGTTTGGCGTGGAGTCGTTCGGGGTCTCGGACCCCCGTGCCGACGTCGAGGTGATTTGCCTTCTGTGGCGAATCCTCAGCGACCTTCGGCTCCAGGGTTTGACTCTTGAGATCAACAGCTTGGGCTACCAGGATGACCGGGCGCGCTACAAACCGATCCTGGTCGATTACCTGAAAACGGTCACGGATCGCCTCTGCGCCAACTGCCAACGGCGTTTGGAGACCAATCCCCTACGGGTCCTTGATTGCAAAGTGCCCGATTGCAGGGTTGCGACGGAAGCGGCTCCGCGCTTGACCGATCACCTTTCACCGGAGGCTCGGGCCCATTTCGACCACGTGGTTGGCGGACTCGAGTCGGTGGGGATCCCCATTCACTTGAATCCTCGTCTGGTCCGCGGACTGGATTATTATTGCCTGACGACCTTCGAGGTCACAGCCTCGGGACTTGGCGCCCAAAATGCCGTGGGCGCCGGGGGTCGGTACGATGGACTGGTCGAGCAGCTCGACGGACCACAGGTTCCTGCCGTGGGATTCGCAGTCGGACTCGAACGGATCTCGCTCATGTTGCCGACGGATACGGTTGTGCACGCGAAACCCAGAATCTACGTGGCGGCCTTCGGTGAGAAAGCGGCTCTGTTGGGATTCAGCTTGCTCGACGAGTTACGACGGCAAGGCATCCCAGCCGATATGGACTTTCGCTCCGGCACTCTCAAAGCCCACCTCCGCCAAGCGGATCGTCTCGGAGCGTTGTATACCGTCCTGCTAGGAGACGACGAGATTACGAAGGGGTCCGCGATCGTGCGCAATATGCAGACGAAAGACCAAGAAGTCGTCGCTCTTTCCGACCTCCCGAACGCACTGAAAACCCGGCTCTGCCCCACATAAAATTCGGCCCTTTTTCTGGTTGACTTTCCTCCTCAAAGCCCGTAGGCTCCGCTGTCACTTTTTAAATTATAAGTAATTGATTATTCAGTAAACTTTATCTTTTATTCTTACGAATTTCTAATGGCGACGAAGAAGTTTGGCATCCTGTTATCCACACCCCCGACGCACCCCAGTGTCGCGACGGTCGCCGAACTCTGTCGTGAGGGGTTGTCGCAAGGCTACGATCTCTATTTGTACTTCATCGATGAAGGGGTAAAGAACCTGCACGATTCCCGATACATGGATCTCGCTGCGGGGGGAGTCAAACTCTTCGTCTGCGCCTATGGGTGTCAGCAACACGGGGTCACGACCGAAGGCATCGACAGCCGTGTGTCCCTTTGCGGGCTTGTCGTGCTCTCCAATATCGTCAATGGCTGTGACCGGTTCTTGGCTTTCACCTGATTTCCGGTCGATTCACACACCAGTCTCATGGCTTCAACCATCGCTCTTGTCATTCAGGAAGACCCGCGCCGGACCCCTCGTCCGGTGGAAGCTCTGCGCATTGCACTCGGCCTGGCCGCCGGAGACAACGAGATCACGGTAGCATTGATTGGGAATGCAGCCTCGCTGATTGGAGAGGACCGGGACGACATCGTCGATGTGGACATCTTAGAGAAGTATCTCCCGTCGTTCCAACACTTGGGGATCCCATTCGTGATCGTCCCCACAGACGAGGGCGTGGCCGAGGTGGAGGAAGGTTTTACCGTGACGATGGGGACATGCCGGTCGGTTGCCGAGTTGCTGATGCGAGCTGATCGCTCCCTAGTGTTTTAATAGAGACTTATGACTGATTCGCCTGTGCTCTACTTGCTTCGTCGTCCCGCAGCCGAAGTGACCTGTCTGTTGCCGGCAACGGCTGAGCAGGGAGCCGCATCGCTCGTCTTGCTGGAACGGGCAGATGCGCCTCCTTCAGGGTTTTCCGGAGCCGTATATCGTCTGGCTGGTTCCGGACGTTCCGAATCCGAACGGTCCGGTGTGACGATGATTTCCTATCGTGACCTCTTGGAGTTGATTGCCGCGCACGGGCGAACAATTGTGCTCTGACGGCTCTTCTTCTTATTTGTGAACGGTAAGAAAGAAAAATAGTCGTCGTCGGAGTAGGAGTAGGTCGTGTGGGTTCTGTGGATGGAGAGGAATCGCGCCGTGGCTCTTGGCGAGAAAAGAGCCTAGCTCATGTGGATGAGATGGTGTATAAGGCAGGGGGAGATGGGGGATATGCCTGGGTCGTCTGTGAAGAAGCGAGGCAGGCGAAACCGATGCCGCTCCGTCGTCCACACCGGATCCCGTTCCAGGGCACTCCGTTTCCTGATGAATACGGCCTCTTCCTTACGATTATCCACACCTGTGTATAAAGCTGTGAACATTTATAAGTCATTGAATAATGAGGGCGGAATCAATGTGGAACGAGGCATTGGCGTACATTCAGGAAAAGGTGCCGAAACAGGTGTACGAGACGTGGTTTACACCTGTAATCCTGGACCGGGTCGATGAAACGACCGCATACCTCGGGGTCCCGAACAAGTTCTTCGGCGATTGGCTGAGTGAGCACTATCGCGACCTCCTGGCTGAAGCCGTGTCGGTTGCCCAAGGCGGCGGAGGACGAATGAACGTCTCGTTCGTCGTGAGCCGCAAGCCCCATGTGCCCGCTGTAGAACCGGCAGCCGCGCCCGGCGCGATCAATCGCGGGCTCATTGCGGCGCGGCCCAAGCGCGGCGTGCAACTCAACCCCAAGTATACGTTCAGGAGCTTCGTGGTCGGAGCCGGGAACCAGTTTGCCCATGCCGCTTGTATGGCCGTGGCCGAACAACCCGCCAAGGCCTATAACCCTTTGTTCCTGTATGGCGGCGTCGGTTTAGGGAAGACCCACTTGCTGAACGCAATCGGCAACCACGTCGCGGAACGCAGTGACCTCCGGATTGCCTACCTCACGACGGAACAGTTCACGAACGAAGTCATCAATTCGATCCGGTACGACAAGATGATGGACCTACGGAAACGGTATCGGAATATCGACATGCTGATGATCGACGACATTCAGTTCCTGGCCGGGAAGGAACGGACCCAGGAAGAGTTCTTCCACACGTTCAATACGCTCTATGAAGCCAGGAAGCAGATCGTCCTCTCCAGCGACCGGTTCCCCAAGGACATGCCGGACATAGAAGAGCGGCTGCGGTCGCGGTTCGAGTGGGGGCTGATCGCGGACCTTCAGCCGCCCGACGTGGAGACGCGAATCGCCATTTTGCGAAAAAAATCCGAAGATGAGCGGATTTCTCTGCCGGAAGATGTCATCCATTTCCTGGCCAACACGATGAAGAACAATATCCGGGAGCTGGAAGGCTCGTTGGTCCGATTGGGTGCCTACTCGTCCCTGACGGGACAGGTCATCACGCTGGACATGGCCAAGAACGTGCTCCGGGACCTGATCGGGGACAAGAAGAAGATCGTCTCGATCGAGGACATCCAAGAAGTGGTGGGCGCGAAATACCATGTGAAAATCGGCGAGCTGAAGTCGCGGCGGCGCAGCAAGACGTTGGTTCATCCGCGACAGATCGCCATGTATCTGTGCCGGGAACTGACCGATGCGTCGTTTCCGGAAATCGGGCGCCATTTCGGCGGCAAGGACCATACGACGATCATCCACGCCTGCCGGCAGATCGCCAAGGCGAAGGAAGCCGACTCAACCTTGCACACGACTCTGGAAGGCCTGAAGGAGCAGATTTTGAGGGCGTAACGGCCCTCTGAGGGAGATCGACTATGAAGGTACGCATCGCTCGAGAGGAACTGCTGACGGGTCTGCAGCGTGTGCAGGGGGTCGTCGAAAAGCGCAACACGATGCCCATCCTCTCGAATATCCTCCTGGAAGCCAAGCATGACGGCGCGGAGATTGTCGCGACCGATCTGGAGATCGGCATGCGCGGCCTCTACAAGGCCACGGTGCTGGAAGCCGGCGGGGTCACGATTTCGGCTCGCAAGCTGTACGAGATCATCAAGGAATTGCCCGGCGGAGACATCGAGCTGACGTCGAGCGACAACAACTGGACGACGATTCAATGCGGCAAGAGCCAGTTCAAAGTCGTCGGCCTCCCCAGCACGGACTACCCGGCTCTGCCCTCGATCGAGCGGGAAGGCTTGACGCCTCTGGCGGGCGCGGGTCTGCTGGAGTTGATCCGGAAGACGCTCTTTGCCGCGGGCGACAACGATGCGCGCTACATCTTGAACGGGCTGCTGGTCACGCTGACTTCCACGGACAAGAAGACGACACTTCGACTCGTCGGAACGGACGGCCACAGGCTGGCCGTGGCGGAACGCGAGGTCGGTCAGCCTGGCGCCAAGTCGGCGGCTCAGGAGATCAAAGCGATCATTCCCAAGAAGGCGGCCCAGGAAATGCGGCGGCTGCTCGAGGAAGGCGGCGATGCCGAACCATTGATCGGGTTTACCAAGAACCTGATGATCTTCCGGAAGAGCGGTCTGCTCCTCACCTCGCGCTTGATGGAAGGCAACTACCCCAACTATCAGCAGGTCGTCCCCAAGGAGAGCGGCAAGCGCATCACGGTCAACCGGGCCGAGTTGGAAAGCGCGCTGCGTCGTGTGTCGGTCCTGTCGAAGGACAAGGCCAATGCGGTGAAGGTGTCGTTCGCCCCCGGCGGGATGACGCTCTTCGCCAGCAATCCCGACTACGGTGAGGCCACGGAAGAGTTGCCCGCGCGGTATGAAGGCGATGCGCTGCAAACCGGCTTCAATGCACGGTATCTGCTGGATGCCTTCAGCGTCATGGATGGCGAATCGGTCACGCTGCAGATGGATTCCTCGCTGAGCCCCTGCCTCATCCAGGAGCCGGAGAGCCCCGGGTTCAAGTGCGTCGTGATGCCGATCAAAATTTGACACAAGCCGTCAGCCTGAAGCGATCGACGGATCGCCGAGGAGTACGCTGACGGTTGAGGTTTGCGCGCTGTCATCAAGGAGCTGAATGGCCAAGGACGACCAACAGGACACCACCACCAAACCGAAATCCGACAGCTACAGTGCGGACCAGATCAAGGTCCTCGAAGGACTCGACGCCGTCCGGAAGCGCCCGGCCATGTATATCGGGAGCACCGGCGTGGATGGGTTGCACCACCTCGTCTATGAGGTCGTCGACAACAGCGTCGACGAGCACATGGCGGGGTTCGGCGAGGCCATCGACGTCACCATCCACATCGACGGCAGTGTGACCGTCATCGACAACGGGCGCGGTATTCCTACCGGGATGCACCCCACGCAGAAAAAGTCTGCGGCCGAGGTCGCCCTCACCGTCCTCCATGCTGGCGGCAAATTCGAACAGGGCGCCTATACGGTCTCGGGGGGTCTGCACGGGGTCGGCATTTCCGTGGTCAACGCGCTGTCGGAGTGGCTGGAGTTGGAAATCTGGCAGGACGGTCAGGTTTTCGAACAGCGCTATGAGCGGGGGAAGCCCCTGACGCCCCTGGCCGTGACCGGCAAAACGAAAAAGCGCGGCACGAAGGTGCGGTTCAAGCCGGATGGGCAAGTGTTCGAAACGCTGGAGTTCAGCTTTGATGTGCTGGCGCAGCGCCTGCGGGAATTGGCCTTCCTCAATAAGGGCTTGGCCATTACCCTCCGTGACGATCGCAAGGAAAAGGAACAGGTCTTCCACTACAAGGGCGGCATCGTCTCCTTCGTCGAGCACCTCAACGAGGCCAAGACGCCCCTGCACAAGCCCATCTATGTAAAGGTCGAAAAGCCCGACCTGATTCTCGAGGTCGCGCTCCAATACAACGACAGCTACGCCGAAAACCTGTTCTCGTTCGCGAACAACATCAACACGAGGGAAGGCGGTACGCACTTGGTCGGCTTCAAGGCGGCGCTGACCAGGACGATCAACAGTTATGCGAGCGCTAACGAGCTCCTGAAAAAAGAGGTCGAGTCCCTCGCGGGCGACGACGTGCGCGAAGGGCTCACCGGCGTGGTGAGCGTGAAGGTCCGGAACCCGCAGTTCGAGGGGCAAACCAAGGCGAAACTCGGGAACAGCGAGGTGAAGGGCATCGTCGAGGCGGCGGTCAACGAGGCGCTCGGTACCTACTTCGAAGAAAACCCGAGCGTAGCCCGCAAGATCATCGGGAAGGCGATCGACGCAGCCCGGGCGCGGGAAGCGGCCCGCAAGGCCAAGGAACTGATCCGACGGAAGAGCGCGTTGGACGGAGGGTCGCTGCCGGGGAAACTGGCGGACTGCTCCGAAAAGGATCCGGCGCTCAGCGAGCTGTTCATCGTCGAGGGTGATTCGGCCGGCGGTTCGGCCAAGCAGGGTCGCGATCGGAAGTTCCAGGCGATCCTTCCGCTCAAGGGCAAGATTCTGAACGTGGAGAAGGCCCGTTTCGACAAAATGCTGACGAGCGACGAAATCCGGACGTTGATCATGGCGCTGGGTACGGGTATCGGCCGCAGGAAAGACGACAGCGAGAAGCCAGACAAAGAGGCGTTCGACATCGCCAAGGCTCGGTACCACAAGATCGTGCTCATGACCGACGCCGACGTGGACGGCAGCCACATCCGCACGCTGCTGCTGACGTTTTTCTTCCGGCAAATGCCGGAGCTGTTGGAGCGAGGGTACATCTATATCGCCCAACCGCCGCTGTTCAAGGTGAAGAAGGGCAAGACCGAGCGCTACTTGAAGGACGAAGCCGCGATGAATGATTACCTCGCCGATCTCGCGGTGGAGGAGGTCGAGGTCTTCGTCGAAAGCGGACGGGACTACGTTACGGGCCGGCGACTGCTTCCGATTCTGAAGAAGCTGATTGCTTTCGAGTCGCTGCTGCACAAGGTCAACAAGAGATACCACGAAGCGAACATGCTGCGGCTCTTCGTCGACGAGCCGGGGCTGGACCGAGACATGCTCAAGAACCGGGCGGCGCTCGAGCTGCTGGTGAGCAATGTCACGGCGCTGCTGGCGTTGGTCTACCCCAAGGGTGCGCCGACCGTCGAGATCGTCGAGGACGAAGAGCACCAATCGAACAAGCTGGTCTGCCGAGTCGCGGCCGGCGGGATGACCCATCAGCTGGAGGTCAACCACGAATTGGTCGGGTCGGCGGATTTCCGCGAACTGCAGAAGCAGGCGCCGTCGGCCATCGGGCTTGGGAAACCGCCGTATAAGATTCGCGCCGGAGGTGTTGAGACGCTCAAGCATGGCACAGCCGAGCTCGCCCAGGCCATTCTTGAGGAAGGTAAGCAGGGTTTGAACATCCAGCGCTACAAAGGTCTGGGTGAAATGAATCCGGACCAATTGTGGGAAACCACGATGGATCCCGAAAAGCGCACGCTGTTGCGCGTGAAATTGGAAGATGTGACCGGCGTCGATGAGATCTTTACGATTCTCATGGGAGATGAAGTCGAGCCCCGGCGCAACTTCATTCAACAGCACGCACTGGAAGTCAGAAATCTCGACGTGTGACGTGGCGCGAGAAGCGCCGGCCGTTCCGGAAGTCGAATGTCTGCGTATGCGATCTTGCGGGATGTCAAAATGGTCCTCCGGCAAGGCCGCAGTCGAGGGAGGACCGGAGGCGTACCCTCCGGGGTACGTTGAGGACTTTCTCGCGCTGAGAACGAAGCCGGAGACCATTTTCAGCATCCGTGGAGAACTAGATGCCGCCTGATGAACGGTTAGGACAAATAGCAATCGAAGACGAGATGCGGTCGTCGTATCTCGATTACGCGATGAGCGTCATCGTCGGCCGTGCCTTGCCCGATGTCCGCGACGGGTTGAAGCCGGTGCATCGCCGCATCCTGCACGGCATGAACGAGATGGGCCTCGCCGCGAACCGTCCGTACCGCAAGTCGGCGAAAATCGTCGGCGAGATCATGGGTAACTATCACCCCCATGGCGACAGCGCGATTTACGACACGCTGGTTCGGATGGCGCAGGATTTCAACATGCGCTACATGCTCGTCGACGGCCAGGGCAACTACGGCTCGATGGACGGCGACGCGGCGGCGGCCATGCGCTATACCGAGGCCCGGCTCACCAAGCTGGCCGAAGAATTGCTCGCCGATATTGACAAGGAAACGGTAGACTTTGGTCCCAACTACGACGAGTCGCGCGTCGAGCCGCTCGTCCTTCCGTCAAAAGTGCCCAATCTCCTCATCAACGGCGCCGGGGGTATCGCCGTCGGCTATGCCACGAACATTCCGACGCACAACCTCGGGGAAGTGATCGAGGGCCTGCTCCTGCTGTTGGATGACCCGAATACGACCATCGCTCAGCTCATGAAAAAGATTCCCGGCCCGGACTTCCCCACGGCCGGCTTTATCTACGGCACCGGCGGGATCAAAGACGCGTATGAAACGGGCCGCGGGTTGTTGACCATTCGAGCCAAGGTGGCCGTCGAGACGGAAGAGCGGACGGAGCGGGATCGCCTGATCGTCACGGAAATCCCCTACCAGGTGAACAAGGCCAAGCTGATCGAGAAGATCGCGGAACTGGCGCAGGAAGACCGCGTGACCGGCATCTCGGACATCCGCGACGAATCGGACCGCGAAGGCGTCCGCATCGTCATCGAACTCAAACGCAACGAGATTCCGCTCGTGGTTCTGAACAATCTGTACAAGCACAGCCAGCTGCAGACGACGTTCGGCGTGATCATGCTCGCGCTCGTGAACAATCGACCCGAGGTGCTGAACCTCAAGCAGATCCTGTCCGCCTTCGTCGAGCATCGCCGCGAGGTGGTGGTTCGTCGAACGGCCTACGAGCTGCGTAAGGCGGAGGAGCGGGCGCATATTTTGGAAGGCTTGAAGATCGCGCTCGATCACCTCGATGCGGTGATCGCGCTGATCCGTCGCGCCGAGTCGCCCGACGTCGCGCGCGCGGGCCTCATGCAGCAGTTTCAGTTGTCGGAAATCCAGGCCAACGCCATTCTGGACATGCGCCTGCAGCGGCTGACGCAGCTCGAGCGCGACAAGTTGGTCGAGGAGTACCGCGAAGTGCTCAAGCAAATCGAGTATCTACGCTCCGTGCTCGGCAGCGAAGCGCTTGTGCGGAAGATCATTCGCGACGAGCTCGGCGAGATCAAAGAGAAATACCAGGACGAGCGCCGTACCCAGATCGTCAAGGAGGAAGCGGAGCTGACGATTGAGGACTTGATCGCCGAAGAGGAAGTGGTCGTCACGATTTCCCACTCCGGCTACATCAAGCGCAACGCGGTGAACCTCTACCGGGCGCAGCGGCGCGGCGGGAAGGGCAAGATCGCGATGGGGATCAAGGACGAAGACTTCGTGGAGACCCTGTTCACGGCCTCCACGCACGATTCGCTCCTCTTCTTTACGGATGCAGGGAAGGTGTACTGGCTCAAGGTGCACGAAATTCCCGAAGCCGGCCGCGCGGCCAAGGGCAAGGCGCTGGTCAATCTGCTGGCCCTGTCGAAGGACGAAAAGGTGACGGCGACGCTCCCGGTCAAGGAATACGCGGCAGATCGCTATGTCGTGATGGCGACCAGGCAGGGCGTCATCAAGAAAACGGAATTGGCGGCCTATGGGAATCCCCGCCAGGGCGGGATCATCGCGCTGTCGCTCGATCAAGGCGATCGGCTGATTGCAGTCGATGTCACCGACGGACAGCGGGAAATCCTGCTCGGCACGAAACAGGGCATTACGATCCGGTTCAAGGAAGAAGAAGTCCGCGCGATGGGGCGCACGGCGCACGGCGTCCGAGGCATCACGCTGGAAGAGGGCGATGCGGTCATCGGCATGGAGACGATTACGCCGGACAGCACGACGGCGATCCTCACCGTGACCGAAGGCGGTTACGGCAAGCGCACACCGGTCACCGAGTACAGGATCCAGGGCCGCGGCGGTAAAGGCATCATCAGCGTGAAGACCACCGAGCGTAACGGCCTCGCCATCGGCTTTCTCCAGGTACGCGACGGAGACGAAATCATGCTGATGGCCGCGCAAGGCAAGGTGCTGCGTTGCAAGGTGGACGACATCCGCGAGATCGGCCGCAATACCCAGGGCGTTCGCCTTCTCGACCTTGAAGGCGAGGAGGACCGCGTCGTAGCGGTGGCCCGTCTGGCCGAACAGGATGTGAGTCAGGAGGAACCGGAAGGCGCATAACCGTCTACCTCCGGCCTGTGCGCAGGGCGGGTCCAGCATGTCCATGAACCACCCGACTCCCCTCCAGGCCGAGGCCCCAGCCGGTCCGAAGAAGAAAAAGCCTCTCGACACGGTCGTGAAGCTGGCGCTGGGCGTGCTGTTCAGCGCGTTCGGCCTGATCTGGGGCGGCATGTATTTGAGCCGGCCAGACCGCTCGATCCCTCCCTATAGCGTCGGTTCGCAGGATGGAACGCTGGTGGCGGTGCACGTCCCCTCGTACACCAGCGATCCGGAGATCGAAGCGTTGATCGAGCGATTTCGGAAGGTCGGTCGCGAGGGCCGCAATTTTGGGGCGATGAAGGTTCGTCCTACGACTCCGGACGATCCCCAGAGCCGGTACCGGCGAATTTCCGTCTACATCTTTACGCATGAGGCCTGGGCCGAAGCGGACGTCCTGCACAAATTCAAAACAGGTGAAGACCAGGCCATGCGCGAGGGGTTCGAGCGCGCACTTCGGGGGTTCTACCGGTTGGAGGATCAGGAGGAAGAGGGGCGGATCGGCCCGATCCTGCACAAGGAGGACAGTGCCGCGATGGCGGCCTATGCCCGTCAGCTCTTCAAGGGGCCGGTGCCGGCTCCGATGGGGGATCCGGACGGCTCAACGCATGGGCGATGACCCTGGTGAGTTGTGCTCGGAGCGCCGGGTCTTGTATCGAGGCGGTATGTCGAGCGGCTTCAGCCAGCAGTTCCGGTGACGGGGTCGGATCAGAAGCCTCCGCGAGCGCGGGAGTTGCGGAGGCCGCTTGCTCCGTGAACCCTTCCCCGATCCGCAGCACGATGTCCGTCACCAACGGCTGACCGGCCAGGGTATTGACCTTCTGCAGCAAGACCGGCTTCAAGAAGGTGAGCTGCTGTAACCAGACAGAGTTCTGGACATAGATATAGAGCTTCTTGAATCGAATCTGGTCCGGTCTGGTATGTGCGGCAATCGCTTCCCCCGCGAGTTCCGGCCAGCTTCGACGTAGGCGGGCTTCGAACAGTTTGCTCTCCAGGCCGAGGCGGTGGGCCAGCCCGGCCAGGATCGTCCCGAAGTCATCCAATGAAGCGTACCCGCGCATGGGTGTATCGTAGCAGAATTGGGAGAAAACAAGCAGCACAGGGATAAGGGCGCGCAAGTCGTCGTCTCGGCAATCGATGGGGAAACAGCAGGACCACGAAGATCAGTTCAAGGTCGTCGCCACCAATCGGAAGGCGTACCACGACTATTTCATCGAGGAGAAGCTCGAAGCCGGCATCGTCCTGCGCGGGACCGAGGTGAAGTCGTTACGCGAAGGGCGAGTCAACCTCATGGACAGCTACGCTTCCGTGGACGACGGCGAACTTTTCCTTCACCACTGCCACATCAGCCCCTATTCCCACGGCAACATCATGAACCACGATCCGCTGCGCAAGCGGAAGTTGTTGTTGCACAAGAAAGAGATCAACAAGCTGATCGGCAAAACCCAGCTCAAGGGTCTCACGCTGATTCCGCTGCGGATCTATTTTTCGAAGCGGGGCCATGCCAAGGTGGAAATCGGGTTGGCGAAGGGCAAAAAGCAGCACGACCGGCGTGAATCGATCAAGGCCCGTGAGGCGGGGCGCGAGGTCGAGCGCGCCATCAAGGATCGCAAAGAACGCTAGCGCCGAGGTGATCCAGCCGTCGCGCTGGGGCAGGCTCAAGAATCTGTCGCATAGACCCTCCCCCTCCCCCTCATCTCTTCTCGACGAAGACCCCAGCCGATCCACTCTCCCAGCCGCCGATGCGCCGGCGTGACAGGTCTCTTCTTGTTCAATCCCACAGGGTATGCAGGGTGTTCCGAACGGGCGATCCGCTCTTTCCCCTGGCATCGCTTCGATGAGCGGGGCCGCGTTCCATTGTCTATCGCTGCTGACCGACGCCAACGATAACGAGGACTTCTCAGCAATCTACGGCCCGGCACTTGACTCTGTTCTAGCTAGAACTATTATACTGAGGTCGACTTGTGGAGAGCGTCTGAAGCGGGTGACGGCCGAGACAACGGCCTGCATCCTGCAAAGCTGGCAACAGGAAGGGGGCAGCATGTTTGTCGTGTTGGGAGCGTCGGGGCATACTGGTGCGGCGGTCGCGCAGACGCTGCTCGAGCAGAAGCATTCTGTTCGGGTCGTTCTGCGTACGCCTGAAAAGGAAGCGGCGTGGAAGGCTAGGGGTGCCGGGACCGTGGTTGCCTCGCTCGACGACCAGGCTGCGCTGACGAACGCGCTAAAAGGTGCGACAGGAGTGTATCTGCTCGTGCCGCCGAACTACGGCGCGACGGCATGGCTCGCCGAGCAGCGACAGCGGTTGGATCAAGCCGCCCGCGCGGTGAAGGACAGCGGTATCGCTCACGTGGTGTTCTTGTCCTCGGTCGGCGGTCACCTCACCGGGGCTACCGGCCCGATTCGCGCCGTACACTATGGTGAGCAGGTGTTGGGTGCAGCGGCGGAGCAGTTGACGATCTTACGACCCTGCTATTTCATGGAGAATTGGGCAGCCGTGATCGGACTGGCGAAGAGTCAAGGCATTCTGCCGACGTTTCTCGCGCCGGCGGCTCGGGTGCCGATGATCTCGACGAAGGATATCGGGCGAATTGGGGCGGAACGCTTGATGGCGGGCGGCAAGGGCCGCACCGTCGTGGAATTGGCCGGGCCCGAGGAGTACAGTCCCCAGCAGGCAGCGGCGGCGCTGACCCAGATTCTCGGCCGGACCGTGACCGAGCAGGCGGCCCCATTGAGCGCTGTGGTGCCGACGTTTAAGTCATTCGGATTTTCCGATGAAGCGGCTGGTTTGTTCGAGGAAATGTACAGGGCATTCTCGGAGGGGACCGTGGGGTATGAACAGCCCGAGCGATTGGTCCGCGGGACGGTCACCCTGGCGGCGGCGTTGCGGGACTTGGCGTAACGAATACAAGGGAGGAGGTCCATCGTGATTACACAGACGGCGACTCAAAAAGAGGTGCTGGGTGTCTATCGGCCGGGATCGGCCCACATGGTGGGCGATGGCTTCCCGGTTCGGAACCTGTTCCCCAGCAATGATCTGGATGAACGACTCAGCCCGTTCCTCATGTTGGACTATGCGGGACCCCGGGATTTTTCGCCGACGGAGCATCCGCGCGGCGTGGGAGAACATCCTCACCGGGGATTCGAGACCGTGACGATCATGTATCAAGGCCGAGTCGCCCATCGGGATTCGGCCGGCAACGGCGGGGTCATCGGCCCCGACGATGTCCAATGGATGACCGCGGCCTCCGGGGTGGTGCATGAAGAAATGCACGAACGCGAATGGGCAAAACAGGGAGGTGCTTTTCAGGCGATCCAACTCTGGGTCAACCTCCCTGCTCAGTTCAAAATGTCGGCGCCGCGGTACCAGACCCTCGTGAAGCAGGATATTCCGACGCTACCCCTGGCAGATGGGGGCGGCGACGTCCGGGTGATTGCGGGAGAGTTCGGCGGCCGGAAAGGCCCGGCGCAAACCGTGACGCCGGTGGAACTGTTGGACGTGCGGCTGAGGGCCGGCGGCCATGCCGACCTCACGCTGCCGGCGGGTCACCATACCGGCGTGTTCGTGTTGAGCGGCGAGGTCAAGGTCAACGGAGCGACGGTCGTGGGTGAAGCCGAACTCGTGGTGTTAGGCTCCAAGGGCGAACGAGTGCAGCTCGAAGCCATGGGAACCGATGCGTTGGTCTTGGTCATGGCAGGTGAACCGATCAAGGAGCCGATTGCGCGCTATGGCCCATTCGTCATGAACACTCGGCAGGAACTGGTGCAGGCGGTGGATGACTATCGGGCCGGTAAAATGGGGCATCTGTCGTGACGAGAGGGCGCGCAGCCGGTGAAGCATTGTTTGGAGAACGCGGACCAGCGAATCGGAGGACAGAGGAATTATGAGCGATGCGGCTCGAAGCCTCCCGATAGTTGTGTACTCGGACGTCGTGTGCCCCTGGTGTTATGTCGGCAAGCGGCGGCTTGAACAGGCCCTGACCTCCCTGCCGCCGATACCGAGTATCAAGGTCACATGGCGTCCGTTCGAGCTGAACCCGACCATGCCGGTAGGAGGAATGGACCGGACGACATACTTGGAAGCAAAGTTCGGCAGTATGGAAGCTTTTCGTCGGCTCGAGGAACAGGTGTCGGCAGCGGGAGCCTCCGTGCAGATTCCGTTCGCATTCGAGAACATTGCCCGGACGCCCAATACCTTCCACGCGCATCGGCTGATCTGGTTTGCGGAAAGACACGATCGCCAGGATGCGGTGGTGGAGGCCCTGTTCCAGGGCTATTTTGTGGAGGGCGTCGATATCGGCAGGACATCGGAACTGACGGAGTTGGGCGTTCGTGCCGGGTTGGATCGCGCGGCGACGACATCCTTTCTCGAGGGCGATGAGGGCACGACGGAGGTCAAGACGGAGGAGGCAGCCGGCCATCGGCTCGGCATTCGCGGCGTCCCCTACTTTGTCCTTGACGGAGCGTACGGGTTGTCCGGCGCACAGCCGGTCGAACGTTTCACCGCGGCCATCGAGGCAGTGAGGACCCACCAAGCGGGGGCGGCCGACGGTTCGACCGGACGGAGGTGAAACCATGGCGGTGCAGGTATACGGGTGCAATCACGTCGTGATCGAAGTCACCGATGCCAAAAGGGCCGTCAAGTTCTATGAGGACGTGTTCGGCCTGAAGATGCTGCGCGGCGGCGAAGGCGCCGCGTGGTGCAAGCTGGGAGAGCATCAATTTCTCGCCATCTTCGAGGTCGACCGGCTTCAACCGGACCGGACGAAACACTTCGGCCTGATGGTTCGTGATCCCGAGCAGATCCAAGAGGTCCGGCGAAAGCTTACCAAGAAATACAAGCTGAAGCTCCACCCGGACTTTCGCTGTGATTTCCGTGATCCCTGGGGCAACCGCATCCAGGTCGGGGATCTCAGCGACGAATCGCTGGTCTGGCTGTTGCCTTATCAGGAGGTGCAGAAGACCGGCCTCGCCTTCACCTCATCTCGAGCGAAGCGGAAGGAGAAGACTCGATGAGCATGCAGGTGCAACAGTGGTCGGACAGGTTATTGGGCTCTCTCCCTCAGGACACGATCAGTCATGAGATCCGATGGACGTTTCACGAATAACAGGATACGGAGCATGAAAGCGCACTATCTCGGACACGTGGTGTTCTTTGTGAAGGATCTCCAACGGGCGTTGGGATTTTATCGAGACCTGCTCGGCTTCACGGAGGTCGGCAGGATCTTCAACGGCTCGGCGGCCGCCCTGACCTCAGGGCGGACTCATCATGAGTTACTGCTGATCCAGGTCGGGGATCTTCCGGGACCGCCGCCGGGACGTCGGCGCGGCCTCTACCATATCGGCATCAAGGTCGGTGACAGTCTCGAAGAACTGCGGGCGGCCAAGCGGGAACTCGAACAGGCCGGCATTGCGATCGACGGGATGAGCGATCACACGGTAAGCCAAAGCCTCTACTTGAGGGACCCGGACGGCAACGAGGTGGAACTCTACGTGGATGCCGATCCGGCCATCTGGAAAAGTAACCCCGAGGCCGTAGTGTCGCCGATCAAGCCGCTCGCGCTGTAACACGCCGCAAGGGAGACTCTTTGGCGGGCCCTTTGACGCCTCCGGCCGCTAACGGGCTATCTCGTGGCGCACCGATTCCCTAGATGTCGTGAGTGCGCGGAGCGGCATTGCATCCCTCGGCCTGCGGCCGCGGCAGCCTTTCCGCGATGATGCTGGTCTCGCCGCAGGTCTCGAAGACCCCGGCGCACTTGCCGTTGCGTAGCGTGACCGCCTCATGCGACATTGAGGTCGGTGTGTTGGAAGAGGCAACGTAGATAGTATTTCCACGACTGATGCTCCGGTTCCGCCGGATTCAGGATCACGTCGAGGCGATAGGCATGTCCCTCAAGGTCACCGTCGGTCCCCCCGTCGTCACCATTAATTACGGACACGCGTTTCTGGTATCCGAATTCGACGGCTCCGTGGCGGATGCATCGGAGCAAGGGTTGTATGCGCGCGACACGCGCTTTATCAGCCGCTATCAACTGTATATCGACGGTGAACCGTGGGTCCTGCTGAACTCCGGCGCCGTGACCTACTTTGCGTCGCGCACCTGCCTCGTGAATCCGAGGGTTCTGACCGAACGCGGGGTCATCGAAGCCGGGACCGTTGGTCTCATGCTGGGCCGCATGGTCGGCGAGGCGCTCCACGAAGACATCGACATTCGCAACTACAGTGGGAAACCGGTGCGCTTCAACCTTGAACTGCTCATTCGCGCCGACTTCGCCGACATCTTCGAAGTCCGGTCCAAGGCACAGACGCGCAGGGGCAATATTGAAACCGAGTGGTCGAGCGAACAGCAGCGACTCGTCACCCGTTATGCACACGATGATTTCCGCAGGGCCCTCACGATATCCGTGGAACAGGGCACGTCGGAGGCGCGATACGGCAACGGCCGCATCGGTTTCGTCGTCGACCTCCCGCCCGAGGGGGCATGGCGCGCCTGCTGGAAGTATGACATCAGCGATGGGGCGACCCTGTGGCCCGCCCCGCGCGAATGCACGCACACTTGCCATGAGGGGCACCTTGCGCGGCCCGTGACCGAATGGAAGCAGGTCACGACACAGCTGACGACCTCGAACGAGGAGTTCTACCGGCTCTTCCGGCAATCAGTGGAGGATATGGCGGCCCTTCGCCTCAGGGCCGACGAGGAAGGCTCGGACGACCTCTTGGCCGCAGCCGGTGTGCCGTGGTTCGTGAGCGTATTCGGTCGCGACAGTTTGATCGTGAGCCTGCAGAACATGATCGTCTATCCCGATTTCGCTCGCGGGACTCTCAAGCGGTTGGCAGCTCTTCAGGCCGACATGCGGGACGACGACAGGGACGCGGAGCCGGGAAAGATCCCGCATGAATTGAGAGTCGGAGAGCTGGCCCATTTCAAACTCATTCCGCACACCCCCTATTACGGAACGGCCGATGCGACGATTCTCTACATCCTCGCATGGCACGAAGCCTGGAAGTGGTTAGGAGACGAGGCGCTCATTGGCGACTATGAATCGGTCATCCTGCGGTGTCTCCAATGGATCGACGACTACGGAGACCGGGACGGCGACGGATTTCAGGAGTACCAGACTCGCTCTGCAAAAGGCTACGAGAACATGGGATGGAAGGATGCCGGCGATGCCGTCAGGTATCCGGACGGGTCTCTGGTGAAAGGCCCCAAAGCGCTCTGCGAATTGCAAGGCTATGTCTTCGACGCGAAGTCCCGGGTTGCCGAGTGGGCGGAATCTGTCGGCAACAAAGACCTTGCGGCGAAACTGCAGCGGGAAGCGGCGGGCTTACAGCGGCAGTTCGAAGACCGGTTCTGGTGCGAAGATCTCGACTTCTACGCCTACGCGCTTGACGGTGACAAGAAGCCGGTAAAGACGATCGTTTCCAACGCGGGTCATTTGCTGTGGAGCGGGATCGTCCGGCCGGATCGCGCCGCTCGGGTGATCCGGCGGCTGCGGGAACCCGACATGTGGAGTGGATGGGGCATTCGCACCCTATCCGCGAACCACCCCGCGTACAACCCCTTTTCTTATCACAATGGGTCGGTGTGGCCGCACGATAACGGAATCATTGCCTTGGGGTTCAAGCGTTACGGTTTTGCCGAAGAAGCCGCGATGATCGCCCGCGATATCAGTGGAGCCGGAACCTATTTCCTCCTTAATCGCCTGCCGGAACTCTACGCCGGAGTGCAGAGGGAGCCCGGCACCTTTCCGGTGCAATATCTCGGAGCCAACGTCCCGCAAGCCTGGGCAGCGGGCAGTGTATTTCACCTGCTCCGTGCCATTTTGGGCCTGGAGGCCGACGCCCCGAATCGTCGGCTCCGCCTCGATCCGGCGCTCCCGCCCTGGCTCCCCGACCTCACGCTCCGTCAGTTGCGTGTGGGTCGAGCCACGGTCGACTTGAGATTCTGGCGGGAACGCGACATAACGCGGCATGAGGTCCTTGCCCAGCAGGGAGACCTTCTGGTGGAGGTACGGACGGGTACCTCATGAAGCGACGGCTCTGCTTCCCAGAATCGGAGGTCGCAATGTTGCCCAACAAATCGATGTGCTTCTTGCTGTTCCTCCTGTGCCTCTCCGTCCAAGGACCGGCCCTTTCAGCCGAGCCGTTACGGCCGGACAACGAAGTGATCGGCCTGAGCGAGGGCGTGTACCTGTTTCGTCATCAGTTCCATCAGTCCATCTTCGTGATCACCCCGGAGGGGGTCATCGTCACTGACCCGATTGCTCCGGAGGCTGCGGCTTGGCTCAAAAGCGAGATCGCCAAACTCACCGACCGACCGGTGCGGTATGTCGTCTATAGCCACCATCATCACGATCATATTTCGGGGGGACGGGTCTTTGCCGACACGGCCCGTTTCGTGAGCCATGCGGCAGCGCGGCAGCAGTTGTTGAAAGAACCGGATCCGGAAATCCCGCTGCCGGACCTCACGTTCCTCGACCGGATGTTCATCGACCTGGGCGGGAAACGCCTCGAGCTGATCTATACGGGGAGGAATCATTCGGATAACAGCCTGGTCGTCTTGTTGCCTCAGGACAGACTGCTCTTCGCCGTCGATTTCATCCCCGTCGAAACGGTCGCCTATCGAACGATGCGGAGCGACTATCCCGACGAGTGGATCGAGTCGCTCAAACGAGTTGAACGACTGGACTTCGATACGCTGGTTCCGGGGCATGGGAAAGTCGGCAGAAAGGAACATGTGAAGATGTTTCGGGGCTATCTCGAGGATCTCACCGCGGCGGTGCGGGAGGCGTTGAATCAGGGCTTGAGCCTGGAAGACACGAAGCAAACCGTTCGGCTTCCCAAGTATGAACAGTGGCAGCGCTACGCCGACTGGTTCCCGGAAAATGTCGAAGGCGTCTATCGGTATTTCTCGCAAAGCAAGGCCCACCCCTAGGAGGGTGTTGAAAAAGTCCGCCAGCAGCGTTCTCGCATCGCTCAGAGGCTCAACGTACGGCCCCGGGAAAAGAGGCTGTCTCAGCAGGTTCGGGGTTGGGCGGGTGATACGGACGGCCTTTTGAACATCCTGTGGGCGATCTTCACTGTGAAGTCTGTGGCAAGGTAGGGACGAGGAGGTGGGAACGTGTCGGCTCAGGATCAAATGAACGCGTACCTGGATGACCTCTCGCGAGCCTTGCTCCGGTTGCACAAAGCCCTGCTGGACGCGGAACGAGTGTCCTATGAGCGGGTGCACGGTCGGATTGCATCCAATGGGGAATTTCTTCAGCTGGTGTTGGGAGATGCCTGGTTTGCCTGGTTGAGGCCGCTATCCAGGTTGATGGCCAGGATCGACGAACTTGCCGAGGGAGTCCAGGCCGTGTCCGATGAGGAAATCACCGCTCTCTTGAGATCGACGAAGACCATGCTGACGCCGTCGGAAGCGGGTGATGGGTTCGGAAGGCAGTATTATGAGGCGCTCCAACAATGGCCGGACGTGGGGTTGGCGCACTCGGTGGTCACCGGGCTTCTCCGGTCACAAGGCACGCGCAAGGGGGAATCATCTTGCTGATTGCTGCACTCGACAAACGGGACTGATCAGGCGATCGCGTGGGGCGGCTCATTCTTGGTTCCCGAACGAGCCGCCCCGCATCGGGCTCCGGAGAGGCGGGATATTGCCGATCCTAAAAGGAGGAGGTTCGAAATGAAAGCCACGCCCGTTCTCCTCGCGCCGTCCGTTGTTGCACGCACCGGGTTTCAAGGCCAACCTCGCGAAGGAACGGCCGTCGGCGCCGCCGTTCGGGACCTAGATGGATAGCCTGCATCAGCTTGAAGTCATCATCCTGCTGCTGGCCGTTGTGTTGGCGCTGACGACGCTCGCGCGGCGAATTTTGCTGCCCTATCCGATCCTGCTCGTCATCGGCGGGCTTGTGTTGGCCCTGGTTCCTGGGGTGCCGACCGTCTCGCTGAATCCTGATTTGATCTTCCTGGTGTTCCTGCCCCCGATCTTGTGGGCGGCCGCCTACTTCACGTCCCTGCGGGATTTTCGCGACAACATTCGTCCGATCTCGCTCCTGGCGGTCGGTCTGGTCTTGGCGACGACGGCGGCGGTGGCTCTCGTCGCGCATGCCCTTCTCGGGTTTGGATGGCCCGAAGCGATCGTACTCGGTGCCATTGTGTCTCCGCCGGATGCCGTCTCCGCCACGGCCATCGGCAAACGGCTGAATATGCCGCGGCGCATCGTGACCATCTTGGAGGGCGAAAGTCTTGTGAACGATGCCACGGCCCTGGTGCTCTATCGGGCCGCCGTGGCGGCCGTCGTCGGCGGGATCGTTATTCTCCAGGAGACGCTCCTGCAATTCCTCTATGCCGCTGTGGCCGGCACCTTAGTCGGACTTCTGGTGGGTCTGGCGACCCGATTGGCTCTGCGGTTCATCAGGGATAGTTTCACCGAGATCGGGGTGACCTTGCTGGCTCCTTACGTAGCGTGGGTGCTCGGAGAATCGATTCATGCCTCGGCCGTGTTGGCTTGTGTGGCGGGTGGACTGTATCTGCGGCAGAACTTCAGCCGAGAGGTGGCCCCCTCGACCAGGATCCAGGGCCGCGCCGTGTGGGATCTCCTGGTGTTTCTGTTGAACGGTGTCATCTTCATCTTGATCGGGCTCCAACTCAGGGCCTTGCAGGCCGCCGTTCCAGCCGATCGACTGAAGCCGTTGATGCTTGGCGGGGCGCTGATCAGCGCGACCGCCATTCTGGTTCGGTTGGGCTGGGTCCCGTTGACCGCGACGCTGCCTCGCTGCCTCAGTCGGACTCTCCGCGCACGAGATCCCTTGCCCCCCTGGTCGCATCTCTTTCTGGTCGGCTGGACGGGCATGAGGGGCATCGTGACGCTGGCGGCGGCCATGGCCTTGCCGGTCTCCACCGGTGCGGGCGCCCCGTTTCCCTTTCGCTCCGAGATCATTCTGCTGAGCTTCGCCGTGATCCTGTCCACGTTGGTGCTGCAGGGACTGACCTTGGCCCCGCTGATTCGGCGCTTGGGAGTGTCGGAAGGATTGGATGGGGAGCGGGAAGAAATGCATGCGCGCCGACATGCGGCCGGGGCTGCCTTGTCCAGATTGGAGGAGTTGACGAAAGAGGCCTGGCCGAAGCCCGACCATGTCGAACAGTTGCGATTGCACTACGGACGGCGCCTGCGGCGATTTGCGCCGGACACCGACGTCGATCCCGAATGCAAAGCGGAGACAGGCGCGGCATTGCTTCAACTCAAAGAAACGATCCTGGCGACCGAACGAGCCGCCTTGATTCGACTCCGGGACGATGGCACGATCAGCGACGAAATCCTCCACCGGCTGGAACAGGAGTTGGATATTGAGGCGATTCGACTAGGTTTTGGAGAACGCCGGGTTCCAGTCTAAAAGAGGAACCATGAGGCCCGATGACGGTCTCGTAGAACCTGCAGCCGACAGTCAGCGCTCTGCTCTCGCTCTGTAATTCACCGGCTTGGTGACTTCTTCTTCACCCGTGACGAAGGCTTTCGTCACCTGCCGAACTTTCGGCCCGAAGCTTCGTCACGACCGGGTGCGGTCGACATCCCTCCTTCACGCTGTGACGATCTTCCGTAAGAAATTCGGAAGGTTGCCGATCTTTGCCCATCCGCGATTGTGAGGAACGCTCCTTGCCCTGTGCAGCGAGTGAGAGGCGTGTGAGCCTGATGGATCACCATCGGGGGTGAGGATCATCAATCGGCTCTTCAGAGAGTCAGGTTGGCTGGAGAAGGCGTTGCAAATTGTGGGTGCTTCCTAGGGAACTTTGAACCTCGACCCGTCAACTGACGTGGTGCTACGATTCCTCTCGGCCGAAGGACGTGCTGCAGGCGGTGGAATCACAACCTACCGTGGGGATGATATGGCGAGAATCGTCTTCGCAGGTCTGATTATGATCGGCCTCTTCGGATGCAAGGGCGAAGCAGGCGCCCCGCCGGTCCCTCCGCTGCCCGAAGTACAGATCGTCGAGGCAACCCTCCAGTCCGTCCCGGACGAGCCGGAGTTCATCGGCCAAGCGGAAGCCTCGAGCGTCGTCGAGATCCGTTCGCAAGTCACCGGCATCATCAAACAGCGATTGTTTTCCGAAGGACGCGACGTCAAGAAAGGCGATCGCCTCTACGAAATCGATCCGGTCCCGTTCAAGGCGGCCGAAATCAGCGCCAAGGCGCGGGTGGCGCAGGCGGAAGCGCGGCTTGTCCAAGCGAAACAGAACCTGGCTCGAGTCAAGCCGCTGTTGGTTGAAGATGCCGTCAGCCAAAAGGACGTGGATGACGCGATCGCGGAGGATCTCGCCGCCAAGGCCGCCTTGGAAGCCGCGCGTGGAGACCTGGTCAAAGCCCGATTCGATCTCGACAATACGATCATCCTGGCGCCGGTCGATGGGCTGATCGAACGGACCCGCATCTATCAAGGACGGCTGGTCACGGCCCAGACGGATCTGTTGACCGTCATCCATCAAGTCGACCCCATGTATGTCATCGTCAGCGCCCCGGAGAGCTTTCTGCTCAAGCGACGGCGCGACATTCTCTCTCAACGGATCCAGCATCCCGGTATCTATAGTTTGACCGGCACGATTATTTTCGTCGACAAGACGACGTATCCCCACAAGGGCGTGTTGGATTTTGCCGACGTCAGTCTCCGGACCGAGACTGGTTCCCGGCAGGCGCGCGTGGTCTTCCCGAACCCCGACCGGATCCTGTTGCCGGGCCAGTTTGTGACGGTGCGCTTCCACGGGGTCTCGAAACCCCACGCCATCCTCGTGCCGCAGCGCGCCGTGCAACAGGGGGCAAAGGGGGCCGTGGTCTATGTCGTGGCCCAGGGCGACAAGGTTGAGGTGCGCGATGTGAAAGCGACCGATTGGCAAGGGGATCGCTGGCTCATCGAGGAGGGCCTGCAGCCTGGTGAGCGGGTCATGGTGGACGGGTTCCAACGGGTCATGCCCGGAGCGCAGGTAAAGCCGGTGGCGATTGCCGAAGCGGAAGCGGCTCCTCGGCCGGTGACCACCGGTACGGACGGGGCCCGATGAACCTCAGCCTCTTCATCGACCGTCCCATCTTTGCCTCTGTCCTCTCCATCGTCATCGTTGTCATTGGGCTGGTCGCCATGCAGGCCCTCCCGGTCGCTCAATTCCCTCAGATCACCCCGCCGACGGTGCAGATCGAGGCCGATTACCCCGGCGCCAGCGCCGAAGTCGTCGCGGAGTCCGTAGCCCGCCCCATCGAGTTGCAACTTCCCGGCATCGATAACCTTCTGTATTTCGACAGCACGAGTACGAACGATGGTCATATGACCATCAGGCTGACGTTCGAGATCGGTACGAACGTCGACATCGCGCAGGTCCAAACACAGAATCGCCAAAAGCTGGCTGAGCCGCAACTTCCGCCGGAAGTCGTTCGCCAGGGGGTCACGGTGAAAAAGATGTCGCCGGATCTCTTGGCCGTCATGGTGCTGCAATCCAACGATCCGCAGCAGGATGCCTTCTTTCTCGCCAACTTCGCCACCCTGCGCATTCTCGACAACATCAAGCGGCTCCCGGGGGTGGGGGACGCATTGGTCTATGGCCAGCAGAATTACAGCATGCGGCTGATCCTCGACCCGGTGCGGATGGCTCAATTGAGTCTCACGCCCACCGACATCGCCAATGTGGTCCGCGAGCAGAATCGGGATTTCCCCGCCGGCACCATCGGCCGCGAGCCGATGCCGATCGGCACCGAACTCACCCTCCCGCTCATTACCGAAGGACGGATGTCGGATGTGAAGGAGTTTGAAGAACTGATCGTCCGGGCCTTGCCGAATGGGTCGATGGTCCGACTCAAGGATGTGGCGCGGGTCGAGCTCGGAGCTCAATCCTACGTGCTTGAGGGCCGCTACAATCGCAAGCCCACCGCATTGCTGCTCACCTTTCTTTCTCCCGGCGCCAACGCGCTGGATACCGTCCGGCATATTCGCAACGAGATGGAAAAACTGTCGGCCGTCTTCCCCCAGGGGGTCACCTACGACATTCCTTACGATACGACCCGGTTCGTCGAAGTGTCGATCAAGGAGGTCGTCAAGACTTTGGTTGAAGCGATGGTGTTGGTTGTGCTGGTGGTCTTCCTCTTTCTGCAAAGCTGGCGGGCGACCCTGATTCCCGCAGTGGCGGTTCCGGTTTCCCTGATCGGAACGTTTGCGGGGATGGCTGCGCTGGGGTTCTCGATCAACACCTTGACCCTGTTCGGTCTGGTTCTCGCCATCGGCATCGTGGTCGACGACGCCATCGTGGTGGTCGAGAACGTCGAGCGCCACATGGAAGCCGGATTGTCCTCCAGGGCGGCGGCCAAGAAAGCCATGGGAGAGGTGGCGGGACCCGTCATTGCCATCGTCTTGGTGCTCTGCGCGGTGTTCGTCCCGGTGGGATTCTTGGGAGGCATCACCGGTCAGCTCTACAAGCAGTTCGCCATCACCATCGCCGTCTCGGTGGCCATCTCCGGATTCGTCGCACTGACCCTCAGTCCGGCCCTCTGCGCGCTGCTTCTCAAGCCAAGCCACGGAGCGCGGCGGGGATTCTTCGGCCTCTTCAACCGGTTCTTCGAGTGGACGCAACATCGATACGCCGCCGGCGTGGGGATCATGCTCCAGCACAGCGTTTTGTCCTTGGTGATCGTTGGGGTCCTGCTCGCCGTGACGGTTCAATTGTTCCGCACCATCCCGGTCGCGTTTCTCCCGGACGAAGACCAAGGGTACTTCATCACCGTGGTGCAGCTTCCCGACGGGGCATCGAAAAAACGGACGGATGCGGTGTTGGATCGGGTCGAGCAGTACTATCACACGATCCCTGCGATCTATGGGACGCAGACCCTTTCGGGACAGAACTTCGTGTTCAATACGCGGGGCACCAACACGGCGACCATGTTTACACCGCTCAAGGGTTGGGAGGAACGCAAGGGTCCGCAACAACATGCGAAGCGCCTCATCGCGGGCGCGTTCCAGGAGTTCGGAAAGATCCCCGGCGCATTGGTCTTGGCGTTCAACGCTCCTTCGATCCGTGGCTTGGGCGCCACCGGCGGGTTCTCCGTGCAGCTGCAAGATCCGAGCGGCGGAGATTTCAAGAAATTCGGCGCGGTGGCGCAGGAGTTCGTGGCCAAGGCCAGGCAGGATCCGGCGATCGGCACGGTCGGTACGAGTTTTCGCGTCAGCGCTCCGCGTGTCCATGCCAAGATCAACCGGGAGCGGGCCAAGGCCTTGGGTGTGCCGATCTCCGAGGTGTTCGATACGCTCCAGGCGTTTTTCGGCAACCTGTACATCAACGACTTCGTCAAGTTCGGGCGTGTCTACCGGGTGCAAACCGAAGCCGAACCGCAATACCGATCGAGTCCCGCCGATATCGGCAAGATCTATGTGCGGGCTTCCAACGGACAAGGTCCCGCCATGATTCCGCTCGATACGGTCGTCACGACCAGCTATAGCAGCGGTCCTGATCCCGTCACTCACTTCAATGGATTCAACACGGCGCTCGTGCTTGGCTCGGCCGCGCCGGGTTACAGTTCGGGCCAGGCGCTGGACGCCTTGGAGCGCGCCGCGCAGGAGGTCTTGGTCCCGCGCGGGTTCGATATTGATTGGAGCGGCATTTCATACCAGGAACGGAAGGCGGGCAGCCAGTCCATCCTGGCGTTCGGCTTTGGACTCCTGATGGTGTTTTTGGTGCTGGCGGCGCAATACGAGAGTTGGAGCATTCCCTTCGCCGTCATCCTAGCCGTGCCTTTCGGCATATTCGGGGCCTTGTGCGCCGTATGGCTCTCGGCGATGGCGAACGATATCTACTTCCAAATCGGGCTGGTCACGTTGATCGGGCTCGCGGCCAAGAACGCAATTCTGATCGTCGAGTTCGCCAACCAACAATATGCTCAGGGCCTGTCACTGTACGAGGCGGCCCTCGAAGCCGCCCGTCTGCGGTTCCGTCCCATCCTCATGACCTCTTTGGCGTTCATCCTCGGCGTCGTGCCGTTGGTGACCGCTTCGGGGGCCGGAGCGGCCAGTCGGCATTCGATCGGGATGGGGGTCTTCGGCGGTATGCTGGCGGCCACGTTTTTGGCGATTTGTTTCGTTCCATTGTTTTTCGTGCTGATCCGCAAATTCAGTCGGCGGAACGAAGCGCCGGTCTCGGAAACAGGCCACTGAGCTGCGCTCGACGCCGTTGCTGTTCCCGTGCAAGGAGGACCTTGTGATGTTCCGGGTCGCCATCGTGCTCTGCTCGGGTATGTTGCTCTCCTGTGCGATGGGGCCCGACTATTCGCGCCTCGACATTCCCACGAATGACAACTATCGCATGGCCGCTGAGGGCCGGGATCTGCCTTCCCTTGCCGACATGCCCTGGTGGGAACTTTATCGGGACCCCGAACTCCAAAAGCTCATTCGCATCTCGCTGGAGGAAAACAAGGACCTCGAGCGCGCCGTGGCTGTGGTCGAGGAGTACGGAGCCCGCCTGTTCGTGGCTCGAACGGATTTTGCTCCCAAGATGGATGCCGTGGGCAATGCGCCCCTTGCCAGGCGGGGCGGAGTCCGCTTTCCCGGCTTTGCCAATCCCTTCAACTACTACCTGCAAGGAAACCTGGCCTGGGAGTTGGACATCTGGGGACGCATCCGCCGTTCCAATGAGGCCGCACGAGGCGATCTCTTGGCTCGGGAGGAGAACCGGCGCGCGATCATTCTCCAGCTGGTGAGCGGGGTGGCGCAGTCCTACTTCGACCTGCGCCAGCTCGATCTTCAATTGGACATCGCGCAACGTACGCTGGAAGCGTGGGATGAGTCCGTCCGAATCAGTCGGGCGCGCCATCGGCAGGGCATCATCCACAGGCTGGATGTCGAGCAGTTCCAGGCCGAGCGGGAGAATGCCGCAGCGCGGATCGCCGACCTCCGGCGCCAGATCATTCAGAAAGAAAATGAAGTGAGCGTGCTGCTCGGCCGCAATCCCGGCCGCATCGCGCGGGGTCTCTCCCTAACCGAGCAGACGATGCCGCCGGTGGTTCCAGCCGGGCTGCCGTCCGAATTGCTGCAACGACGTCCCGATATCGTCCAGGCGGAACAGGAACTGGCTGCTGCCACCGCTCGTATCGGGGCGGCCAAAGCCGATCGATTTCCCAAGATCTCTCTGACCGGGACGCTGGGCATCGCCAACCCGAGCCTTTCCAAACTCTTCACGCCGGGGGGAGATTTCGGGGTGGTCGGACCAGGACTCACTGGTCCCCTGCTGAACGCCCAAACGCTGGGGTTTCAACAGGCCGCGGCTGAAGCGCAAGCGAAACAGGCGGCCGCCCATTACAAGCAAACGATTTTGGTTGCGTTCAAGGAAGTGGAAGATGCGTTGGCGGGGGTGGAGACTGCGCGCGAACAGGCGGCGGCGCAGGATCGCCAAGTCCGTGCCTTGCAGGCTGCCTTGCACCTGGCGAACCTTCGATACAAAGGCGGTCTCGCCAACTATCTGGACGTCCTGATTGCGCAGCGAAACCTCTTCGAGGCGGAGTTATCGCTGGCCTCGACGAGGCGGCTCCACCTCGTGTCCGTCGTGCAACTCTACAAGGCGCTTGGCGGCGGCTGGTCTCCGAACGAGCCGTCCGCAGCTCCGCCGATTGCCGAGGCCGTTGAACAGAAGAGTCCGTAAGTCGATCGAAACGCCGCCGCGGCGCCACCCATGCAAACGCACCACCTTGTGCGTATACTGGGTGTTCATCGATTGATGCGGTCAAGAGAGGAGTCAGTGATGGAGAAACCGGCTGAGACAGAGTCCCCGATTCATGACCTCTTACGGCGACGCTGGAGTCCCCGCGCCTATGCGGAACGAATGGTAGAACCGGACAAAGTGCGAAGCCTGTTGGAAGCGGCGCGTTGGGCCCCATCCTCAAACAACGAGCAGCCCTGGTCGATCGTCTTGGCGACCAAGGAGGATGCCGAGGGGTATGCCCGGTTGTTGAATTGCCTGAAGGAAGGCAATAGGAAATGGGCATTCCGGGCGCCGATCCTGATGCTCTCGGTCGCGCGTCTCAATTTCGAAGACGAAGGGACGCCGAACCGGCACGCCCTTCACGACACGGGTATGGCTATCCTGAGCTTGGCCTTGCAAGCGACGGCGCTTGGGCTGATCGCGCACCAAATGGCCGGCTTCGACATCGAGCGGGCGCGGGTGGAGCTCAGGATTCCAGCGGGTCACGAGCCGGTCGCTATGATCGCGGTGGGATATCCGGGAGAGCCGGATGTACTCCCAGACTACCTCAAGCAACGTGAAGTGGCTCCTCGCGAGCGCAAGTCGGTCGGCGACTTCGCCTACCGCGCAGTCTGGGGTCAGCCGCTTTCGCCTTCGCGATCGTAAAGGCCGGGTCGATGGCGAACTTGACCGGCAAGGTAGCGATCGTGACGGGGGCGTCGGGCGGCATGGGACGCGCCATCGCGATGCGTTTGGCTCGTGACGGGGCCGCAGTCGTCGTGCATTTCCACGGTCGGGCGCGGCAGGCAGAAGTGGTGGCCGCCGCCATCCGTGAGACCGGCGGGACCGCCGTCACGATCCATGCGGACATGAGCCTGGTCGTGCACGCCCGCCGTTTGATCGCCGATACGGTGAAGCGTCTCGGGCGCCTCGATATACTCATCAACAACGCCGGCAAGTTCTCGCCGAAATCGTTTGCCGAAACCACGGAGGCGGATTTCGACGCGTTGATCGGGCTGCATGCGAAGGGGCCCTACTTTGCCATGCAGGAAGCGGCACGGCTGCTCGCGGACCATGGCCGGATCGTGAACATCTCCACCGCGGGGACCCAAATGAATTTTCACGGCGCCAGCGCCTACCTGGCAAGCAAGCGGGCCCTCGAACAGTTGACCAAAGGAATTGCACAGGAACTGGCGCCGCGCGGCATCACGGTGAATGCCGTGGCTCCGGGTATCACCGACACGGGCGTCCTGACCGAGACCTACAGACAGATCGGGACGCAACGTTCGCCGATGCAGCGGGTCGGCCAGCCGGCCGAGATTGCGGATGTGGTCGCCTTTCTGGTGAGTGAAGACGCGAGATGGATCACGGGGCAAACAATTCAAGTGGGCGGCGGGATCGTCATGTGAAAGGAGCGGGTATGTCGCGACGGAATGTGTCGACGGGTGGGCCGTGGGAAGGCAAGATCGGGTATTCGCGGGCGGTACGAGTGGGCGCGCATGTGCAGGTATCGGGGACGACGGCGATGACACCGTCGGGATTGGTGGGGAAGGGCGATCCCTATGCCCAGACCCTCCAGACGCTCAAGACCATCGAGGCTGCGCTGCAGCAGGCCGGGGCCGCGCTCTCGGATGTCGTGCGGACGCGGATCTTCATGGCCGACATCGACCAGTGGCAAGAGGTGGGACGAGCGCACGGTGAGATCTTCGGGTCGATCAGACCTGCCACCACCATGGTCGAGGTGAAACGCTTGATCGATCCCGACATGCTGGTCGAAATCGAAGCCGATGCGATCCTGCCACAGGGATGAAGGCTCTGTCCCCTGCCGCACGGCATCTATCGCGGGTCGATCCCGTGATGGGGCAACTCATCCGGGACGTCGGTCCATGTGAGATCAAGCCACGCGTCGGGCGGTCGCCCTTTGAGGCCTTGGCCCGCGCGGTGGCCTACCAGCAGCTCCATGCCAACGCGGCGGAAAGTATCCTTCGTCGGTTTGTCGCGCTGTTTCCGGGCCGCCGGTTCCCGCGCCCTGATGATTTGCTGGCCGTGGATGTAGACGCCGTTCGAGGGGCGGGATTTTCCGGCTCGAAGATCCTCGCGCTCAGAGACCTGGCCGCCAAGACGCTGGAGGGAATTGTGCCCACCGGCCGTGCCATCAAGGCATTGGACGATGAGGCGATCGTCGAGCGGCTCGTCGCGGTTCGTGGCGTCGGTCGTTGGACGGTCGAGATGCTGCTGATCTTCCAACTGGGCCGCCCGGATGTCCTTCCCGTCGACGATTTCGGTGTCCGAAACGGGTTTCGGATCGCCTATCGCCGACGAATGATGCCGACACCCATGCAGGTGTTACAATTCGGGGAGCGATGGCGCCCCTACCGCAGCACCGCTTCTTGGTACCTCTGGCGGGCGGCGGAGCGGGCCAAGACCGGACGCCCTTCCAAACCGCCACAGATGTGAGCTGGTTTCCATGGCTGATTCCCGCAAGCGCCTGGACTCGAACATTGCCGGCGACTTCTTTGTCGATGCGACCTGCATCAACTGCGATGCCTGCCGCCAGTTGGCGCCGGAAACCTTTTCAGAAGTCGGAGAGAATTCGGCGGTTGTCTCTCAACCGGTGACCATCCGGGAGCGCTATCGCGCGTGCCAGGCATTGCTGGCCTGCCCGGTCGGTTCGATCGGAACGGAGTCATCGGAACAGGCGCTCTTGCGCGAGGCGATGGCCAGTTTTCCCCTGCCGATCTGCGGCGAGGTGTCGTACTGTGGGTTTAACGCCCAGCAGTCGTTCGGTGCCAACAGCTTTTTCGTAGAACATCCCGAAGGAAACTGGCTGGTGGATTCACCCCGCTTCCTCAAACACCTGGTCGAGGCGTTCGAACGGCGTGGCGGGGTCAGATTCATCTTCCTGACGCACGAGGATGATATCGCGGACGCAGCCCGCTATGCGGCGCATTTCCAGTCCACGCGCATCATCCACCGCGCCGACGTCGAGGCGATGCCGGATGCGGAGCGCATTGTGGAGGGAACAGAGCCGGTCAGGCTGGCCCCTGAGTTTCTCGCCATACCTGTTCCGGGCCATACCGCAGGCAGCATGGCCCTGCTCTATCGCGACCAGGTGTTGTTCACGGGTGATCACCTCTGGTGGGAACCCAAGACGAAAACGCTCGAAGCACCCCTTCAGTTGGTCTGGGATCGCGCCGCCCTGCTGCGGTCGATCGGCACGTTGCTCCCGCACCGGTTCGAATGGATTCTGGCCGGCCACGGGGATCGTACTAGGCTGCCGGTGGAAGAAATGCGGTCCCGGCTTCGCGAGTTGCTCAGCCGCCGTCAAGCCGTGACGGTCTCCCGTTAGGCTGGAAGCACCGACAGATCGGCGATCTTCACCGTCCTTACGGCCTCGCGAATCACGCCGATCACCGCCGGCCGTGCGAACCCCTTGCGCCAGGCCAGCCCGATCCGGCGCTCAGGTACCGGCTTGGCGAATTCCACGATGGCCAGCCGCTTGTTGTGATGTTTGTTCGTGACCGCACTGGCCGGCATGACCGTGATGCCCAATCCGGACGCCACCATCTGACGGATTGTCTCCAGCGAGTTGCCCTGTAGTCCTTCCGTGTCCGACCGGCTCAATTCCGGACAACTGTCCAGTACTTGCTGCCTGAAGCAATGCCCTGCGTGAGGGAGGAGCACGCGTTCGGCGTTCAGCGCCGTCGAATCCAGTTTCGATTTGCGAGCGAGCGCGTGGTCGGCCGGCACGACGGCCTTGAACGGTTCGTCGTACAGGGGCTGGGTGAGAATGCCCGGTTCCTCGAACGGAAAGGCGATCATGATCACGTCGAGCTTGCCGTTCTTCAGCATCGCAGTCAGGTTCACCGTCAGGTTTTCTTCGATCTCCAACGGCATTTGGGGTGCCCGCTTGTGGAGCTGCGGCACGAGATCGGGCAGGAGGTAAGGGCCCACCGTGGCGATCACGCCGAATCGCAGCGGCCCCACCAACTGGTTCTTACCCTGCGAAGCCAGGAGCTTGATGCGGTCCGCCTCCTCCAACACCCGCTGGGCCTGCTGGATGATCTGCTGGCCCAACGGCGTCGGGACAACCTGGTTCTTGCGCCGCTCGAAGATCGTCACATCCAACTCGTCTTCGAGTTTCTTGATGGCAAGGCTCAACGCCGGCTGGGTTACGAACGACCGCTCCGCGGCACGACCGAAGTGACCTTCCTGTGCGAGCACCACGATGTACTGCAGTTCCGTCAGCGTCACGGCAGCCCTCCTCTTCGATCAAACGATAAGTAATACTAATCGAAGCGACGCATATTATCAATTGGACTGATGTGATGCAGGGCGATATCGTGATGTTCGTGCACGCCCGTTCGGTATCGATGAGGGAGGAAGAACGGGGAGCAATAATTCACAGTCCAAAGAGGAGGATAGGAATATGCGGAAGCGATGGACATCGTGGGGGGTGATCGGCGTCATCGTCGGGGGCTTGGCCTTGTTGCCACCTGCCGCAGGGAGTTCCGGAATGCAGGTGGCTTCGGAGAGCCAAGCCGTTCCATTGGGATTGGAGGATCCGGCGGGGTTTATCCCTGCCGACAACCAACAAAGTGCGAAGAAGGTCGAGCTCGGCCGCTTGCTCTTCTTCGATCGGCGGCTGTCCAAGAACGAC
This sequence comes from Nitrospiraceae bacterium, assembly GCA_019637075.1. Taxonomy (NCBI): domain Bacteria; kingdom Pseudomonadati; phylum Nitrospirota; class Nitrospiria; order Nitrospirales; family Nitrospiraceae; species Nitrospiraceae bacterium. The sequence goes on along the minus strand of JAHBWI010000004.1, from coordinate 3,836 downwards.
ACGATCGCCTGCGCGAGTTGTCATATGGCGGAGAAGGGCTTTGCAGACGGCCAACCGGTATCGACCGGCATCAACGGATTGAAGGGAGGGCGCAGTGCGCCGGTTTCATTCAACCGTGTCTACAGCAAGGCGCAGTTCTGGGACGGACGGGCGGACAGGCTGGAAGACCAGTCGATTGGACCGTTCGTCAGTCCCGTGGAGCATGGATTCGCAAACCACGATGAGTTGGTCAGCAAACTGCGCCAGATCGAGGGCTACCGCACATTGTTCCGAGAGGTGTTCGGACACGACATCCAGATCGGCGACGTAGGCAAGGCGATCGCAAGCTTCCAGCGCACGATTCTCTCCGGAAACAGTGCCGTCGATCGCTATGATGTCGGCGGTGAAGAGCCGGCGCTCAGCGAATCGGCACGGCGCGGGTTGGAATTGTTTCGCGGCAAGGCCCGTTGCACGCGGTGCCACTCGGGCTTCAACTTTTCCGACGAAAAGTTTCACAACCTGGGCATTGGTTGGGATACCAATACGGTGGATCTCGGTCGGTACATGGTCACCAAGAGCCCAGAAGACATTGGGGCTTTCAAAACCCCGACGCTGCGCGAGATCTCACGGACTGCTCCGTACATGCACGACGGCCGATTCTCGACGTTGGAAGACGTCGTCGAGTTCTACGACAAGGGCGGGATTAAGAATCCGTACCTGGACAACACCCTCATTCCCCTCGAACTGACCGACGAGGAGAAAAAGGACTTGGTGGCGATGTTACGGTCTTTGAACGGCGAGGGTTGGCAACAGGTGAAGGCCCCGCAGTCGTTTCCGAAGTAATCCGAAGAGAAACCGGGCGGGGCGCTCCGCCGAGCGGGGTGCCCTGCCGTCTCGCAGCTTGACCCCTATCCGCTCCGGATGGTTTAACCAAACAACCTATGCCGTCGTCGTTTCAATTCCTGGTGGACCACGGAGCTTCCGTGCTGTTCGCCGTGGTGTTTCTCGAGCAGGTGGGTCTTCCGATTCCGGCCATTCCCCTCTTGGTCGCTGCGGGCGCCTTGGTCGGTGCCGGGAAGATGAGTCTGGTCACCGCGTTGCTGATCCCCGTCGCCGCGGCGGTTCCTCCGGACGTGGCCTGGTACTATCTCGGGCGAACCAAAGGCGGACGCGTCCTGGGATTTCTGTGCCGGATGTCGCTTGAGCCCGACTCCTGCGTACGAAGCACCGAGAACCTGTTTCAACAGCAGGGGCCGCGCGCGCTGCTCCTGGCGAAGTTTATTCCAGGCTTCAGCACCGTCGCTCCTCCCCTGGCCGGGATCGTCGGCATGAGTCCCCTGACGTTCCTCCTGTACGATATGGCCGGCGCCGTACTCTGGGTGGCCGTGAGCGCGGGAGTGGGCGCGCTGTTCAGCAGCCAGCTCGAGCAGCTTGCCGCCCTTTTCGATCAGGCCGGCGCGGTGTTGGTGAGTGTGCTCTTGGTCGGGTTGGTTGGCTTCATCGGGTATAAGTACTACCATCGCCAGAAATTCATCCGCGACTTGCGAATGGCCAAGATCTCGGTGGACGAACTGAAGCGACGATTGGACGCCGGCGAAGCGATCACGATAGTCGACGTGCGGCATCCCTTGTCGCTGGAATTGGATCCGGAGATGATTCCCGGTGCGATGAATTTCTTGCTGGAGGAAATCGAGCACCGGCACCACGAGATTCCACGGGACCGCGAGATTGTGTTGTACTGTACCTGTCCCAACGAAGTCTCCAGCGCCCGTACGGCGTTCATGCTCAAGAAAAAAGGCATCCATCGAGTGAGGCCCTTGGAGGGTGGCTTGGATGCCTGGCGGGATCGACAGTTCCCGGTCGAGCGGAGAGTGAACATTGCCTTGAATGCCGGAGCGGTGCCTCCCGGGTCTGTTGAGTAGATCGAATTCATGCGGATACTGGCTGAATGGATTGATCGTAACGTCTTCGAGCTCGGACGAGAGCTTCGCCTGTCCTATCTGCCGCCGTTGATGGTATACCTCGCCGCCGGCATCTCCGGCTTGACCGGCATCGTCGGCACCTTCTTCGTCAAAGAGTACCTCGGACTGTCCGCCTCGTTTCTTGCCGCACTGGGGTTCTGGGCCGGGATTCCCTGGGCCTTGAAGATGCCGATCGGTCACGTCGTCGATCTTCTGTGGCGATGGAAGGGAGCCCTGGTGTACCTCGGCGCCGGGCTCATCGCGACGAGCCTGCTGATCATGGTGGGGTTGATCGGCCATCGGGAGGCGATGGTGGCCGTCATGTCGGCAGAGGCGTGGTACGTGTTGAGCGTTCTGCTGTCTCCGGTCGGCTATGTCTTGCAAGACACCGTGGCCGATGCCATGACCGTCGAAGCCGTGCCGCGCCTGGATGAGCAGGGCCGACCCTTCAACGACGAGCAGCGGAAGCTGATGCATACGACGATGCAGACGCTGGGGCGCGTGGCGGTGGTCGGCGGCGGCATCCTGGTCGCGCTCATCAATCTCTATTTGTTCACGGGTGTGGAGGGGCTGCCGAAAGAGGCGATCGCGGCCATCTATCAAAATGTCTACCTGATGGCACTCGTCATCCCCTTCGTGTCGGTGTTGGGTGTGGGGGCTGCCTCAGTCCTTAGGCTCAGGGACAGGCGTCGGCTATTGGCGCAGGGAATGGCGCGAGAGCAGGTCCGGGCAGCACTTGAGGGCCACAGCGAGCCGACCGCAGCGAATTGGTGGATTCTCGGCGGCAGCCTCGCATTCGTCCTATTCACGCTGATGGTCGGGCTTGGAGATTCGGCCTATGCGGAAGAAATCGTCTTTGCCGGATCGTTCGGGATTGTGGCGTTCCTGATCAAGCGGCTCACCCAGGATCTGGCCCCGCAGGCGAGACATGTGTTACTGGGCACGGCGCTGGTCATCTTTGTGTTTCGAGCCATTCCCCTCCCCGGCGAAGGCGTGACCTGGTGGCTGATCGACGAGCTCAAGTTCGACCAACAGTTTCTCTCGGTGCTCTCGCTCATCGGCAGCATCTTGGCCCTGGCGGGCATGTTCGTGTTTCGGCGGTTCATGGCGGAGCGTTCGATCACCTATGTGGTGGGTTTCCTGACCGTAGCCGGGTTCCTGCTCTCCGCTCCCATCGTCGGCATGTACTATGGGCTGCACCAATGGACCTCGGCGCTGACCGGCGGTCTCATCGACGCCCGATTCATCGCCCTGGTCAATACGGCACTGGAATCGCCGATGGGCCAAATCGCCATGATCCCGCTGCTGGCCTGGATCGCCAATTCGGCGCCGGATTCGCTCAAGGCGACGTACTTTGCGGTTATGGCCTCATTTACGAATTTGGCGCTCTCGCTGAGCCAGCTTGGCAGCAAGTACCTGAATCAGATCTATATCGTGACCAGGGAAGTCCGCGATCCACTAACGAATACCCTGCAAACTCCGGCCGATTATAGCCAGCTCGGCGAGTTGCTGATCATCCAGTTGCTTCTGGGGCTGGTCCTCCCGTTTGGTGCGATTGTGTTTGCCAGGCTCACGCGCTTCAAGAGCGCGTGACGTCCTGGCATCCCCTTGACCCATGCGGTATGATGCACATCTAAGAGCAGATGGCGAATGGCCAATCCAGGAGTCGTGCGGATGTTCAAAAAGACTTCTGGCAAGGCCGCAGTTAGTCAATGATTGTGAGAATGTTCAAAATGCCGTCCTGCGAGGCTGCAGGGAGACGCGGACCCGAGAACGACGCAGGGCGGGTTTTTCAACATTCTCACGGAAAGGGGGCGACCGGTATCGACGGGGATATTGAAGCCATCGGGGCATGTCGAGATCTCGGGAACTCGTAAAATTCCGGGAAAAACGCAA